>CACMTR010000001.1 GCA_902616715.1 uncultured SAR86 cluster bacterium
CGGTTCAAGTCCGGCCCCGGGTACCAAGCTCTTGAAGGAATTATGAAATACTGGCTTGTTGCAACTTATAAAATTAACGAGACCAAAAGAGTAGAAAGCAATCTTTCAAATCAAAACTTTGATTATTATTTACCTAAAATGAAGGTGGATAGTTTTAATAATTCCAATCAAAAATTAAAACACTTATACACTTTAACGCCCAAAGGCATTGAACAAAAAATAATTATAACAAAACAATATATAGCTAAAAAATTACAAGAGTACGAAAAACTCAAGAAATATATATAAAAACAATGGATATTTTTTAATTAATGGCAAATGTAATCGCAGAAATAGGAATAAATTTTGGTGGCAATATTGATACTGCTAAAGATTTGATTTTACAAGCATCTAGGGCTGGCTGCTGGGGCGTTAAATTCCAATACCGTAATACAGAAACTTTTTATTTTGAAGATAATGAAATAGGGGATGCAATTGTCAAAAGTGAAATCCAAAAAAATAATTTGACCTTTAATCAGATTTCAAATTTACAGAAATACACAAATAGTCTTGGTTTAGAGTTTGGCATGTCATTTTTTCGAGAGGAAGACTTAGGTTTCTATTTAAGCCATATTAGCGGTCCAGATTTTTATAAGGTACCTTCAGCAGAATGCATGAATGCCATTTTGGTAGATGCAATATTGCAGCAAAATAAAACATTATTAGTTAGTACTGGTGGACACAGGTTAGAGGAAGTAATAAATCAATACAGCAATGAGAAATACAAACACATAATAATTTTACATTGTATTGCTAATTATCCTGCTGACCTAGGAATTCAGAACCTCTCAAAGATCAAGAAAATTGCAGAAACTCATCAGCCTGGATATTCAAGTCATGACGTTGATTATGAAGTTTGTATTGCAGCAATTTCAATGGGGGCTAAATGGATAGAGCGGCATTTAACAAATAATAAAGACGGAATTGGACTAGATGACTCCTCTTCTTCAACTGAAGACGAAATTAAGTCAATTTGTAAATTTGCAAAGCTTGCAGAAGAGATAATTGGAGCTCCTCATAGTCTGCCTAATCAGGGAGAAATTTTGAATATGCAAAATCTTGGTACGGGATTGTATTTAAAGCGCAATTTAGACGCAGGGAAAATTTTAAGTTTGGAAGATTGTGTAATAGCAAGTCCCAGAAAAGGCCTTTCAGTAGGCGAATTTGAGAAAAGCTTTAAGGGTAAAAAACTTAAGAGAGATTTATATGCAGGATCCCCAATAACTGAAATGAGTTTTAAAGTACCTATTAAAGCACTATCTACCGAGCAGCTTGCTAAAGCAAAACAAAAGAAGATAACAATACCTGTAAGGATTCATGACTTAGAGATAATGCGCAAGAATATTGGGACTGGTAGCTATGAGTTTCATTTGTCGTATGAAGAAGTTTTATCAGATGATATTGATAGGGTTGAGGAAATTTGCATGGCTGAAGAAAATTATTCAATACATTTGCCTGATTATATTCCTGGTAACCGTATCTTTGACCCACTTTCAAATGACGGACAAACAAACCAGCTTAGTAGAAAAGTGTTGCAAAGGACCGAAAGGATATCTGATAGATTAGAACAACTTACTGGTTCCAGAGTTCCTATAGTAGGGTCATTTTCACAGCGAAATACTATGCAGCATGATGAATTCTTTGAAAGGCTAGTTTCAGAAATTATCATTAGTTCTAAGCAATTAATCTACCCTCAATGGCTGCCTGTTAACGCTTGGTATTTTGGCGGCACTGTAAAATTAGATGTGTTCAATAATGAAAAGTATATCCAGATGATCGAAAAACATAGCATTAAAATATGTCTAGACCTCTGTCATGTTATTCTGTCTGCTAATTCACACGGCGCCAATTATAAGGACTGGGTGGCCAGATTAATGCCTTATACGGAACATCTACATTTGGCAGATGCCGTTGGAGAAAATGGTGAAGGATTGCCCTTAGGAACTGGGCTACCACTAGATTATATGGATATTCTTGAAAACAAATATATGAAAGTAATAGAGGTTTGGCAGGGTCACTTTGATGAAGGGTATAAATTTAAACAAGCAGTAAAATATTTACTAAACGTGGAGAAATTAAATGACTAAAGTTTTAATTACAGGTATCACTGGACAAGATGGCGCTTTCCTAGCAGATCAGCTACTAGCTAAAGGATATGAAGTTGTTGGTACAACAAGAAGGGGAAGTACGCCAAAAATGGGTAGACTAGACAGATTAGGCATAACACATAAATTAAAATTCGTTTCTATGGAGTTAACTGAGTTTTCTAATGTTATCAATGTTTTAAGAGCTGAGAAGCCTGACTATATATACAATTTGGGCGCACAGAGTTTTGTTTTGGACAGTTTTGAGCATCCACATTTAACTAGTGAGATAAACTATCATGGATATCTAAACATATTAGAAGCAATAAAGATTCAGGGTTTAGATTGCAGTGTTTATCAGGCAAGCACTTCAGAAATGTATGGTGACGTTTTAAGCGATCCACAGAATGAAGATACTCCTTTCAATCCAATGAGTCCATATGCAGTATCAAAGGCAGCTGCTCATTATTTAGGTAGAAACTACAGGGCAGCTTATGGCATTAAAGCAAGTAATGGAATACTCTTCAATCATGAGTCAGAGCTAAGAGGGCGAGAATTTGTCACGAGAAAAATAACGTCTCAACTTGCCATACTACTAGAACAACAAGGAGAAGCCGTTAAGCTTGGAAATCTAGATTCAGTCCGGGACTGGGGATATGCGCCTGATTATGTGGCTGGAATGATATTGATTAATGAAGCAAAAGTTGCTTCTGATTACGTAATTGCTACAAATACTGTATCAACCGTACGAAATTTTTTTAAATCCTCAGCAATAGCTGCTGGATTTTCTCCAGTCTTTGATGGAGAAGGAATAAATGAAAGGTGTATCTGCAAAAAATCCTCTAAAGTGTTATGCGAAGTAGATGAAAAGTATTTTCGTCCTAGCGACGTAAATTATTTAAGAGGTGATTACTCTAAGATTGAAAGAGAATTAGGATGGAGTCCGACTGTATCATTGGAGGAAATGACTGAAAAAATGATGGCTAGTGATATTGATTGGGTAAAAAAAGGCTATCCACCTAGTTTTTAAAATTATTAATATAAGGTCTTTAAATGGCAAAATATCTTGTAATAGTTCCTGCGAGAGCAAGTTCTAAAGGAATACGGTTTAAAAATCTATTAGAGATTGATGGGAAGTCTTTGATAGGTCATGCGATAAGCGCTGCCCGCGAAACAGAACTTGATATCGATATTGTATTATCTAGTGAGAATGATCATATTCTAAAAGAAGGACTTAAATTCGGTGCTAGAGTGCACAGGAGACCTGAACATTTATCATCAGATACATCAACTACGATTTCAGTAGTAAAAGATGTATTAAACGCAACAAATTATATACCCGAACTAGTTGTAGTACTTCAACCTACCTCTCCATTTAGAACTAGTAAAGATATTGTAAGCTCAATTCAGTTGGCTGAAACTACAGAATGTGACAGTGTAATTTCAGTATGCGAAACATCTAATGAAATACTAAAATCATTCTATATTAACCAAAATGGCTTCGCCGAGGGTATTTATACGGATGATGCACCTTTCTCACCTAGACAACTTTTACCAAAAGTTTATAAAGCTAACGGAGCTATATTCATAGTAACCCCCACAGTTATTGAGCAAAAAAATCGTCTATATGGAGACCAGTTAAAACCGTTTATAATGAATAAGAAAAATAGCTTAGATATTGATAGCCATGAGGACTTGATTGATTTGAATTATAAGTTATTTGTTAAATAGCTTTAATTAGCAGACCATTTAGAATTCGTGTCATATTGTAAATTTTATTTAAGTTGATCAAAAGTAGAATGGACTCAGTAATTAAGTTCACGAATTAAACCAAGCGATTTTATAAGGATTCCGGCATTTTTAATAATTTAATAAAAAATTCATCGATATATATTTTAGTTAATGGATTAAATGCTTTAATTCCAATTATTCTGCTTCCAGTATTAACTCGGTATCTCACTGTTACTCAGTATGGTGAATTAGCAATATTTACTATCTGGATTTCATTTATTGTAGTATTTTGCGGATTAAATGTTTTTGCTGCTTCTGATAGAAAATATTTTGAATTAAAAGAAGATGCCAGCGATTTAGCTAAATACATTTACAATTGCATACTCATTCTTTTAATAAGCACCTCTTTTATTTTTATGATGTCAATACTTTTTATTGATTTGATATCGGCTACTCTTGGTTTAAGCAAGGCCTTGGTTTTAATTGGTATCTTGGTTGCATTTTGTAACGTTTTGATTCAGATAAGACTAGGGCAATGGCAGGTTCGCAATAACCCATTTAAGTTTGGGATTTTTTTAATATCTCTGAGTTCAACAAATCTAATTATCTCTCTTTATCTTGTTGTGTACTCAGATATGCAAATTGAAGGGAGAGTGTTGGGCATACTTTTTGCAGCAGCATTCTTTTCCATTATTGGCTTTTTGTCGTTGATTAGAAACAAATTAGTATCACCTAAAGTTTGTAAAATTTATTTAAAGGATGCAATTAAATTTGGGGTACCATTGATCCCTCATACTATTGGTTTTTTTCTGATATTAGGTGTAGATAGAGCATTTATTAGCCATAAACTTGGACTTGAGAGTGCTGGAATCTATATGGTCGCCGTTCAGTTCTCACTTGCAGCATCAATTATTCTCAATGGTATTAATAAGGCCTTTTCACCTTGGCTATTTAATATTTTAAATCGCGATTTATATACAGAAAAACTTAAGGTCGTGAGAATAACCTATTTGATGTATTTTTTGATTTCTTGTGCTGTTGTTCTAAGCTTTTTTATAAGCGGCCCTCTTGTTAATTTTGTTGTTGGCCCTGATTATCTTGATGCTGCTATATTTGTTCCGCTTCTGATACTAGGTCAAGGCATAAAAGGATTTTATCTTCTTGTCACAAATTATATGTTTTATGAAAAGAAAACAGAGATAATTTCATTCATAACCATTACCACAGGGGGGATTAACGTAATTTTGCTAACTTTTGCTATAGATTTGTTTGGAATCCATGGCGCCGCTTATAGTTTTATTTTTTCAATTTCTATTCAGTGGTTAACAACATGGTATTTCGCAAATAAATACGTAAAAATGCCATGGTCAAGTATTTTATATAAATCTAATTCCTAATTTTTATTGAATTTTAATATACTCATTTTTGGACCAGGAAATGCAACCAACTATAACCAATTCTCATGATATATCATCATTATTCAAATTAATAAGTTAAGATGATTTTGCAAGAAATTGGTTTATAGCTATAAAATAAACTAGATTTGGAATCTGAGGGTGGGTGTTATAAATATCCCCCGGCAGAAGAATATTGTTATTGATATCTACTCTATTTTGGATATTAATATTAATAAAGCTTCTAAATGTAAAACCTTTAAATATGGCTACGATTGAGATAAGGGTAGAAAATGATTATGAAAATATCACGAAATAACTTTTAACAAAAAAAGTACAAGAATATGCTTACATACTTGATTTTTATCTTGATTTGGCTGAATGTCTGTAAATCAACCTTATCCAGATTCATACTTTTGCTTGTTGCATCCTCAATTTTACTTGGGCTTTTAATTGAAATACCATTAGAACTTTTGGATCCTAAAACAAATTTTAACTCATTATTTTCTTGTGCAATCATTACTCTGTTATTGCTTGGCTTCAACTCACGTCCATCGTTTATACCAGAACGCGATAAATTTACTTATCTAAATACAAAGTTGATAAAGGCTTTTATTGGTCTTTCTTGTTTCGTTGGAATTATTAATATTTATATATTCCTAAATTCTTTCTCTGAAATTTTAACGATAGGAATGCTCCCTGAAGAATTTAAGAATAGTGGTTATGGAGAAGATCTTGTTTCAAATAAATTTCCTTCATTTCTCATAAGATTAAGCTATGCGATAAGCCCAATAAGTTATTTCTGCTTAGCAGCCCATTTTTATTATTTAGTAATTTCAGATAAAAAAATGGCATTACTATGTTTTGTTGGCTCTTTGAATATTGTCATATTGCCATTGATATATTTTGCAAGGGGGGGGATAGTAATCTACGTTCTTTTATATTTAAGTATGTTGGCTTACGTATATAGATATCTTGGTAACTATACTCAGAAGAAAACTAACTATAGGGTAATATCTATTTTAAGTCCGCTAATTTTTATTTTCTTATTTATAACCTTAAATAGATTTGGAGATAATTATGTTGATTTTAGAGAGGGAACTTTGGTGTCGAATCATGCTGTTTTTGCACTTTTTGATTACGCATCTCAGTGGTTAGTCATTGGAAATACATTGATAGAGAATTTCAAAGACATAAATATAATGAATGGAAGTAGTGTTAATTATTTGCCAAGCAAGTTTTTAGGTATATTTGGTTTTAGCTTTCCTGATTTGCACGAATTAAGACAGCTTAATTTTGGCAATAATTGGAACTCTTTTCAGGGGTTGCCAGCAATTCTATTATATGATTTTGGTTATTACTTCTCCTTCTTTCTAGCTTTTTTGTACATGGTCACTGCAAGATTTCTATTATCTGGAAGAAAGCATTTATTGCATAGGTTGTCTTGGCTTGCAGTATTGCTGCCAGTACCTTTATATTTTTTTCAAGGAATGTTTACCGTATATGGGTTTTATAATTTAGCAATACTGTATGCAATTTTTCTATCTGTAGGACTTCGCTTGAAGTATATTCCTTCATGACCGATCGCTTGTTTTATGTAGAGACTCAATATCAGTTTTTACAGGCAATGATAATGCTAGTAGATTGGCGTAATTCAGGTCATTTGCGCTTGACTGAAGACATCTTTATTGTTGACGGGACACCAGATAAAACTATTTATTCAAAGAAACATTTATTAAAGAAAAATATCAATATTAATGTTTTGAATATCAAAGTATATCCATTCTATCTAAGTGCTATATTTTCGCTATTAACTACATATCGATTAAGAAGGTTTCGTGGCTGCAGGTTTTATATGTTCAACAATAGATCCCCTGTTGCAAGTCGACTTAGCGCAATGTTTGGAAATGGACGCAATGTAGTTCAAATCGAGGAAGGACTTTCTTTATATAGAACACCAAGAATACATAAACCTTTTAGAAACATTTTGCTGATTCTTAAAAAGATTTTCCTATCAGTCTTGACATTCTCGAACTATAAGGAGCATGTGGGCCATAGTGATTATACAGATACTGTAATGTTGCGTTATTCTAGCTTAGCCGAAAATAATAAATTTTTGTCATCGAAAAAAATAATTAAACTTCCACCATTGAAAAATTTATCATCAATATTATCAACTTTGCATTCGGTATATGATTTTGATCAGTTGTGTTTACCAAAATCTAAGGCGGGAAATGTTGTTTTTTTTGGCCAACCTTTGGGTGAGCTTGGTCTATTAGATTACCAAATAGAATTGAAAAGTGTGAAGGCAGTTGCTAATGCTGTACAGTCATTGGGGTTAAATTTTCTTATTAAGACTCATCCAATTGAACGAGAGGGTAAATATTCCTCGCTGGGTTTTGATTTGATTGAAAGTGATACACCAGCAGAAATTATTTTTTCAAACTCTTTAAATGTGCAGTTTGTTGTAAGTTTTTATTCTACAGCAGCATTAAACGTATCTGAGATGCTTGATATCCCAGGCTATTTTATGTTTGAATCATGTGGTCTTAAAGTTGACTTTCCAAGTATAGATGGCACGAAAGTATTAGCCTCATTAGATTATGAAAGACTTCGTTCAGAATTCTTGTCTGGTTAATTTTTTAAAATTTATTTAAGCCGTATTTATGGATAACAGAAATAGCTAAATGATTACAAATAAGAAAATCAGTTTAGAATCTAGTCCTATTTTCTTGGACTGCACGCTAAGAGACGGCGGTTATTACAACTCTTGGAATTTTTCTCAAGATTTAGCACAGGAATATATCGAAGCAATGCACGCAGCTTCGGTAGATGTTGTTGAGTTGGGGTTGCGTAGCTTGAAAACCAGTGGCTTTCAAGGACCTTACGCCTATACAACTGATGAATTTCTTGAAGGTTTGAGCATTCCCCCAGAATTGGTGATTGGGATAATGGTTAATGGTAGTGAACTTGCGTCACCAGCATCTCAGGAAGCAGCGCTTAATGCTTTATTTCCTTTACCTGCTAGTGAGGCTAAGTTTCAGCTAGTTCGAATTGCATGCCATGCGCATGAGTTCCGTGACGTATTGCCTGTGGCGAGCTGGCTTAAAGAGCGTGGTTTCATGGTCGGCTTTAACCTTATGCAGGTTGCTAATAAAAGCGAGTCAGAAATAGTAGATTTGTCAAAGGCAGCCACGTGTTATCCCATTGATGTATTGTATTTTGCAGACTCAATGGGGGGTATGAGTCCTGAGGATGCTGTTCGCATTATCGGGTGGATCAGGCAGGGCTGGTCAGGATCAATTGGAATTCACACACATGATAATTTGGGACTAGCTCTCCAGAATTCACTACGCGCGCTTGATGAAGGTGTCACTTGGGTGGATTCAACTGTCACCGGTATGGGGCGAGGCCCAGGGAATGCCAAGACAGAAGAACTCGTCATTGAAATTCAAGAACGTAGAGGCAATTCGGTTGATATGGTTCCACTAATGCAACTCATACGTAAACATTTTAAACCTATGCAGAATTTGTATGGTTGGGGAACAAACAGTTATTATTTTCTAGCTGGAAAATACAATATACATCCGACTTACATTCAAGAAATGCTTAACGATTCAAGGTACAATGAAGAAGATATATTATCTGTGATTGAGCATCTTAGGGTTGAAGGCGGGCATAGTTTTGATTCGAATATCTTAGAGACTGCTAGACACTTTTATCGCGGTAAACCCAAAGGCAGTTGGAATCCTGAGTCTATGATGAAAGCTAAGGAGGTTCTGATATTGGGTTCAGGTCCAGGTGTTGAGTGCCACAAGAGCGCAATAGAATCCTATATTGTCCGAAAAAAACCAATTGTATTGGCTCTGAATACCCAATGTTCAATAAGCGCAGATTTAATTGACGTTCGTGTTGCATGTCATCCAGTTCGGCTTCTTTCCGATTGCAAGGTCCATACTCAGTTACCTCAACCTTTGATAACACCAATTTCTATGTTGCCAGAAGAGATTAAAAAGTTGCTTTCGAATAAGAATACTTTGGATTTCGGTTTAAAAATTGAAAGCGGAATATTTGAGTTTGGACATCATTTTTGTACTATTCCGACTTCATTAGTAATAGCCTATGCTTTTGCTATAAGTACAAGTGGTGGAGCAACACGTCTTCTAATGGCGGGTTTTGATGGCTACGGGGCAGATGATCCAAGGAGTCTTGAAATGCAGAGTTTGTTATCGTTCTATCAGTCAAACTCTAAAGCGTTACCTCTTCTTGCGGTTACACCTAACAAATATTCAATTCCGACTCATTCAATTTACGCTTTGTAAGGATGCAATGAGAACAACCGTTGTTATTCCTGCACGTTATGGTTCCAGCAGATATCCGGGAAAACCTCTAGTTCCTCTTCTTGGAAAGCCTATGATAATTTGGGTTGCTGAGTTATGCGCTCGAGCTGTAGGAAGTGAAAATGTTTACATAGCCACAGAGGATGAACGCATTGCAGACATTGTGCATGCAGCACATTTTTCTCCAATTATAACTAGCATGAATGCTTTAACCGGAACTGACAGAGTTGCGGAAGCCTCAAAGCATATTGACGCAGATATTTTTATCAATGTTCAAGGAGATGAGCCTTTGATAGACCCAATTGATATTTTAAAAATAAGGGACTCAAAGATTCAACATATCGATAAGGTCATAAACGGATTTTCTTGGATCTCAAGTCATGAAGATCCAGAAAATATTAATATTCCTAAGGTGATTACAAATGAACAAAGCGAGTTAGTTTACATGTCGCGCTTAGTATTACCAGCCTATAAAGATAAAACAAATGCTCCTTCTAACTTTAAAAAGCAGGTATGCATATATGCGTTTACTGCAGACGAATTAAAATCATTTCATATGTTTGGTCGTAAAAGCACCTTGGAGCATTCAGAAGATATAGAGATTTTACGTTTTTTTGAATTGAATAAGCGTATTTTAATGGTTGAAACTCAGCCAGGGAGCGCCGCAATTGATGTCCCAAGCGATGTTGGCCTTGTCGAGGCTGAGCTAAAAAAGAGGCTTTAATGGTGAGATTGGATAAATATAACAGCCTTATCTTTGACTGTGATGGCGTAATCTTGAATTCAAATAAAATTAAGACAGAAGCTTTTTACTTTGCAGCTTTGCCTTATGGAGAAGATTTAGCTCAATCTTTAAGGGGCTATCACATTGCTAACGGAGGAGTATCGCGTTATAAAAAATTTTCCTATTTTTTGGATAAAATTGTCCCAGAAGGAAAAATAGGTCCAAATCTGGAAGAGATGTTGAGGATTTACTCTAGCAAAGTCAATGAAGGTCTTATGAATTGTGAGCTGGATAGCGGGATTTTTCCATTACGCGAACTTACGTCGTCGACAAAATGGTCTATAGTCTCTGGTGGCGATCAAACTGAATTGCGCAAAGTTTTTGCAGCGAGGAAATTAGATCATTTATTTGATGGAGGTATTTTTGGAAGCCCGGATAGCAAAGATTTGATTTTGAAACGTGAGCTATCCGCAAAAAGAATAAATGAACCAGGTCTTTTCATAGGCGATAGTCGTTATGACCATCAAGCTTCCCAGCGTGCTGGGCTTGACTTTATCTTCGTTAGCCATTGGACTGAATTTGATGACTGGGATTCCTATTGTAAAAAAAATAAAATACCAATTTTAGAAAATTTAGAAGGTCTTTCACATTAAAATTAAATTAATTTCTTTGGCTTTAGGTTTAAAAATTTTTACTCTTTAGTAGATTCAATAATACATCCTAAATAAAATTAGCACTGCCTAATAAGTGTCAAAGATAGATTTAAATTTAAAAGTTATTATCAATTAAAATTTTTCAAATTACTTGATTTTTAGCTTAAGGAACTTGACTTTAAAACAGTGCGGAGTAAAAAATAAACCGTAAATTTTTTACCAAGGTTATAAATAAACTTTGACTTGTTGACACAGGATTAAAAATTGTATGTAAGATAAAAAAACTATGAAACAGACATATTTAGTAACCGGAGCGGCTGGATTTATAGGCTCTGCACTTTCCAAAAAAATATTAGAAATGGGGCACAGTGTAGTTACTGTCGATAACCTTTCTACCGGGAATAAAAGCAATATCCCAAAAGAAGTTGAACTTATTGAAGGGGACTGCCAGTCTGACTTGATAATTAACAAGCTTAAGAGATATAAATTTGATGCTATTTTCCACATAGCAGGA
Source organism: uncultured SAR86 cluster bacterium (assembly GCA_902616715.1). Taxonomy (GTDB): domain Bacteria; phylum Pseudomonadota; class Gammaproteobacteria; order Magnimaribacterales; family AG-339-G14; genus AG-339-G14. The sequence goes on from CACMTR010000001.1 coordinate 11,480, forward strand.
CAGAGCTCTGGAGAAATATCTTTCCAAGACCCTATCTACGATTTGCAAACTAATACACAATCCACACTTTTATTATTAAAGTTATGTGAGGAAATAAGTTGCTCCGATTTTATTTATGCTAGTTCAATGTCAGTATATGGCGATCCAGATAAGTTACCGGTTTCAGAACATGCTGATTGTAACCCAAAATCTTTTTATGCAGTTGGAAAGCTTGCTAGTGAAAATTATCTAAAAATATACTCTAATAAACACCTTAAAACTACTGCGCTTAGGTTTTTTAATGCTTATGGGCCAGGCCAAAATCTTAGTAATATGAAGCAAGGAATGGTGAGTATTTTTCTTTCGATGGCTTTAAAAAGCAATAAAATTAACGTTAGAGGTGATCCGAATAGATTTAGAGATTTTATTTATATAGATGATTTAATTAACGGTATTTGGAGCTCACTTAATCGAAAAGGATCAAATTTTGAAGCAATTAATTTATCTAGCGGTAAAAAGACTACAGTTAAAGAAGTAGTTGATTGCATAAATAACAATGTCTTTGGAGATATAGATATCAATTACTCTCTAGGAACACCTGGTGATCAATTTGGTATTTATGGCTCTACAGAATATGCTCTAGAGCTGCTTGGTTGGAAAACTGAGGTTAATTTCATAGATGGAATGAAAAAGATGGTTCGATGGGCAAAAGAGCACCTAGATGAATAGAGCAATTTTCTATACTAAATCAAATGAAATTTCTTCAGAGGTATGGGGCCAATTAATTTCTGAGAATGATGATCTAATTTTAGACATAAGGCTCGATAATAACTCTGATTTTGTTTCTATCAGTGATATGAAAAATCATGATTTAGACTTTAAAGCCGACCTTTCAGAATTTACAAATGAGTTATATCATTACTATTTTATCCCAATCATTTTCAAATTTTTACATTTTCAGGAAATACATAAGGTACAACAAATAAAATTTATCGGAGAGCACTCTGATTTTTACCTAGCAGCGGGGTATTTTCTTGAAAAAAAAATAGAAATTCATGGCTTAAAATTATCAAAGCTAAAGGGTTACAGGTACCCAATAATAAGAACCTTTTTATACTTAAAAACACAAACTATAACTGCAGCTACAATATGCCTTAAAGGTGTTCAAAATATCAAAGCATTTCCTTATAAAGCAATTGTAAAAAGTAATTTTGCTTTAATTCACTCCAAGGCTGCATTCAAAAATATAAGAAAGCTAAACCTAGAATTAATTTATTTCTATGATAGTAAAAATTTAGGAAAGTTACCCAATAAGAATTCGATACCCCTTTACAAACTAATAAGTTCTATCGAATATTTTAAATTATTCATGAAATCTTTAGTTTTAACGCATTTTATTCTAAAAAGATTATTAGCAACTAGTAAATTTATGCTTGGCGATGTTGGTGCCATGAAAGCTATGGATTTTTTTTCCACAAGAGTAGGCCATTTCATTATTATGAAAAAGGCATATGAAAATATTTTCAATGAACATCAGAAATGCAAATTTTATTCTGGAGAAAGAGAATCTAGATATGGTGTTTTGGCAATGAACTTATCAAAAAATAGTAAAAATTATGCAATAGCGATTCCTCATGGAATGGCATACTCTTATAGATATCCTCTTGGTCTTTTCGGGCAAAAATATTATTGCACTTCCGCGGTAGAGGCTAAGCATCTCAATGAATCTTATAATGAAAAAAAGTTTGTTTTTGACTCAAAAATAAGCAGCACTTTGTATAAGCGAACCTTTCTTGGGGAGGAGAATCCTAAAATTGTTTTTTTTACTGAACCAAGGAGGCCTTTAGTTAACTTACTTATTATTGAAAATATTAAAAAATCATTAACTCAAACATTATTTTTAAAATTACATCCATTGGAAAAAAAGGATTACTATAAAGATGTTAAGGGTATTGAATTTATAGAAAACATTGATGAAGCTATTCAATCAAATATATGTATTAGTAGAAAATCAACAATTTTAGTAGAAGCTTTATATAACAATAGTCAGTCTTTAGCACTACTAGTAGATGAACAAGATGCTTATGACTTTGCTAATACATTTCCATCTCTTTCTGATCCAAGAATTACAAAGCTATATTCTTTTCAAGATTTATTTAAATATCTAGGAGATGTTGATTATAGTGTTACTTAAAAACTATTAATAATGCATTTGAGCGACGTAAAAAATAGCATAGGCTACAAATTTTAATTAATTAAGGGAAAAATTATGTTCTATAAAGATCAAGTATTACTAATAACTGGAGGGACCGGATCTTTTGGAAACGCAGTTCTCCAGAGATTTCTTGAATCAGACATTAAAGAAATTCGCATATTTAGTAGAGATGAGAAAAAGCAGGATGATATGAGAAAAAAGTATAGTCATCCAAAATTAAGGTTTTATATCGGGGATGTTCGAGATTATAGTTCGGTTTTAAATGTAACTAGTGGAGTTGACTATATCTTTCATGCCGCAGCTTTAAAACAAGTTCCATCTTGTGAGTTTTACCCTTTAGAAGCAGTAAAAACAAATATTTTAGGTACAGAAAATGTACTGGAAGCAGCCATGATTAATAATGTTAATAGAGTTGTTTGCTTAAGTACCGATAAAGCTGTATATCCAATAAATGCCATGGGTATATCAAAAGCGATGATGGAAAAAGTAATCGTTGGTAAATCACGGAATGCACATGATTCTGGAACTGTTATTTGTTGTACCCGATACGGAAATGTAATGGCCTCTCGAGGCTCCGTTATACCCCTATTTCTTCGTCAAATTTTTTCTGGGAAACCAATTACTATTACGGATCCATTGATGACGCGCTTTATGATGACGTTGGACGATGCTGTAGATTTAGTCATTCATGCCTTTAAAAAAGGCAATAACGGAGATATTTTTGTACAAAAATCGCCTGGTGCAACAATTCAGATTTTAGTTGAAGCTCTTCTTCAAATCACTGGAAGGCCTGAACATGCAGTTGAAGTTATTGGTACGCGACATGGTGAAAAATTATATGAAACACTGTGCTCAAGAGAGGAAATGTACGTTTCTAAAGATGAAGAAAGCTATTATCGCATTCCATCCGATAATCGAGATCTAGACTACTCAAAATATCATGAAGAAGGCGATAGAAATTTATCTGAAGTGAGTGATTACAACTCTCATAATACTCATAGACTTGATTTAGAAGAAATGGTGAAGTTACTTCAAAAGTTAGATTTTATTTCTGAAATTTCTCGTGGAGGTACTAATGTACCCGAGGGAGTCTAAATGAAAATTGTTGTAACTGGTGCAAGTGGATTTTTGGCAAAGAATCTATGTATCTTTTTAAAAGAAAGAGATCAGCATGATGTTATTGAGATAACTCGAAATACCCCAAAAAATCAATTTTTAAAACACCTGCACGATGCTGATTTTATATATCATCTTGCAGGAGTTAATCGATCAAAAAGAGTTGAAGAATTTCAAGCTGGAAATGCAGATTTAACTAAATTCATAGTTGAAAGCCTGATAAAAAATAAATCTCAAACTCCCATAGTTTATAGCTCTTCAATTCAAGCAGAGTTGAACAATCCCTATGGAAGAAGTAAATTAGAAGCCGAGGCATCTATTCGTTTTTATTCAGAAACAACTGGGGCTAATTATTACATCTATCGATTCCCTAACCTTTTTGGTAAGTGGAGTAAGCCAAACTATAATTCATTTGTATCCACTTTTTGCCATAATGTTTCTAACGGTATTGATATTGAAATACATGATCGAACGGCTGAAGTAACCCTTGCATATATTGATGATGTTTGTGAGTCATTATTACAATTATTGGAGAATAAAGGTGAGCAAGGTCTACAAAAAATTTCTAAAGAATACTTCACTACAGTTGGTGATATTGCTGATATCATCACTTCGTTTGAAGATGGAAGAAAGACTCTGCTTTCTGAGAGAGTTGGAACTGGTCTAATAAGAGCCCTATACTCAACTTACTTAAGTTTTATTACCCCAGATAAATTCGCTTATGACATTCCAAGCCATGTTGATGAGCGAGGAATATTTTGTGAAATATTAAAAACTAAAGATTCAGGTCAGTTCTCATTTTTTACTGCACATCCTGGAGTGAAGCGAGGTGGTCATTACCACCATACTAAGAATGAAAAATTTATTGTTATCAAAGGAACAGCAAACTTTAGATTTAAGCATATAATTACAGGTGAGACTTATGATTTAACTACCTCAGAGAAAACCTTAAAAGTTGTCGAGACAATTCCTGGATGGGCACATGACATTACGAATATTGGTGATGGAGACTTAATAGTGATGCTATGGGCTAATGAAATTTTTGATAGAGAACGACCAGATACAATTACAAATCAATTATAGGACTTGTCTTTATGAAAAAGTTAAAAGTTATGACTATAGTGGGGACGCGTCCTGAAATCATAAGGCTTTCACGAATAATACCTAAGTTAGATAAATATTTTAATCATATTTTGGTGCACACAGGACAGAACCATGACTATGAACTCAATGAAATCTTTTTTTCTGATTTAAAAATTCGAAAACCAGATCATTTTTTAGGAGCTGCGGGTAAAAATGCTGCTGAATCAATTGGTCAAATCATAATAGAAGCAGACAGTATATTAGGACAAGAAGCGCCTCAAGCAGTTCTTATTTTAGGAGATACTAATTCTTGTTTATCTGCCATACCAGCTAAACGGCGCAAAATCCCAATCTTTCATATGGAGGCAGGCAATCGCTGTTTTGATCAACGTGTTCCAGAAGAGATCAACCGGCGAATAGTGGATCATATCGCGGATATTAATTTACCTTATACTAGCATTGCCCGAGAGTATCTTCTGGCTGAGGGCCTACCGGCGGATAGAATTATTAAAACTGGCAGCCCTTTGTTTGAGGTTATTAATTACTATCAGCCAAGTATCGACGACTCAGATATTTTAAATCGTCTTAATATTAAAAAAAATGAATTTTTTTTGGTTAGTGCCCATCGTGAAGAAAATATTGATTCTATCCCTAATCTAGTAAATCTTTCTTTGTCTTTAAATACTATTGCCAAAGAATATGATTTGCCGATCATAGTATCTACGCATCCTAGGACTCGCAAAAGAATTGAAACTGAAGGTATGGAATTCCATAAAAATATTGTGCTTTTGAAGCCATTAGGCTTTCATGATTACAATCATCTTCAGAAGAGCGCTAAGGCAGTATTGTCTGATAGCGGGTCTATCAATGAAGAATCTTCAATTATGAACTTCCCTGCTTTAAATATTAGGGAAGCTCATGAACGCCCTGAGGGTATGGAAGAAGCCGTCGTTATGATGGTCGGCTTAGACACAGATCGCATATTACAGGCATTGCAAATATTGGAAACTCAGCCATCTGGTGAAGAGAGGGTTTTGGAGCTAGTAAAAGATTACAGTATGCCTAACGTCTCAGATAAGATAGTTAGAATCATTATTTCACACATAGATTATATAAAAAGAAATGTTTGGCATGAAAGCTAAAAAAATATTGATAGTAAGTTGTGTTTTTCCTCCAGAGCCAGTAGTGTCAGGGATTTTATCGTATGACATTGCAATTGAATTAGCGTTAAAAAATAATGTTACAGTAATTTCTCCCTTACCAACGAGACCTTTTGGAGTAGATTATAGCCACCATACCAATCAAAATCAGCCGCCGTTTACACATGAAATTTTAACGTCTTTTACTAGCCCTAAATCTAATCTAATAGCAAGAATAAAAGAGAGTTTTAGTTTTGGAAGAGAGTCGTCTAAATTCTTATATGCTAACAAGAATAACATTGAGATAATATATGCAAATACTTGGCCTATTTTTGCTCAATTTCTTTTAGTAAAAACAGCAAAGAAATTAAAGATTCCAATTATATTAAATGTTCAAGATATATATCCCGAATCACTTATTACAAAACTACCTAAAATGATTGGCAGCGTGGTTCGATTTTTAACATTACCGATTGACAGATTTGTATTAAATAACGTTCAAAAAGTGATAGCTATTTCTCAAAATATGAAAGATTACTTAGTTTCAAAACGACATTTAAATCATTCTGATATAAAAGTAATTCGAAATTGGCAAAATGATGAACTTTTCACTAACCATTGTCAACAAAACGTAAACAGATCAGATAAATTCACTTTTATGTATTTGGGAAGCATAAACCCAAGCGCAGGAGTCGACTTACTAATCAAATCATTCGCCTCCGCAAATATCAATAACTCGAAACTAATTATAGCGGGGGATGGTTCAGACAAGATTAAATGTATTAAATTGTCAGAAAATTATTTATGTGACATTGAATTTATAGAAGTAAATGTAAAAGATGTACCAAAAATTCAGGCTAAAGCCGATGTTTTATTATTATCATTAAAAAAAGGGGTCGGAAAAACTGCAAGTCCTTCAAAATTACTTGCTTACATGTTTTCCAAAAAAACTATCATAGCATCAGTAGATATTGATAGTGATTCTGCAAGAATAATAAATGAATCCAAGGCAGGCTGGGTTGTAGAGCCTGGTGATATAGATATGTTGGCAAGTGTAATGAGCGAAACCTCTTTAATTGCAAAATCAGAATTAGAATTAAAAGGTGAAAGCGGATTTAATTATGCAAAGAAGAACTTATCAAAAAAAAAGAACTTAGATCAAATGGTAGATTTAATCTTAAATATACATTAAAAAAATATAAAAAATAAATTATGAAAAGCAAACTCAACAACAAAGTTGGATGGACAATAATTTCTTATGATCAAAATGAATTTCCATTTGATAAGATAATAGAAAAAAAAATATTAGAATTCTTAAATCGTGAACACGGAAGTCGAATAGATCGACTTGAGGATCTTCATTTAGATAAATTAGTAATTCAAAACTTAGAAATTATCAGACAAAAGATGTTTTCTATATTTAGAGAAGAGGAATTCCAAAATTGCTATAAATTATTTGGTAAGTTTTTAATGGACACTTGTTTAAATAAATCTGCTTTGATTCAAAAAACCCCTACAGCTAGAATACAACCCCCTTGTTTTACAACAACTAGCTTCCATTCTGACGCTTGGTATGGGCATAGTAGAAGTACTAATAGTTTTTGGGTACCAATTACCAATCTAACTTCAAATAATACTTTAAATATGGCTCCATCAAGAGAATCGTCTGAAATTACTATGAATAAGTTATTGAAAGGAAATTATTCCCTAAATGAAATTAACGATATTTGTGCAAACACCACATACCCATCAATAGTCAAAAAAGGTCAAATTCTTTCATTTAGCCCAGATATGATACATGGGGCCAAGATGAATACATCAGATTCTACAAGAGTATCATTTGATTTCCGTATCGTTAATTCGGATAACGATCTTGGATACAAACCTATTTCAAATTATTATCGTTACAGCGATTTAACAAGAGATGAAAAAGAAACTAAAAACACAAATAAATTAAAAAAAACAACAGATGGCTTTTTATTATATTCTAATAAATGTTTAGGAGTTAACCCAAAATCACAATTAATGCTTTGTACAAGCGTAGCAAAAGATAAAAATCTTGTAATACAAAGAAATGAGTCTGAAATTTATGTATTCGATTATCTTCCCGTTTTAAGACATTACTTGGGAAGCGATACACCAACATTTGATGGAGTCATCGTTTTTAGTTTAGGAATATTTAATGGACAAAAAGATCTTGCAGAGAAAATTTTAAATTTAGCTAAACAAAATTGTAAAAAAATACTCTTCGCAGCTGAAGATATCCTATTTACTCATAGGACTGACAATAGCGTAATACTTAATAAATTAGGTAATTAATTTTTATTTTAATTGACAAAAGCAAAGCTGTATTAGAAACAATTTTTAACATTTATTGATATAACCAGCGAAATGCTTAATAAAGTAAAATATCTATTGCTCTAAAGTTCTTTTTTTTCAACTTTTCAGTAAGCAATTTTTATTAAAATTTGGATGTTCCTTCAACATAATTTGAAAATCTATTGAAACCAAATCAATTTAGGTCATAAAATATTTTCTTTATAGCTATAAAAGAGACCCAATTATGCCAAACATCCATTCACAAGCTAGAAGAGCCACATTAGGGGATATCGATCAAATTTTGTCCATTCATAGAAAGGCATTTTCAGGTTTTTACCTTGATGAGATGGGGCCCGCATTTCTAAGAGTATATTATGAATGCGCTCTAGCTAATAAAGGAGTTATTAGTTTAGTAGCTGTTGAGGAATCAGGTGATGTCGAGGGTTTCGTGGTTGGTTTTAAATCTCCAAAGTTATTTTATACTGAATTTAGATCCTCCAAAAGTCGATTACTTTTTCCGATAATTTTTGCAATTCTTCGTCGCCCGTCGCTTTTAATACCTAGTCTAGCTAATATTTTTAGAGTTAATAAGGACTTAATTAATGAAACTGATGATACCCATACTGAGCTTGTTTCAATTGGAGTTATTAGCAAAGGTAGAGGTATTGGTAGTCAGCTGTTACGAAAATTTGTAGAATTTGCTTGGCAGTCAGATGCTAACGAAATTCGTTTAACAACGAATAGGGATGATAATGATAGTGTCAATCAATTCTACCTAAAGCATGGATTTCAGAATATTGGTGTAGAATACCGCAATAAACGCGCATTAAACATATATTCATTAAAAAGATCTGATTTAGTCGGTAAGGAAATATGATATGAACTGGGATATACAGCTATTTAAGTTAAATTTTGACGAAAAAGAAACTACTGCAGTTTCTAACGTTGTGAAAGGTGGCTGGTTATCTATGGGTGAAAAAATTAAAGAGTTTGAAAACTCCTTTTCACGTTTTTTGGGTAAAGATATTTTCTGTAGCGCCGTTACAAATTGTACAGCTGCGCTTCATTTATCTCTTTTAGCACTTGGAGTAAAAAAAGGCGATGAAGTTATCATTCCAGCGCTTACATTTGTGGCTAATGCAAATGTAGTAAAAGTTTTGGGTGCTATACCCGTATTAGCTGATTGCAAATCTACTGACGATTGGAACATGTCAATCAAAAGCTTAGAGTCGAAGATAACGGCTCGAACAAAAGCTATTATTGTAGTTCATTACGCTGGCTACCCATGTAGTGACATATCAAAAATTGCTCAGTTTTGTAAATCACGAAAGATAGGATTGATTGAGGATGTTGCCCATGCACCTGGTGCTTTCGTTTCCAATAAAGCCTGTGGCGTATGGGGTGATATTGGTTGTTTCTCTTTCTTTAGCAATAAGAATCTTTCTATTGGAGAAGGCGGAATGGTGTCTACTTCTGATCAGGAACTAAATGATAAGATTCGTTTTCTTAGATCTCATGGTATGACTTCGTTGACTTTAGATAGGCATAAAGGACGATCTATTAGTTATGACGTGGCTCATCCTGGTCTAAATTATAGGATGGATGAGATTCGAGCATCTCTTGGGTTAGTTCAACTCGCAAAGCTAAAAGAAGGCAATCAAAAAAGGAAAATATTAACAGAAAGATATCGCTCTAATTTGAGTAAATCTTCCATTGTTATACCTTTTACAAAACAGCCAATTAATTCTTCTTCAGCGTATCATATATTACCAATTTTATTGCCTAAAGATACTGATCGAGAGTCAATAATAAAAACTCTTAAAGAAGAAAGGATTCAATCAAGCATTCATTATCCTCCTTTTTGGAATTTTTCTGCCTATGCGGGTCAATTTTCGCCAAAAGATGCTCCTGTGGTTGCCCAAATATGCAATCATCAGTTGACACTACCTTTATTCCCATCAATGACTGAAAAAGAAGTTGATAAAGTAACTAATACCTTATTAAGAGCGCTGAGATAAGGATTTATAATCTACTAGATAATAAATTTACGTAAATCAAAAAATTAATGGGTTTTTAGATTTTTCAATATTCATGGCTATTTTTTAAAACTCTCAATGCAACGTTTTTTTGATTTATTGTTTTCATCCATAGCTATTTTAGCGCTTTTACCTTTATTAATTTTTGTAATGATAATATTGAGGTTAACAGGCGAGGGTGAGATTTTTTTTCGTCAGATACGAGTAGGAAAGGAAAGAAAGAATTTTAATTTATTAAAGTTTGCGACAATGATGAAAAATAGTGATCAAATTGGCGCTGGCACCGTTACCTTAAAAGATGATTACCGTGTTTTGCCGGTTGGCAAATTCTTAAGAAAGACAAAAATCAATGAGCTTCCACAATTATTCAATATCTTATTAGGAGAAATGAGCATTATTGGCCCGAGACCACTTCATAAAAAGCAGTTTTCTTTTTATCCCGAGGAAGATCAGATAATTATAACTTCAACGTTGCCTGGTTTGTCAGGTGTGGGTTCTATTGTTTTTAGAGACGAAGAAAAGATATTACAAAAAAGCAATGATCCTGAAAAAACTTATAAAGAAAAAATTAGTCCAGAAAAAGCAAAATTAGAAAAATGGTATATCGAGCATAAGTCTTTACATCTTTACTTTAAATTAATTTTTTTGACTGTTATAGCAGTTTTTCTTCCTAAAAAAGATATGAAAAAATACTTTAATGATTTTCGATAAACGTATTAATATTAATTTAAAGGAGTGATGTAATATGAACCCTATTCAATATTGGAACGATATTGATTTAAGGCTAGAGAAATTGATTAAAGAAGGTCATGTAAAATTACCTTCTTTGAATTCTTTTAATCTCAGTGCTATTTCCGAAAACATCAATAAAGAAATGAATGGAAAAACTTTTTCTGAGTTAAGTAAAAGTCATAAAGCTTTTTTGAAAGAACTTGATCTTGAACAGTACCTCACACCAAAGTTATATGAGATTGCTTTTAAACTTTTTGATTATAAAGGTGAACTCTCCAACCAATATCATATTGCTCGTTGCGTAGAACCAGGTAATATAAAAGAGCATTTCCGAGCCCACTTTGATTCACATTTATTTACTTTAGTATTACCTTTAAAAATACCTTTGGCTCAGAAAGGAGGGACAATAGGCGACTTAATTTATTTTCCTAATGCTCGGGGAAGACCCAAAAATGAGTTTAGTAACCTTTTAGGAAAAATTACTTATAAGAAATACGCTTCAAAAAAAGGTTTGGATTTTCTTGCTCTTAATCATGAAAAAATTATTGATGATTTTCAAGATTATTGCCCGTTATTGTTTATGGGCAACACCACTTTGCATACTAATATGCAGGTCTCGCCAGATTGTTCAAGTTATCGACTTACGCTTTTGGCACATTTTTTTGATCCAAGCCCCAAATATGGAGTTGGTGGTTTGTTAAGATCTCTAAGATCTAGATAACTTAATAATAGATTTGATTAAAAGTTCAATAAAATAAATAAAGCTTAAGTGGATAAAATTTTGTTAAAAATATTCGATACTTCAAAGTTTTTAAGGATAATTCACTAAGTTATTACTTATTTTGAAAATATAATCATGATTAGGTTTTTCGATATTTTTTTTTCTAGCCTAGCTATCCTAACTCTTATACCTTTATTCATATTAGTAATGTTGTTATTAAAGTTTACTGGCGAAGGAGAAGTTTTTTTTCTGCAAGACAGGATTGGAAAAAATAGAAAAATTTTTAGACTTTTTAAATTTGTCACTATGATTAATAACAGCTCTAATCTTGGCACAGGTACGATCACGATTAAGGATGATCCCAGAGTTCTTCCTATAGGTAAATTTTTGAGAAAAACAAAAATAAACGAACTTCCTCAGTTAATTAACGTTTTTCTTGGAAATATGAGCCTTATTGGTCCAAGGCCTCAGACACCGCGGTGTTTTGAAGCTTTTCCGATAACTGCTCAGGATGTTTTAATCAAAGTAAAACCGGGACTAAGTGGAATTGGCTCGATAATATTCCGTGATGAAAATGAAATACTTGATTTACATAATAGAGCGTTGGAATTTTATGACAATGTAATTGGACCATATAAAGCCGATGTAGAAGCTTGGTATGTAGGAAAAGAGAGCTTGTTTTCTTATTTTTCCATTATATTAATCACTGTCTGGGTTATCATTTCTCCTAAGTCAGATATCATTTGGAAAGTATTTAAGGACTTGCCTGCTCCACCAGAAGATTTGAAAACTGACTTAAATTTCCCATTTTAGTGGAAAAGTAACTTCATGGTCTTATGAATTTTTATTTAATCTTCTAAAGATAGTTTCAATAAATTATTATTTATAAATAAACTGCCTTTTAGAAAATGAAAAAGTTAAAGAAAGTGATTATTCCAGCAGCTGGTCTAGGTACCAGAATGCTTCCTGCAACTAAGGTAATACAAAAAGAAATGCTTCCTTTGGCAGGTAAACCGATTATTCACTATATTGTAAATGAGGCAATAAAAGCAGGATTTACGGAGATAATTTTAGTTACTAATGAAAATAAAATTTCTTCAGAAAGTTATTTTGAAACTAGTTTTGAACTAGAGACTGCTTTGAGCAAAATTTCAAATAAAACTCTTCTAAAAGAAATGAGAGAAATCTCTAATTTAAAAGCCAAAATAATAAATGTGAAACAAAATAAGCCAAAAGGCCTGGGACATGCAATTTTAACTGCAGAGTCTTTAATTTTGGATGAACCTTTTGCAGTCATTCTTCCTGATATGATTATAGACTCAAACTATAATCTGAAAAATTTAGCATTAATGAAAAAAAATTTTGAAAAAACTCAGGTCTCATCAATTCTTCTTGGAAAGTGTAAAAAATCAGAGACTCAAAATTATGGAATAGTAAAGGTAAAGAATAAAAACTCAAAAAATAATTTTTTAGAAATAAATGACGTAATAGAAAAACCTAATCCAAAAAAAGCTCCTTCAAATCTTTTTGTTGCTGGTCGATATGTTTTTAGTAACGAAATTTTAAGATACTTAAATAAAGAAAAACCTGATCTATCCGGAGAAATACAACTCACGGGAGCTCTTTATAACTTTTTAAAAGATTCGAAAACATTAAAGGGATTGCTACTTGAAGGAGATATACATGACTGTGGAAATAAATTAGGATACTTAATTGCAAATCTGGCTTTTTCTTTTAAAGATAAAAAAATTAAAAGAGAAGTTTTAAAATTTATAAAATAGTAATTTGCTAAATAAACTTAAACATTTCCTATTAAAAAGAAATCCTATAATCTTTGTAGATTCTGAAATTAAGTTTATCGAAATCTTAGAGGAAATTTCTGAAGAAAAAATTATCGGCATTGATACAGAATTTGATTGGCGAAATACCTATTATCCAAAGTTGTCTTTGTTACAAATTTCAACGAATAAAAAAATTTTTTTAATTGACTGTTTAAAAATAAATTCTTTATCCAAATTGCAGTATATTTTGGAAGATAAAGATATAGTTAAAGTTTTCCATGCGGTTAGAAGCGATATTACTGTGTTGTCTTGCTCATCAGGTTTGAAGGTATTCAATTGTTTTGATGTTCAGATTGCAGAAAAATTTCTTTCCAAAGACGATCTCAAGAGTTACAAGAAAATAGTTTTGAAATATTTAGGTCTTAATATCGATAAGTCAGAAACTAACTCAAATTGGATGAGAAGACCGTTTACAAAAAATCAAATAATTTATGCGGCTAATGATGTTAGGTTCTTGATTAAAATATATAAAAAACAAAAAAGGATTCTTGAAAAAAAGAATGCTTTTCTTGCTGTTAGAGACTTAACAAAAAGAGAAGTTAGTTTAGGGTCGCAAAAATTGCATGTTCCTAGATTAAAAAAGTTTAAATCGCATACAAAAACTGCAAAAGACTTATTTATGTGGAGAGAAAATATGGCCATGGAAAGAAATGTACCTCCATCTTATATATTTAAAGATAAATATTTTAAAAAAATCTTAAAAATCTATGATGAAAATATTTCAAAGGATAGTCTCTACGATATTTTGAAAAATGAAAAACTTGCAATTAATTTAATCGAGAGCCTTAACTGATGGTAATCTTTTGGATTTCATACTTCTTTTTGTCTTTTTTGATATCTTTTGCTTTTTACAAGCTTTTCACTTACCAAACTTTAGGATTTATCTTCTCAATAATAATATTTGGGCTTTTATCTGGAGTTTGGTTTATCTATCCAGGAAGTCAGGAGTTGGCTCCTATTACTTCAATACTCTTTTTGGAGAACACAATTGTTGAAAGTAACGGATATTTGAGATTGTTTAGACCCTTTTTGATATCCTTATTTATAGGATTATTTTTTGGTCTTTCATACGTCTTTTTAAGAAAAAGATTATCTTTTAGAAAGAGAGAAGATTGAAAATCTCCAATAATTGATCCCGTTTTTTTCGTTAAAAGAATCTCGATCCAAAATATCAATGTTTTGATTTAGTCTCTTTGAAAAAGGCACTTCTTCTGAGTATATTTCTTGATAAGAATTAGGATAAAACTGTTCGAAAGCGGCAAAGATAGATTTTTGATCGGAAAAAGATGTGGTACAAATAACTAATTCGCCACTGTCTTTTAAAAATTCCTTTGAATTAGCTATTACGTTTAATATTAAATTTGCTCCAGAACCATCGGCTTTAGGAACTTCCTCTGGAAACCAGCCTGTCAGTTTTGCTACTTCCTCTCTTACCCCAGATACATCACAACATATCAGATCATACTTTTTTGAAACATTCTGGAATAAATTAGATTCAAAAATGTTAATTTCAGTTTTATTGAGATCTGCATTTCTTTTTGCAAATTTTAAATGTTCTTCATAAATATCTATAGCATCGACGCTTAAAGCTCCGTTTTTAGCAAAATAAACAGCCAAAGGACCTATTCCACATCCTAAATCTAAAATATTTTTACCTTTAAAGTTTGTATTTAGGGCACATTTTTCGCTTAACAGTGTCGGTCTAAAAACTTTCTCATTATATTCAAGCTCTATGTTCAAAAAATTTATTTTATTCATCAGAAATTTATTACTATTGGAGGAGGATTTTCAATATCTACGATACCTATTTGGTTTTTTCCTTTCAGAAACCCTGCACATTCTCCAGGGTTAAAAATTATTGTGTTATTTATTACCTCGTTTCTATATCTATGAGTATGACCATGAAATATAAAATCGGCTTGTTCAATTAAATTTTCATTTATTAACTCTGGATGATGCACTATACAAATTCTTTTATTATTTAAATCACAAAAAAATGGTTCTTCATGTATGTTACATTGAAACTCTTTTGAAGTTTTTATTAAGTCATTTTTCTCATCAATGTCGTTATTTCCGAAAACTCCTAAGAAATTACAATTAAGCTCTTCAAAAGCTTTTAATGATTTAGGTAGAGTTATATCACCGGTATGAATAACCAAGTCTACTTTTTTCTCATTAAAAATTTCGCAAATTTTAGAGATATTCTTTAGGTTGTTGTGAGTATCCCCAACAATTCCGACTATCAATTATGAAGTTTTTTCAAGAATATGAATGCCACAAGCAGTACCAAGACCAATGACATGAGTCATTCCAATCTTCGCACCTTCAACCTGTCTTTTTCCAGCTTCACCTCTCAAATGAGTACAAATTTCATAAATGTTTGCAATACCAGTAGCTCCTAAAGGGTGGCCTTTTGAGAGAAGCCCTCCAGAAACATTTACCGGTACTTTTCCTCCTAGCTCCACATGACCTTCATCAATCATTTTACCTGCCTCGCCATCCTTACAAAGACCTAGGTTTTCATAATGCAACATCTCAGCAGTTGCAAAGCAATCATGCAATTCTACAAGGTTAACATCCTCTGGGCCTATGCCTGCTTGCTCGTAAGCATCTTTAGCAGCTAGTCTAGTGCAAGCATTAACGTCTGGCATGACTAGATCTCTATCGGTATAAGGGTCACTTGCCATAGCCGAAGCCCTTACTTTAACTGCTCTTGCCATGCCAAGCTCTCTAGCTTTTTTTTCTGAAACTAATACAGCAGCTGCAGAGCCATCAACATTAACGGAGCACATTAGCTTAGTGTTTGGGTAAGAAATCATTTCTGCATTCATGACGTCATCTAAAGGAGTCTCAATTTGATACATCGCTTTAGGATTCATTGTTGAATGATGGTGATTTTTAACAGAAATTTTTGCAAACTGCTCGAAAGTAGTTCCATATTCTTTGGCATGCTCCATTCCTGCTTCAGCAAATACGCACGGCATTGTACCGGAACCTAAAAGGCCTTCCTTGGGAATTCCATCACCTGTGCCAGCGCCACCAAGCAACCCTTTGCCCATTTGTTCTACCCCGACAGCTAAGACGACATCATACATGCCAGCTTTTATAGACATCCAAGCTTCTCTAAAAGCGGTAGCACCAGTAGCGCAGGCGTTTGCGACGTTAACAACGGGCATTCCAGTTTGACCAATTTCTTGAAGAATTCTTTGACCGACCATTCCACTCGCCTGTCCTAAATTTCCGCAATAAAGCGCTTGCATGTCTTGAATGCCTAGACCAGCATCGTCAAGTGCCATCAAAGCTGCTTCGGCACCTATGTTAGGAACGCTTCGGTCAGGAAACCTTCCAAATTTAATCATATCCACTCCCATTACATATACATCGCTCATATTTTTACCTCATTAAATTGGTTCAAAAAAATAACTTAAATAAGAATTACCTTCTTTATCTTTTCTGCCTAGTGCATCCCCAAAAGTTACCTTTACTGGCATACTGAATTTAATTTTATCAGGATCTGGCTCAATGTTGATAAGATTTCCTTTAATTGTGCCGCCACCTTCCAAGTCAACAATTGCTGATACGTAGGGAACATCTATTCCAGGAAAAGACCTATACACTATAGCAAAGCTGTGAAGGGTGCCTTTATCTGAAAGCCTAATAACTTCCATTTCGTCTCTAGCAAAACACTTAGAACAAACATTTCTTTCTCCTAAGTAAGTAGCTCCGCATTTTTTACAACGGTAACCTTCAAGATAAGGCTCACCTTTCTCAGGAATTTTTAGGTAATCAACTACCGGTAGCGGTTTACTCATAATTCTCCCAATAAACTCAATTATGTAAGATAATTAAAACACAGCAACATAAAAAATTTAATAAAAATATGAGTTTAATTGGCGGATTAGTAGGGGGTATGATTGGATTTACATTTTTAGGGCCTCTTGGCGCATTAATAGGCAGTGTCATAGGATCTAGAATGTCTGGAAATTCAGTTCGAAGAAAAAATCCAAATAACTTTGACCATCAATTGGCTTTTTTTGCCGCTCTTTTTGCTTGCCTAGCAAAAATCGCAAAAGCAGATGGTCAGGTAACTTCTGATGAAATAAAAAAAATTGAAGATTTTATCTCTCATAAATTTAATCTGGATGGCGAACAGAGAGATTTTGCGATTAATATTTTTCAAAAAGCAAAAGACGATAAGGTTAGTTTTGATGCTTATGCAAAACAATTAGCTAACTTACTTAAAAGTAGTCCAAATTCTTTGGTTATTTTTTATGAGCTGTTATTTGAGTTAGCAATGGCTGATGGAGTCTTACATCCAAACGAAGAAAGATTATTAAAAAGAGTCCCTAGAATTTTTGGGTTTTCTGATGCTATCTACGACCAGTTATTTCAAAAGTATGGGCTCAAAACAAGTAATTTTTATCAAGTTCTCGGGGCCACTAAAGAGATGAAATTTGATGAGATCAGAAAAATATACTTAAAAAAACGAAGAGAATTTCACCCAGACAAATTAATTTCCAAAGGCTTGCCGGAAGAGCTTATTGAAAAAGCAAAAGAAAAGTTTATCGAAATTCAAGAAGCCTACGAAGAATTGGAAAAAATCCATAAAAAATGATAATTTGAATTATGAATTTTTTTTCTTCTTTTAATCAGAAGTTAATGCAACTCAACGGTCTTGATTTTCTTATTTTATTTACCTTAAGAATTTACTTGGCTTATATTTTTTGGACTGCTGGAGTAAGAAAAATAGTCTGGGACAACGGCGCTCCTAATATAGATAGATTTGCAGAGTTTCTTGGTTCAGGCGGTAGCGATAATTTAAATTTATTTTTACCTCATTTTTTTGGATGGCTTGCTGTGCTTGCTGAAGCGGGAGGCGCAGTATTACTTTTAGTTGGGCTTTTTTCTAGGTGGGCTGTAATACCTTTAATTATTACTATGTTAGTTGCTTTTTACTACCACCTGCCAAATGGCTGGAGTATTGATTCTGGAGGGGTAGAGATGACAGTAACTTACCTAATAATGTTGGTTTTAATTTTAATTTTTGGTCCTGGAAAGTATTTATCCTTGGATTATTGGGTTTTAAGAAAATAAATTGCTTATTCATACCGATATAACTGTTGAGCCGCTTCTAAGAGTTGCTGAAATTCTAAATAAGGCTATGACCAGAAATTTAGTTGATTGGAATGCAATGAACATTGCAACTGTGAATTCTGATGGCCAGCCTTCTTCAAGAATGGTGTTATTAAAAAAAATTGATGACAGAGGTTTTGTATTTTATTCAAATTTTAATAGTCAAAAAGGCCAAGAAATAGAATTAAATAATTTAGTCGCTTTAAATTTTTGGTGGAGAGAACTTAAGGAGCAAATAAGAGTTGAGGGCTCTATTGAAAAATTATCGTCAGAAGAGTCTGATGAATACTTTAATTCTAGACCTTTGCAATCAAGAGTAGCCGCAATTGTCTCCAAACAAAGTGAAAAAATAGAATCTTATGAAAAATTAAATGAAGAGATTCAAAATCTAACTGAAAAATTTAAAGAATCAGGAGAAGAGCCTGCAAGACCCGAGCACTGTGGTCTTTATTTGATTAGTCCTAAAACTATAGAAATATGGAAAGAAGGAGATTTCAGAACGCATTTGAGAGAAAAATTTACAAAAAAAAATAACAATAAATGGGAAAGTTGTTTTTTATCTCCTTGAAAACTTAGGTTATAATATTTTCTTGGACCGTTCGTATAGGTCAAAAAAATGATTGAAATCACTCTTCCTGACAATTCAGTAAAAAAATTTGACAACCCAGTTACCGTGATGGAAGTTGCTGAATCTATTGGATCTGGTTTAGCTAAAGCTACTATCGCTGGCAGAGTTAATGGCGAGCTAAAAGATGCCTGTGATTTGATAGAAGAAAATGCTTCTTTAGAAATTATTCGTGCTCAAGATCAAGAAGGCTTAGAAATAATTAGGCACAGTTGTGCTCATTTATTTGGACATGCCCTAAAACAGATTTATCCCGATGCAAAAATGGCAATAGGCCCTGTCATTAAAAATGGCTTTTACTACGATATCGATTTTGATAAATCTTTATCTGTGGAAGACCTTGAAAAGATAGAAAAAAGAATGAAGAAACTGGCTTCTTCGGAGTATGAAGTTATAAAAAAAGTTGTCTCAAAAAAAGAAGCGGTAGAAGTTTTCAAGAAAAGAAAGGAGCCTTATAAGCTAGAAATTTTAAACGACATTAGCGAGCACGAGACAGTTGGTTTGTATAACCATGAAGAGTATATCGATATGTGTAGAGGACCTCATGTAAATTCGATGAAGCATTTGAAAGCGTTTAAATTGTCTCATACTGCTGGAGCCTATTGGCGTGGCGATTCAAAAAATAAAATGCTTCAAAGAGTTTATGGAACTCTATGGAATTCAGAAAAAGATTTAAGAAAACATTTAAATAATTTAGAGGAAGCCTCAAAAAGAGATCATAGAAAGCTGGGGCAAAAATTTGATCTTTTTCACTTTCAAGAAGAGGCTCCTGGAATGGTATTTTGGCATCCTAAAGGTTGGACAATCTTCAGACTACTGGAGGACTTTATTAGAGATAAGCAATTGAAAGCAGGTTATGAAGAAATTAAAACTCCTCAAGTGTTGGATAGAAAGTTGTGGGAAAAATCCGGGCATTGGGAAAAATATAGAGAAAATATGTACATAACCGAAATCGATGAAGAACATGCAAATGAGAAAAGAGTAAATGCTCTTAAACCGATGAGTTGCCCAGCACATGTTCAAATATATAATCAAGGCATTAAGTCTTACAGAGATCTCCCGGTCCGACTGGCTGAATTTGGTTGTTGTCATCGTTATGAGGCATCTGGAACTTTGCATGGTTTGATGAGAGTAAGACAGTTAACTCAAGATGATGGACATATTTTTTGTACCGAAGATCAAATTGAATCTGAAACACAAAATTTTATTGAAGTTCTCTCAGAAGTTTATGATGAATTGGGGTTCAAAAATTTTAAAATTAATTTATCCACTCGACCCGATGTTAGAGTAGGTTCAGACAAAGTTTGGGACAAAGCAGAAAGCGCCCTTGAAAAAGCAATAACTAAACTTAATTTAGAATTCGAAGTTTCAGAAGGAGACGGGGCATTTTATGGCCCGAAACTAGATTTTATTTTAACGGACGCTATCGATAGAGAATGGCAATGCGGCACTTTGCAGTTAGATTTTAATTTACCTGAAAGACTGGATGCTCAATTTGTTGGCGAGGACGGCGAAAGACATCAGCCTGTAATGATGCATCGAGCCATACTTGGTTCAGTAGAAAGATTTATCGGAATTTTAATAGAAGAATTCGATGGAAATTTTCCTGTCTGGCTTGCCCCAATTCAAG
This sequence comes from uncultured SAR86 cluster bacterium, assembly GCA_902616715.1. Lineage (GTDB taxonomy): Bacteria > Pseudomonadota > Gammaproteobacteria > Magnimaribacterales > AG-339-G14 > AG-339-G14. Next base: position 32,049 of record CACMTR010000001.1, read on the forward strand.
CAGTCGTGATGAATATTTCACAAAAACACGAGAAAAAAGCAACAGAATTTGCAAAAAAACTAGAATCTAAAGGTTTTAGGGTCAAATTAGACTTGAGGAATGAGAAAATCACTTATAAAATCCGCGATCACTCTATGCAAAGAGTGCCTTACCAATTAGTAATTGGGGATAAAGAAGAAAAATCTGATACTTTATCTGTAAGAGCTAGAAAAGGTGAGGATTTGGGAAGTATGAAATTGGATGAATTTTCAAAAATGCTTTCAGAAAAAGTAAAATCAAAGGAGGTTTGATTGGTTAAATTTTTTAAAGTTTCAGTCTAGTTTATGGCTCAGGCAAGAAGGGCATTTGTAAAAAAAAATAAACAGCCCATAAACCAATTTATTAAAGCTGCAAAAGTAAGACTAATATCTCAAACCGGAGAACAATTAGGAGTTCTGAACTTAGATGAAGCTTTAGCAAAAGCTAAAGAACAAGATCTTGATTTAGTTCAAATGAATAGCGATACAGACACACCAGTCTGTAAGTTAATGAACTACGGAAAACATTTGTTTGACCAAAAAAAACAAAAAGCCGCTTCCAAGAAAAAAACTAAAAAAACACAACTTAAAGAAATCAAATTTCGACCTGGCACTGATGAGAATGATTACCAAATAAAAATGAGAAACATTGTGAAATTTTTAAATGAAGGCGACAAAACCAAAATAACGATGAGATTTAGAGGGAGAGAATTAGCTCACAAAGATATCGGTCTTAGGCTTTTAAAACGAGTCGAATCAGATCTTGCTGACATTGCTAGTGTTGAGCAAGAGCCCATTGCTGAAGGAAGACAATTTGTTATGCTTCTCAGTCCAAATAAAAAATAGATATGCCAAAAATTAAAGTTCACAGTGGCGCGGCCAAAAGATTTAAAAAAACAGGTAGCGGCATCAAAAGGAAGCATGCTAATAAGAGTCATATTTTGACTAAGATGACCACTAAATCAAAAAGGCAATTACGAGGAACTGTATCCTTAGCAGCCGGTGATGAGAAATTAGTAAAAAGAATGTTTAAGGAGAAATCTTAATGGCCAGAGTAAAAAGAGGTGTTGAGGCAAGAAGGAAGCATAAAAAAGTCTTAAAACTTGCTAAAGGCTATCGTGGAGCTAGAAGTAGAACTTTTAAAGTTGCTAAACAGGCGGTTACAAGAGCTGGACAATATGCTTACCGAGATCGAAAAGTTAAAAAAAGAACTTTTCGTTCTTTATGGATTGTTAGAATTAATGCGGCGGTTAGAGAACATGGCATGTCATACAGCGTTTTTATGAATAGTTTAAAAAGGGCTAACATTAGCCTTGACCGAAGAGTTTTAGCAAACATTGCTGCGGAGGATTCAGAATCTTTTGCAGATTTAGTCGAAATTGCTAAACAAAATGCAGCATAATATGCTGTATGGACTTAGCAAAACTTAAAGCAGGTTTAAAAAAAGATTTTATCTCATCTTCGTCTTCTGAAGATCTTCAAAAATTAAAAGTTAAGTATCTTGGAAAAAAGGGAAAAATCACCAATTTATCTAAGCAACTTGGTAAATTAGATATAAAGCAGAGACCCAAGGCTGGAAAAAAAATCAATGAGTTAAAACTTCTTTTTGAAGAATTAAATCAATCAGTAAGTCAAAAAATTGAGAAAAAAGAACTTGAGACGGCTATTTCTAAAGAACAGATCGACGTCTCTCTACCAGTAGATTCTAATTATATCGGCGGGTTGCATCCAATCACACGCACAATAGAAAAAATCTGTTCTTACTTTTCCGCTAAAGGTTACTTAATTGAAGACGGGCCTGAAATAGAAAGTGAATATTACAACTTTGATGCTTTAAATATTCCTCAAGATCATCCGGCAAGAGACATGCATGATACTTTTTATCTTGATTCAGGGAAATTATTAAGAACCCATACTTCTCCAGTACAAATCCATGCAATAGAAAAACATAAAGTTCCTCTAAAAATACTTTGTCCAGGAAAAGTTTATAGGAGTGACTCAGACCCGACTCATACCCCTATGTTTCATCAAGTAGAAGGACTGTTAATTGATGAAAATGTAAATTTTGGTAATTTAAAAAAAGAATTAACAGATTTTCTAAATTACTTTTTTGAAAAAAATCTCCAAGTAAGATTTAGGCCTTCTTATTTTCCCTTCACTGAACCATCCGCTGAGGTAGACATTATGGATAAGAAAGGTTGGCTTGAAATTATGGGTTGTGGCATGGTGCATCCTAATGTTCTGGAGATGTCAGGCATTGATTCTAAAAAGTATTCAGGCTTCGCTTTCGGTTTAGGAATCGAAAGAATGGCAAAGTTAGATTTTTCAATTAATGACATGCGTGTTTTGTTTGAAAATGATTTGAAGGCAATTTCAGGAAAATAAATGAAATTTCTTAAGTCTCACCTTTTAGAAAAAGTACCAATGAAAATTGATACTTCAAAACTTGAATCTGAATTGACAAGACTTGGATTAGAGGTTGATTCAATAGAAAAATTCAAAAATAAGTCTGATGTTTTATTTGATCTAGACTTGACGCCAAATAGAGGAGATTGCTTTAGTGTTCTTGGCATTGCAAGAGAGCTGGCAGCTGTAAGTAACAAAAAAATTAAAAAGGAAAGCAATGGCTTAATAGCTTCTAAACTTACACCAAACTCAAAGGTTAAAATCTCCGCAAAAGGGGCCTGTCCAAGATACTGTTTTATTGAAATATACAATTTAGACAATACAAAAAAGTTACCTAGTTTTATTAAAGAAAGACTTGAGGCGGGTGGAATTAACTCTATAAATCCAGTTGTGGATATTTTGAATTATGTAATGTTGGATTTAGGACAACCAATGCACGCCTTTGATTTAAATAAAATTGGAAAGCAGATAAATGTAAGGTTCGCTAAATCAAAAGAAAAAATTCATCTTTTAGACGAATCTTCTAAAGTCTTAAATGATAAATGCCTCCTAATATCAGATGAGAGAGAGCCTTTAGCTTTCGCTGGCATAATGGGAGGCATTAAATCTTCGGTGTCCGCAACTACTAATTCAGTTTTTATTGAATCTGCTTTTTTTGCTCCAAAAATTATCCGAGGTAAGGCAAGAAACTTTAATATTCAAACGGATTCTTCGCAGAGGTTTGAAAGAGGAGTTGATTACAATATACAGTCACTTGCTTTAGTCAAAGCAACTAATTTAATCAAAGAGTACTTGTCAGGAACTTACTCAAAAATTTCGACAGTTGAAATTAAGAGCAATCTCCCACGTCAAAAACTTATAGATTTAGATCTAAATCATTTGAATAAAAAGCTAGGTTTTGAAATTAAATTATCTAAATTAAAGAAATACTTTGAAGCTCTAGAATTTAAAATTGAACACAATAAAAAGAACTCCTTAAAAATAAAGATTCCTAGTCATAGATTTGATATTGAAATCGAGGAAGATTTAGTTGAAGAAATCGCTCGTTTAGAGGGGTACGACAATATCCCTAGTATTGATCTTAAAACGTCAAGTTCAACATTTAGAAGTTCAAATTACATACAGACTCTTAATCTTAAAAAGTATATTGCGAATCAAGGTTTCCAGGAAGTAATTAACTATTCCTTTGTAAATAAAAAAAGTTTAATAGAATTAGGCATTTCGGAAGAACTTATAGAACTCAAAAATCCTTTGAACGAAAATCTTGAGGTCATGAGAACAAGTTTATTTCCTGGTTTATTAAAAACTCTAAAAAGTAATTTAAATCGTGGTGAGAATTTCATGAAAATATTTGAGGAGGGAAAAGTTTTCAAAAAAACTTTTTCAGCACGTGAACAAAATATGCTCTCGGGTTTAATATTTGATCAAGATAAAAAGAAAAATTGGAGTAGCAAGAAGCAATTTAGTTTTTTTGATTTGAAGAAGTTCGTTGTAGATTTGTTAAATCATCTTTCTGCAAAAGAGATAGTGTTCCAGCAAAGTAAAAATGCTTTTCTTCATCCAAATATTTCTATTGATGTAATTAAAAATAAACAAATTATTGGATCCTTTGGAAGAATTCATCCAAAAATAAATAAGTCGATTGGTCTGAAAAAAAATTTCTTCTATTATGAATTCTTAACAGATGCTTTGAATTTTAAAAACAAATACAAGATTTCAGAATCTTCCAAATATCCGTCAGTACAAAGAGACTTGTCTTTTGTAATTCCAGGCGAAACTCAATTTGATAATTTAGATAAACTGGCTAGAAAGTTAGCTGGACCTAATTTGGTAAATCTAAAATTATTTGATCTTTATGAAAGCTCAGAAATTAAAAATAAGGGGTCTAGTTTTGCATTTAATTTTACTTGGCAGTCTAAATTTAAGACCTTAGAGGATAAGGATATTGATGTATTAGTTAAGTCTATAGTGGAAGGGTTTAAAGAGAAGTTTAATGCAACTCTAAGAAGTTAAGATGTCTATCACTAAAGCTGATTTAGTAAATCTTTTAAATCAAAAGCTAGGCTTGCCGAAAAAGGATTGTATTCAAATCGTTGAGAATTTTTTTTCTGAAATTTCTGAAGCTCTTGCCAAAGGAGAGGAGGTAAAGCTACCTGGATTGGGAAATTTTTCGACTTCTTATAAAAAAAGCCGTCCTGGAAGAAACCCGAAAACTGGTGAGAAGCATCAAATCAAGGCTAGAAACGTTATTAATTTTAAAGCAGGAAAAAAGTTAAGAGAACAACTTTAACGGATGGAAATTGAATTAGAAAAAATTCCTAACAAAAAATATTTTTCTACCTCTGAAGTTTCAAAAATAGTAGGCGTTAAGGCTCATACTTTAAGATATTGGGAAAAAGAATTTGAGAATCTATTTGAGGTAAAGAAAACAGCAAATAAAAGAATTTTTTTAAAAAAAGACATTATTAATTTATTAAAAATTAAGAATTTGTTAAAAAAAGAAGGCATGACTGTTAAAGGCGCAAAGACTAAAATTAAGAATTTTAAGATTGATACCAAAACTTCAATTGACTTATTACCCGCATTGAAGAAAATCTTAAAAGAATTAAAAAAATAATTTGGGAGAGAAACATGAGAAGAATTGTTACAGGGCACAATAAAGAAGGTAAGTCGATTATCAATATTGATGGTCCACCTGCAAGAACCTTAGGAGAAGACGTTGGCGGTCTTTATGAACTTTGGAATACCGACGGTAAAGACGTGAATTCTTTAGATACTATCGACAGAGCAGATTCTGAAGTAATTCTGTCACCACCTAGTGGAGGTACTAAGTTTAGGTATTTTCAGATTAACCCGATACCTGAAGGGGTTTCCGCTGAATTTATTGAACAAGCTACTGCTGAAGCCTTTGAAAAAATGGGTGCTGCGCATCATCGAGTAGATACTTCTAGGCATCCAGCAATGCACAAAACCGAGACTGTAGATTATATAATTTTGCTAAAAGGCGAAGTTACTTTGATCCTAGACGAAGAAGAAGTTGCACTAAAACCTCATGATGTTGTCGTGCAAAGAGGAACTAATCATGCATGGGCAAATCATGGAGCTGAGCCAGCTCTTTTGATAGCAGTATTAATTGATAGCAACGTAAGAGAGTGAATGTCTAAGAAATCAAAATCTTCTCTAGATAATTTTAAAAATCGTATCAGTAAAACTCTAGATGGCGAGAGAAAAGCTGCTCAAAAAAAACGTCATAAAAAAGGATTTCGTACCGCAAGAGAAAACTTAGACCATTTGGCTGATGAAAATTCTTTTATTGAATATGGTCAACTGGCCGTTGCTGCACAAAGAAGCAGACGCGAATACGAGGATTTGATGACGGAAACTGCCGCTGACGGAATTATTACAGGTATGTGTAAAATTAATTCAGAGATAGTTGGAGCTCATAACGCCAATGCCTTGGCCATAATAAATGATTATTCTGTGCTTGCTGGAACACAGGGCTTTTTTCATCATAAAAAACTGGATCGAATCTGCGAATTAGCTGCAAATTCGAAATTACCCGTGGTGATGTATACAGAGGGTGGCGGTGGAAGACCTGCAGATACAGATGTTTCTACTCAGATAGCTGGACTAAATATTACCTCTTTTTCTAATTGGGCCGCTTTGACTGGAGATTCATTAAAAATTGCTCTCAATAATGGATATTGCTTTGCAGGAAATGCTGCTTTATTTGGGTCGGCAGATATCTGTATTGCAACGAAGAAATCCTGGATCGGTATGGCTGGGCCAGCCATGATAGAAGGAGGGGGTTTAGGAATATTTAAACCTGAAGAAATTGGTCCCGCAGAAATGCATTACAAGAATGGACACTTGGATTATTTGGCAGATGATGAGAAAGATGGCACTAATGTCGTTAAAAAACTTCTTTCTTATTTTCAAGGTAATGCAATGAGCTGGGAAAAACACGATCAATCAAAAATGGCAAATATTATTCCTGAGGACCGAAGGATGGGTTTTCCAGTTCGTGAAATTATAGAAACTTTAGCCGATAAGAATTCCTTTTTAGAACTAAAAAAAATCTTTGGACGAAGTGTCATTACAGGATTTCTCAGATTAGAAGGTAAGCCTTACGCACTAATTGCCAATGACTGTCAGCAATTAGGGGGAGCGGTTGATTCTGAAGCATCAGATAAGGTCGCAAATTTCATAGAAATTTGTGATCATCATAATTTACCTATTATTTCTTTAGTAGACACGCCAGGGTTTATGGTGGGCCCAGATAGTGAAACTGAAGGTGCTTTCAGAAGGATGGGTAACTTTTTTAAACGTGGGGCAAAAGTTGACTCGAAAATTGTAGCAATAATTCTAAGGAGAGGTTACGGATTAGGAGCAATGGCTATGACTGGTGGAAGCTTTTTAGATCCTATTTACACTGCCTCATGGCCCAATGGAGAATTTGGCGGTATGGGCTTGGAAGGATATGTAAAGTTAGGATTTAAAAAAGAGTTAGAAGCAGAAGAAACTGAAGAGAAGAAGCAAGCTCTCTATGATAAATTATTGGCAAAAATGTATGAAGTTGGAAGAGCAACAGAGGCAGCCTCTTATTTAGAAATGGATGCGGTTATAGATCCGATAGATACTAGAGAAATTATAATTAAGGCTTTTGAAAATTTCGGGGCGTAGCGCAGCCTGGTAGCGCACTTGACTGGGGGTCAAGTGGTCGCAGGTTCAAATCCTGCCGTCCCGACCAATTTCATAATTTATTGCACACCATCTAAAATTTGATAAGGTTTAAAACATGAAATTTCTAATACCGATTACACTTTTACTTGCTGGTTTGAGTCCTTTGCTTAATTCAAATGAAGGATTAGATGCAAAGGATTTGTTGCTTGAAGATTCTTACTTAAATTGTGGAAGTAGAGAAGGCAGGTTTAAATCTTTTGAGATTGGTAGATCAGGAAATGTAAAAGCAAAATCAGGGTTATTTAGTAATTACAAAATTACAAGAAAAGGAGAATTCTTTTTTTTAAACGGCGAGAAGTATCCTGAAACTAAGGAAAACTTCAGTTATAAAAATATTTTGACGTTAAATGAGAAGACTTTCGAAGAGGAAAGTGGAAAACTTAAACTAAAAAATACAACTAAAATAGCTTCAAGTGAAAAAATAATCTCAATAAACTATTTTATTATTGATATAAATGAGCTCACTTTTAACAGAGCCCAAGAAAATTATATTGAGGGAGAGATCGATAAGATTATTTTCGATCCCAAAGTAAAAGCCTTCGGTAAATGTACAAAAAAAACAATCTCATAAAACTTCAATACTTTAAGAAGTTGCTACAACCTTTTTTTTAATAAAGTTTTCAATGATTGCATCATCGAAACCTAAAGAAGACAAAATTTCAAAGCTATGTTCGCCTAATTTTGGCGCAGGCCTTGAAAGCTCACTTGGAGTTTTACTAAACCTTGCGGCAGGTCTGGCTTGCCTTACTTCGCCGAAACCATCTATGTTAACTCTTAAAATAGACTCATTTGCTAAAATTTGATCATTATCCAAAAGCTCCATTCGGTCTAATAGCGGAGCGCTAGGCACTCCTTCTTCTTGTAGTCTTTTTAAAATTTCTGAACTTTTCCATTTGGAGATTTCTTCCCCAGTGATCTCTTTTCTAATTTGGGCATTGGCTACTCTTCCTGCGGGTGTCGCAAACCTCTCATCATCTATTAAGTCTTCTCTTTTGAGGGCTTTGCACATTCCTTTCCACTCCGCATCAGAAACAGCGCCAGCGGTAATATATTTATCTTCAGCTTGATAAATAAGATCTTGACTACCTTGAAGTTTTCTAACATCAATTTCATTTTCAGCATAAACAATTCCTGCCATTCCTTCCGGCCAGAAAAAGGAAATCATGCAATCCAGCATAGATAATTCTATGTGTTGAGCGGTGCCATGTTTTTCTCTGGCATAAAGGGCTGAAGATATGGCTTGCGCAGTCGTTAAAGCTGTTACTTTATCGGCGATAATAATTCGAAACATTTTTGGTTTTCCTGTTTCTCTATCTGCTTGAATGTCTGTTGCTCCAGATAGCGCTTGGATGACGGGATCGTAAACCCTTGAATTAGCGTAAGGGCCTCTGTTTCCAAATCCACTAATCGAGACATAAATAATCTTTTCATTGAGCTTTCTAATAACATCTTCTCCAAAACCCATTCTTTCAATTGCACCTGGACGGAAGTTTTGCATGAAAATATCAGCCTCAGATGCTAACTTGAGCAAGATTTTCTTTCCTTCCTCAGATTTAAGATCAAGAGCAATAGATTTTTTACCTCTATTGCAAGAAAAGAAAACTGGATTGACGCCATTGTGGGGCGCAGCCATATGTCTGACAAGCTCTCCGTTAACTGGTTCTACTTTAATGACCTCAGCACCTTGGTCGGCTAACATCATTGCCGCTACTGGGCCCGATACCATGCCTGTTAAATCTAATACTTTTAAACCTGTAAGTGGACCCATAAGTTAACTCGAATAATTTATTTCCATAGCTTTAGTGTAAGCAGCTCTCTGAGAAATTCTTTCACGATAGATTGTAATATTTTTTGGCAGATCAAACTCATAAAAAATAGCCCAATCAAGACATGACATTAACAAAATATCAACTATTCCAAAACCACCAGTCATGATTGTTTGATTTTTCTCTAGATGTTTGTCGATAACTTTTAGATGTCTTTGTAGATATTGTCTACAAGAATTAACTACTTCAGGAGCCTCCCCATAGATCTCTTTGAGATCGTAATGGCGACGCATGACATACAAACTTGTTTCATCCACTTCTCCATAAATAAAGTTACACCACTCGTCTTCTTTAGCTTTGTCTTGCGAATTAGAAGGGATAAAAATATTTTTACTAGGAAAAGTATTTTGTAAATATCTACAAATTGCCACGCTTTCAGAAAGACTGAAGTTTCCATGTTCCATCATAGGAATTTTTTGCTTGGGGTTTAAAGCAGTATATTCTTTTGAAAGAGTCTCACCCGTTCTTGGACCGATTGGGTTTAATTTGTATTTCAATTCTAATTCTTCAGCCATCCAAATTAGCCTAAAAGTTCGAGCTGTGCCCGCCCCCCAAAATATTAAATTTTCTTTAGTCAACTTAACAATATCTTATAAAAAAAGGGGCTTGTAAGCCCCTTTTTTTTAACCTAAAAGTTTACTTTTTGATGTAAAACTTATTTTTCTTGGTTTTTGGTCTTCAGGAATTACTCTTTCTAAGCCTATGTAAAGCATTCCATTATTCAAAGCAGCCCCTTTGATGACCATGTCGTCAGAGAGCACAAACTTTTTCACAAAGTCTCTAGCTGCGAGGCCTTGGTGCACAATGCCTTCACTTGCGTCTTTTGCTTTGGATCCAGTTATTGTTAGATTTTCAGCAACAGCTTCAATATCAATTTCGCTTTCTTCGAAACCAGCTACTGCAACCTCAATTGTGTATTGTTCTTCACTAATCTTTCTTATGTTGTAAGGCGGATAGTTAGACGTTTGTTTGGAATTAGCCAGTAATGACAAGGTGTCAATCGTACGGTCAAATCCCACCGAAAAAGGAGAGATGTCTCTCCACAATAGTTCAAATGTATTATTTATCATTTTTTACTCCTATATAAAGCAAGTTAAAATTACGCCGACCCCAAAGGCATCAGCTATATTTATTTATGGTTCTTTTTGAAAAATTCAATAGCGAGGTATAATTTCTAGGATGCTGTCTTTCAAAGAGCAAAACTGTGATTTCACTCTAGGAGAAGGAATCAAAGAATATAATGAATATTTAGTCTTGAACGATAAAGAGGTACTACCTCAATTAAAAGACTCCTCTATTGTTATGGATCACGATGCGACTCATGTGATTTTTGGACTTGATACGACATTAGAAGAAGAAAGTTTACTTGATACCTGGGTTTTGTGGTGCTGCTCCTATAGGCTAAGTCATCTCATGTCGTATTCAAAACAACCAGAAATAAAAGATTTGTATAAAAAATTATTTAAGGAGGTAGGAATTTTTAAATTTCTGCAACTTTTGTTCAATGTATTTCCAATAAAACTTAAGATTATCTTTGAACGAAAAAAAATTATGAATAAAAAATGGCCTTTTCAATTTCCGGAAGAATATTTAAATAGGAAAATTTGCGACCTGAGAAAAGAATATGGAATAGAAATTTTGAAAGAAGAAGATAAAAAAATTAAAAAATTAATTTGGTCTGGAGCAATTAAAAATTAGACTGCATACTTAGAATCAAAAAGGGAGGAAAAATGGATAAAACCCATATCATCACTGTGGTAAGTGAAAAAGTTCTATTGGCAATTATTGGAATAGCAACTTGTTTAGCTGCACTTCAGCATTTGTACAACATGTACTTGGCGATGGAAATTATGTTGGCTGACTTATTTTTGCTATTCATATTTACTGAGATTCTTGCAATGGTCGCTGCATTTTATAGTTCAAAACGAATCCCAGTCACTTTGCCAATTATTATCGCAATTACTGCTTTATGCAGATTAATCGTGATGCAAAATAAAGATATGGACGCTTTGATCATAATAGCTGAGGCAAGTGCTGTGATCATTTTAGCGGGAGCGGCTTATATCATGAGTCTCAAGGACAAGATGAGCCTTGAAAAACTAAAAGACAGAGATTAAGTTTCAGAATTTTTTTTTACTTTAAATTTCAATATCTCAGCTGAGATATCTTTAGAAATTAATTCATGATTTAAATATTCACAGAATTTTTCGACATCTTTTTCAGAAGTGGGATCAGTTGCGACTAACTCGACAATCTCGCCTGGGCTTGCTTCGTGAATTGCTCGATGCAACAGCATGATTGGTTCAGGACAAATCAATCCCGTGGCGTCAATCTTTTGTGCCATAGTACCTTAGTCTTTCAATGTCGTTTTCATCAGTTTTCTCGCCATATTGAATTTCAATGATATGGCAAGGCTCTTCAAAGGGATTAGTTATTTGATGCCAAGCTTTCTTTTGAACATGAAACACTTGCTCGGTTTTCAGTTCAATAGCTTCGTAAGTCGCAGCATCTTTTTCACTAAAATTTACGACGCAAGCACCTTTTGAAACAAACCAAATTTCATCTCGATGAAAGTGTCTTTGAAAACTCATGCCGTTATTGGGCGAAATTATTAACTCTTTAAGTTTTAAATTCTTGTCTTCAAATAAATTAAAAAATTTTCCCCAAACTCTCTCTTCAGAGGAGTACTCAAAATTCTTCAAGATCCAACTGGAAGAATTTTTTTTATCGTTGCCACCTATGCCAAAATGAAAACTTACTCCTTCAACTTCCATCTCGGGGATATTTCCTTCGTTCCTGTCACCACCATTGCAAAATAAAATTTCATCATTTGGGAATTTTAATTTTGTTTTTTCTAATGCATCTTTACAACTTCCAATATCATCGTCAGCAAAGGAAATCACTTCATCTACAGATTTGATGTTAGACAGGATGATCTTTCTTTCTTCAAAAGGCATAAAAAATTTTCCTTTCTTTTGAATCAACCAATCGTCACTATTTAAGGCAACAATTAGTTTATCTCCCATTTTTTTTGCGCTATTCAAATAAGAGATATGACCAGAATGTATTGGATCAAATCCACCGCTAACTAAGACAATTTTCATTTTTAAATTTTAATCTATCTTCTTTAAAAAACTTTGAAGTTTTTGTCGTTTATTGCTCTTTTAGTTGTTTTATCTAATCTTAAGAAAACTAGTAGCGAAGCTAATAACACGCCAAAACATAAGCCAATCCACATTCCTTTAGCCCCTTGGCTAGGTATTAATATGTCTGTGAGACCCAATATATATCCGATTGGTAATCCAAAGCACCAAAAAGCAATAATCATTATGTACAAAGGGGCCAAAGTATCTTTATAACCTCTCAAAGCACCTTGACCTGTGAAACTTATGCCATCTGAAATTTGCATAAATGCTGCAATAAAGATCAGAGAGCCAGACAATGTAATGACAGCGGGATCTGTGTTGAAGTAAGAAGCAAAAAGTGTTCCAAAGTTATACAGCAATACAAAGTTAAAACAAGCTAGGGTGACAGCAATAATAATTGCAAAAAAAGAAGAGAATCTTGCTCGAATAAATTCTCCTGCACCTAATAAATTTCCTGATCTCACTGCTGCAGCTAAGCCTATCGAAAGTGGCAACATAAAAGTTACCGTAGTAACTTGCATTGCAATGGCATGAGATGCAATAGTATTTTCTCCTAAGTTACTTAGCAAAAGACCACTGCCACTAAACAGACCAAACTCCACAAAGATACATGCACCTATAGGAAAGCCAAGTTTAAAAATTTCTTTAATTTTGTTCAGGTCAGGACTGTGATAATTTTTAAACAAATTTGCTTTTTTGTAAGGCTTTGAAAAATATATGTAGATGGTTAAAGCTATCAAAGCAGACCAAGCCGATACCGCGAAAGAAATACCGCAGCCAGTTCCACCCAGTTCAGGAAATCCAAATTTTCCAAATATCAAAACATAATTTAAGAATGCGCTAAGTGTGACCATGCCTAGATTAATTATTGTAATTGGCAGCGGTCTTGTAATGCCTTCACTGAAAGATTTTAAAGGTTGAAATAAAAACAATGCAGGGGTGCCAACCATTAGACCCAGTAAATAATTTTTTGTAATTTTTTGAACTTCCATAGGAGTTTTAAAAAAATTTAATAAGTTATCTGCAAAGGCTAGGTATAGAGATACTAAAATGATCAGAGGTATGCAAAGCCAAAATGCTTGTTTCAAGAGAGGACCAATCTGGTCATGTTTTTTGGCTCCGTAATATTGAGCCACATAAGCTGTGACTATAAAAAGGCTCCCACCCAATCCGAAAAAAACTGGCCAAAAAAGCATATTTCCCGTGGCGACAGCTGCCTGGTCTACAGTACTGTAATTTCCTGTCATCATTGCTGCAATAACACCAGTAGCGTGTGTTGCTAACTGGGAGAAATAAATAGGAATGGCAAGACTAATGAAAACTTTTAATTCAAAAGCTATTTTATTAGAACTACCAATAGGCTCGATGATTCTTTTGTCTTCCGTTGCGCTCATAAAGGTAGGGTATGATACTACTTGAAAATTAATATTGGAGATAAAAAATTAGAAAAGACAATAGACCTTTCTGGTTGAAACGAATTAATTGGTGGTTTGATCAGAAATATATTAAGCACAAAATTAATCCGCAATTTGAAAAAATAGGCAAAGGCCCATTAATTCTCGGCGTAAAATATTTACACATAAATGGCAAAGGTATTTCGGTAGGAGATTTTGCTACTTTTATTTCGGCACCAGACTCTCATATTCATTTGACAACTTGGAATGCAGATAAACATCAGGGAAAAATTGAAATAGGTGATTTTTGTCTATTCAGCCCAGGGGTAAGAATTTCTGCTGCAACACATATTGAAATTGGAAATTCATGTATGTTTGCTAACAGCGCATATATTTCTGATTCCGACTGGCATGGAATTTATGACCGAGCTTTACCAGTTGGCAAATCTAAAAAAGTTATTCTTGAAGATAATGTCTGGATTGGTGATGGCTCAATAGTTAGTAAAGGAGTAACGATAGGAAAAAACTCTATAGTGGGGGCGAGATCGGTGGTAATCAAAGATGTTCCTGAAAATGTAATTGTCGCAGGAAATCCTGCAACCATTGTTAAAGAACTAGATGAATCAGAAAAAATGATTTCTAGGGCAGATATGTTTTCATCCCCCGAAGAATTGGATGCACTATATTTAAAAATTGATCGAATAAGCCTTAAAGAAAACTCCTTTTTAGGTTGGGTTAAGAGCAAGTTTTTACCTGGAAAGAAAAACTAATGAACATTGTTGTCGATAAAGATTTGCAAGAGTTAAGTTGTATTTTTGATAACCTTGAAAATTTCAATCTCCTTAGCCTTTCACCAGAAGATATTAAACGAGAAAACATAAAACTTACCGATGCAATATTTTTAAGGTCAGTCACCAAAATCGATGCACATCTTCTAAAAGATACAAACGTAAAGTTTGTCGCGTCTTTAACATCTGGCGAAGATCACATTGATCATGCAATGTTAGAAGATGCCGCAATATCCTTATCAACTGGAAAAGGCGGAAACACATCAGCTGTAGTTGAATATTTTTTTAGTGCCTTATCAATATTATTGATAGAAAAAAAAATAATTCCATACAAAAGTAAAATTGGAATTATCGGTTATGGAAGAATTGGAAAAAAAATAAAATCCATTTTAGATTTAATTGAGTTTCCTAATACTGTTTACGATCCTTATCTTCCAGAATGTACTTCTAGTCTTGAGGATGTATTAGATTGCGACTTAATTTCTTTACATTGTTCTTACTCGATGAATGGAAAATATCCTTCGCACCACCTACTAAATAAATCGCATTTCAATAAAATTGAAGAAAAAAAATATTTAATTAATACTTCCAGGGGTGAGGTTCTCAGCGATGAGTATTTCCAAACAAAAGGGGAGAAATTTATTTTTGATGTCTGGCCAAAAGAGAATGATATGGATTTCACTTTAATTCAGAAACCTTTTATTGCTACTCCGCATACTGCAGGTAAATCAATCAGCGCGGAAAACAATTTTTCAAGAAATGCCATCAAAGACTTTAATAGCTTTTTTGGTCAAAAAATAGAATTACCCAAGTCAGACGCAATAGAAGATCTTAAAATCGATAAATCAATAGCAGAAGAAATGAAAGTCTTTGGGATTCCTGCAGCTTTGATATTAAAAATTTATAACATTAAAGAAGATGATTTAAGTTTTCAAAAATTCTTTGAGAGTCGACAAGTTTCTAAATCTTTTCAAGATTTGAGAATTTCTCTTAAAAGGAAAGGTTTTGATAATTACAGATTGTCTGGAGAATTAAATTCAAAATCAAAAGCTATCATAGAGCTTCTTGGATTTAGACTTTAAGAAACGTTTAAATTGTCTTGTATAATATATTTATGATTAACCCGAATACACTTTTGTCTCCAGAAGAAATTGCGTTATTAAAACAATCAAAGGATTGGAAAAATTACTTAGCTATTTTAAGTATTTGGACTCAGATTGTTTTGAGTTTTATTCTTTTTGCAATTTGGCCGAATGTGTTCACTTTTTTAATCTCTACTCTAATCATAGGGACTAGGCAGTTTGCTCTTGTAATTTTGATGCATGATGGAGCTCATAATTTAATATCTAAAAATAAAAAAGTTAATGATTTCATTTCGCAGTGGCTTTGTGCCTATCCAATGATGACGGAAACCAATACTTATAGAAGCTATCATTTGAAGCATCATAAACATACCGAAACAAATCAAGATCCAGATAAAATTTTGACTGATCCATTCCCTGTTTCTAAGGCAAGTTTTTCTAGAAAAGTTTTAAGAGATTTACTGGGAATTTCGGGTCTAAGGCGATACATAGGTTATTTTGCTTCTGCATGGGGGCCAAATGAAAAAAATTTATTTGGGAATTTAAAACATTTTTTTTCTAAGCTTTATGGCTTTTTAATTTGCCAATTAGTCATTCTTACGGCTTTAACTTTTTTTGGTCAAACTTGGCTTTATTTATTATTGTGGTGGGTTCCAAAATTAACTGTATTTAGTCTATTTTATAGGTTAAGAAATATCGCTGAGCATGCATGTACTTCAGGGAAAGAGGATTTTACTAATACTAGAACTACATTATCTTCTAAGTGGTTTAAATATTTTATTGCCCCTTTGAATGTAAATTACCACTTGGAACATCATT
The DNA here is from genome assembly GCA_902616715.1 of uncultured SAR86 cluster bacterium. Taxonomy (GTDB): domain Bacteria; phylum Pseudomonadota; class Gammaproteobacteria; order Magnimaribacterales; family AG-339-G14; genus AG-339-G14. Next base: position 48,270 of record CACMTR010000001.1, read on the forward strand.
TATTTATGTTTTGTCCTTGGTACAACTTGCCTCAGGCGCACCTAATGCTAAGAGAGAAAGATTTTTATAAAGATTTAGAAATTGAAAATGGCTATTTGAATGTTTTTAGGAAAGTGATCATTTGAAATGAATAAAAAAGATCTTAAAAATAAATTATCTGAAGCTTCTTACATTGTTACCCAAGAACATGGAACAGAAGCTCCTTTCTCTGGCGAGCTTTTAGATATTAAAGATGAAGGAACGTTTTCCTGCGTTTGCTGTGGAAATAAATTATTCTCTTCCAAGGCGAAATATGATTCTGGAACAGGTTGGCCAAGTTTTTGGCAACCTTACAGTGAAGGAGCCGTGAAAAACTTTGAAGATAGAAGCCATGGAATGGTTAGAGTTGAAGTAAAATGTGGTACCTGCGAGGCTCACTTGGGCCATGTTTTTCCAGACGGTCCTGAGCCAACAGGTTTGAGATATTGTATGAATTCAGTAGCAATGATCTTCGAGCCGAAAAGTGAATAGTTTTTGGAAGTCGTCTTTAACTTTTTCTTTTTTTACGTTCATTTCAAGAGTATTTGGCTATTTGAGAGATCTTACTTTGGCTGCTTTTTTGGGAGCAGGTCAAATTTACGACATCTTTGTTGTAATTTTCAGAATACCTAACGTTTTTAGGAGTTTTTTTGGTGAAGGAGCAATGGCTCAGTCATTGGTACCTAGTATTATTGAAGCAAAAGAAAATATAAATTTATTTTTAAATCAAATCTTTTCGCTATTATTTTTCTCATTAATACTTTTTGTTGTCTTAGCTGAAATATTTCCTGAATTCTTTGTTTCTATTTTTGCTCCAGGATTTTTACAAGATAAGTCAAAATTCAACGATGCAACTTATTTCTTAAGAATCGCTTTTCCATATATTCTCTTGATATCTTTGACTGCATATTTTGGCGCAATACAAAATTCAAAAAAGGTTTTTCAATTCGTTGCTGCCACACCAATTTTCTTTAATTTGAGCTTAATTTGTTTTGCTTTTTCATTTTCAGAGCTTACGCTGAAAATTCTTGGCATTGCAGTTTTGACTGCAGGGTTTGCACAGCTTCTATTAAATTTTTTTGTGGTTCTTTATTTGGGCGTCCTACCAAAACTAACCGTTAATTTTGATCGCAGCACTTTAAAATCTTTTTTTAATAAATTCATTCCTGCAATTTTTGCTGCGGGTGTTTATCAGCTGAATGTTCTTGTAGATACTATCTTTGCCTCATTTTTAGTTACAGGTAGTCCCACGTGGTTATATTTATCTGAAAGACTAATTCAGTTCCCCTTAGGATTGTTTGGAGTTGCAGTTGCTTTAGTTTCGTTACCGAATCTTACTGAGCTTTTTTTAAAAAATGAAATGAAACAGATAAGTTCTCTTAGTTTTAAAATTTTGGGGCTTTTATTCGCAATGGGAATAGGATGTTTTTTAGGTGCTTATTTTTTAGGAGACTTGATCATACAATTACTTTTTAAGAGAGGAGAGTTTACTTTTTTTGATGTTGAAATGACGTATTTAGCACTTCAAGGATATGCAATTTCACTAGTCTTTCTTTTGCCACAAAAATATTTTAATAGCCTTTTTTTCGCGATTTCTAGAACTTCAATGGTGGTCCTAACAGGAGTGCTTGCACTGATGACAAATTTAATTCTAAATTATTATTTTATTTTTGAATTAGATTTAGGTCACTATGGCTTAGCTTTGGCAACATCAGTTAGCAGTATTATTGTTTTTTTTGTAAGTATTTTTTGGCTTTTTAGACAAAAAATATTAGTGGTATAGCGATATGTATTTGATAAGAGGTCTTCAAAATATTAAGTTGTTTAAAAACAGATTTCCAGAATCTAAAATTATTGCAACGATAGGAAATTTTGACGGTCTTCATTTAGGACACCAAAAAATAATTTCTGATATGAAAGAAATCGCATTAGAAAAAAATTTAAAAACTTTAGTAATATTCACCGAACCTCATGCAAAAGAGTTTTTCGCAGAAAATTCAGAACTTATTGAAGAACCTAAAAGGATATCTCCTTGGCGAGATAAATTTGAAAGATTAAAAACCCAAGATGTAGATTTTGCTTTTTATTTAAAATTTAACGCAAAACTTCAATCCATGACACCAGAAGATTTCATAGAAATTGTCCTAAACAATCTAAATATTAAGCAACTGACAATAGGTGATGATTTTAAATTTGGGTATCAAAGGAAGGGAGATTATGAAATGCTACAAGATTGGGGAAAAACAAATAAGATAATTGTTGAAAAGACACCTACCTTTTCTAAAGATGATAGAAGATGCAGTAGTTCGTGGATAAGAGAAGCGTTATCAAAAGATGATTTCGAGTTAGCAGCAGATTTATTAGGAAGAAGGTATACCTATTCTGGCAAAGTAGTTAATGGAAACAGCTTAGGAAGAACAATAGGAGTGCCTACAGCAAATTTATGGTTGCCTAAAAGCAACCTGCCAATTAAAGGCGTTTATGCAGTTAGAGTTAAATTTGAAACCGAAAGTTATCAAGGTATTGCAAATATGGGAATAAGACCTACTATTGGCGGAGAAAATCCTGTCTTAGAAGTTCATATTTTTGACTTTGATAAAAATATATACGGAAAAAGAATTGAAGTTGAATTTTGTAATAAAATAAGAGAAGAAAAAAAATTTTCAGGCCTAGAAGAATTGAAATCTCAAATATTAAAGGACATAAAATTGTCAAAAAAACTCCTAAATACGTGAAGCAGCTTAAAGACACCTTAAACTTGCCATCCACTAAGTTTTCAATGAAAGCCAATTTGGCCCAAAAAGAACCTGGTTTGCTGGATTATTGGAAAAATTTAAATCTTTATCAGTTAATTCAAGAAAAAAACAAAGACAAACCGCTATTTAATTTGCATGACGGACCTCCTTACGCAAATGGACCGATTCATTTAGGACATACTGTTAACAAAATTTTGAAAGATATTATTGTAAAGACAAAAAACTTATCTGGTTTTTACGCTCCTTATGTTCCAGGCTGGGACTGTCATGGACTTCCAATCGAGTTAAATGTTGAACAAAAGCATGGAAAACCAAACAAGGATATTTCAGTTGAGGAATTTAGACTTAGATGCAGAGAGTATGCCAAACAACAAATTGCAATTCAAAAAAAAGATTTTGTGAGGCTTGGAGTTTTGGGAGATTGGGAAAATCCCTATAAATCTATGGATTATAAGTTTGAGGCAAATATTGTAAGAGCTTTAGGGAAAATAATCGAAGCGGGGCATTTATCTAGAGGTTTTAAGCCAGTTTATTGGTGTGAAAATTGTCTTTCGGCTCTCGCTGAAGCTGAAGTAGAGTATCTTGAAAAAGAATCCACCGCGATAGATTTATTATTTCCTATTGAATCTGAAATTATAGAAAGTCTTTTTAATACAAGGCTCACATCTGAAGTCTTTATTGCTACTTGGACAACAACCCCCTGGACATTGCCAGGTAATAAAGCAATGTCTATAAATCCAGATTTTGATTACGATCTGATTGAAATAGAAATCAACTCGTCTAAGAAATCTTTAGTTATTTCTTCAAAGTTATTACAGAAAACTCTAGAGCGATACAAATTAGAAAAATTTAATTCTTTAGGCCAAGTTAAGGGCAAAGAGTTAGTCGGACTTAATTGTAAACATCCTTTTTTAGATCAAGAATCGTTAATAATTTCTTCTTCGCATGTAACAGACGAAATAGGAACAGGATTTGTTCATACCGCTCCTGCACACGGATTGGAGGATTATGAAGCATGTAGAGATTATGACTTTGATAACTCTAGTTTGGTCCAAGCAGATGGAAAATTTTTAGATGGTGTGCCATACGTTGGGGGGAAAAAAATTTCCGAAGCAAATCAAGTTGTTGTGGATACGTTGAATTCTAAAAATTTACTAATGTCTAAAAACAAATATAGGCATAGCTTTCCTCATTGCTGGAGGCATAAAACTCCACTTTTCTTCAGAGCAACTCCTCAATGGTTTATCTCAATGGATAAAAATGATTTATTAGATAGCTGTTTAAAAAAAATTGATGAAATAAATTGGCTACCTGAATGGGGTAAATCAAGGATTAATTCAATGTTATCGGATAGGCCAGATTGGTGTATTTCTAGACAGAGACATTGGGGAGCTCCCATTCCACTATTCATTAATAAAGAAACAGGGAAATTGCATAAAGACACACTAAAAATTATTGAAAAAGTTGCAGAAAAAATTGAAAAGGGTGGAGCTGAAAGCTGGTTTTCATCAGATCCTATTGATTTTTTAGGGGCAGAAGCTAATGAATATGAAAAAATAACTGATACTTTAGATGTTTGGTTTGATTCTGGAGTTACTCATTTCTGTGCGCCAGATCAACAAAATAAAGAAGGTACTCCTGCTGATCTTTACTTAGAAGGCTCAGACCAGCATAGGGGGTGGTTTCAATCCTCGTTATTGACGGGACTTGCTATTAAAGACCAATCACCCTATAGAAATGTTTTAACACACGGTTTTGTTGTGGATGCCGATGGTAGAAAAATGTCTAAATCCCTGGGAAATGTAATTTCTCCGCAATCAGTATGGAATAAAAAAGGAGCAGATATTTTACGAGCTTGGACAGCCTCAACTGATTTCAGAAATGAAATGAACTTCTCTGAAGAGTCTCTCGAACGAACCACAGATGCTTATAGAAGAATAAGAAATACTTTAAGGTTTTTAATGGGAAATCTTAATGACTTTGACTTTAAAAAAGATAAGGTTGCCCCGAAAGACTATACCGAGCTTGATAAGTGGATCACTTTAAAAGCAAAGAATTTACAAGAAGAAGTTATCAAGGATTATGAAAATTTTGAAATACATCTGGCTTTTCAAAAAGTTTTAAATTTTTGTACAAATGAATTAGGTGGGTTTTATCTAGACATCATCAAAGATAGGCTCTACACATCAAAAAAAGAAGGTGCAGCAAGAAGATCCGCTCAATCTTCTATGTACCAAGTTTACTCTTCCTTATTAACTTTAATATCTCCAATTCTTTCTTTCACAGCTGAAGAAGCCTACCTAGAAAAAAATGGTGAGGGGTCTTCAATTTTTTTATCTTCTTGGTTTGATGGCTGGGAAGAATTTGACCAAAAGATTGAAGATGATTTATGGGAGCAACTAGTTTCTTTAAAAAATAACGTAAATAAAGAAATAGAAGAAAAAAGAAACCTCGGCAAATTAGGGTCTTCTCTTGAGGCTACAGTGAGTCTTAAATGTAATGATAAATCTTTCATGCAACTTAACGATCTGAAAAATGAATTGAAATTTTTATTTATATCTTCTGATGTAGATCTTCATTTAGACGATCGAGCTACTGATCCTCAAAACAACGCAATAAAAATTGATGTTTCAAAAAGTGATAATTCAAAGTGTGACAGATGTTGGCATTTTGTAGACAATCTAATTCCGTATCAGGATGAAAAAATTTGCTCAAGATGCAAAGACAACATAGATGGCTCAGGAGAAATTAGGTTATTTTTTTAAAGAAAATAAAGTTTGGCTAATTAGCATTTTAAGCTTTTTAATCTATCTTGATTTTTTTTCCAAATCTTGGATTTATAAAAATTTAGAATTGTACGAATCGATTGAAATCTCAAATTTTTTGAATTTCACTTTCATAAAAAATTATGGAATTGCTTTCAGTATTTTTAATAACCCGTCTTTAAATTTAAATATTTTTCTGAGTGTTCTAATTTTCTTAATTTGTAGTTTCCTTTTTTATTTGGTTTTTATAAAAATTGATAATCGGCAAAAGTTTGACTTTCAAAAATTAGTTTACGTATTCATATTAGCCGGCGGAATAGGAAATTTGTTGGATAGATTGCTTTACGGATATGTTGTTGATTTTATTGATATAACATTCAACCCTTACGTGTTCAATTTAGCTGATTCTTATGTCACTATAGGTTTGGTTATGTATGTAATATTTTCTTTAAAAAAAAGGATTAAATGAAAGTTATAAAACTTGCAAATCCAAGGGGCTTTTGTGCTGGTGTTGATAGAGCCATCGATATAGTTTCTAAAGCGTTAGAAATTCATGGACCCCCAATTTATGTGAGACATGAAGTTGTGCATAACAGAAAAGTTGTAGAGGACTTGAAATCACGTGGAGCAAAATTTGTCGACGAACTTTCAGAGATTCCGGATGACGGCATTACAATTTTCTCAGCTCATGGAATCTCAGATAAAGTAGAAAAAGAAGCAAAATTAAGAAATTTAAAATTTTTTGATGCTACTTGTCCCTTAGTTTCGAAGGTCCACAAGGAAGTCATCAGATTTGCACAAACTGGTAAAGATATAATTATGATAGGACATAAAAATCATCCTGAAGTTGAAGGAACTTTGGGCAGATTTCCAGAAGGTTCAAGAGGAAATATGTACCTAGTAGAAAATTTATCACAAGCAGAAAATATTGAAATCAATCAACCTGAAAACCTCTGTTTAGTTACCCAAACAACTCTATCAGTTTCCGATACAGAAGAAATTGTTTTAAAACTTAAAGAGAGATTTCCATTAATTTTAGAACCAAAATCCGAAGATATTTGTTACGCAACTCAAAACAGGCAAGATGCAGTAAAACAATTAGCTTTAGAAGCAGACTTAATAATAGTAGTTGGTTCTGAAAATAGTTCAAATTCTAATAGGTTAAGAGAGTTAGCAGAGAATTGCGGAGTTGAGTCTTTCTTGATAGACGATCCAAAAAAAATTAGTTCTTTAAACTTAGATAACGTGAATGTTATGGGCATAACTGCTGGTGCTTCTGCCCCCGAAGAGCTTGTACAGCAAATGGTTCAAAAATGTAATTTATTAGGTTACAAAGTTAATGAAGAGATTTCTGGACTGAAGGAAGAAGTATATTTCAAATTGCCCGCTGAGCTTAGATGATACAAAAAGTTGCGATCATTGGTGCAGGTATAGCTGGAACAACTACCGCATATTCTTTAGCTAAAAATGGTATAGACGTGACCCTCATTGATTCACGTAGATACCCAGCTATGGCAACCAGTTATGCTAATGGAGGGCAACTGAGCGCGAGTAATTCAGAAGTTTGGAATACTCCAAAAAATATTATTAACGGTATGAAGTGGATGTTCAAAAAAGACGCTCCTCTATTATTTAACCCTTCCCCTAGTTTAGAAAAATATAAGTGGATCATAGGTTTTTTAGCGGCTTCTTTTGATGGAAAACACAAAACTAAAACTCAAGAAACCATTGAGCTTGCGAAGAGAGCCCGTGAATTGTATTACAAAATATCAGATGAAGAGGGTTTGGAGTTTGATTTATTAAAAAAAGGGATTTTGCATTTTTATGATACTCAAAAAGAACTGGATTTAGCTGCGGCCAAAGCATCTTGGCTTGATCAGGAAGGGATGGAATGGGAAGTTTTAGACACCGACCAAGTTGAAGATTTGGAGCCAGCTCTTAAGAGTTCAAATAATGAAAAAAAATTAGTTGGGGGCATATATACAAAATCAGACGCTAGTGGAGACATTCATAAGTTTTGTAAAAATATGCATAAACTTTTGGAGGACAAATACGAAGTAAAATCCTTATTTAATACTGAAATAGAAAGTATTTATAAAGATAAGGATAAAGTTATTTTATCTGCAGCTACAGATTCAGAAACAACCGGCTATCATTTTGATAAGGTGGCAATTTGCGCAGGTATAGATACACAAAAATTTGCAGATATTCTTGGCGACAAAATGAGAGTTTATCCGGTTAAAGGATATAGCGTAACTATCCACTTAGATGACGAAAAATCTAGGAAATCTGCGCCACAGGTTTCTCTTTTAGACGATCCAAAAAAAATTGTGTCAAGTCGACTTGGAGATCGATTAAGAGTGGCTGGGACAGCTGAATTGGCTGGAAAAAATAAAGATATCAGACAGGATAGAATAAGACCTTTATTAGGCTGGGTACGTGAATATTTTCCAGACGTAAGCACAGAAAATTATACTCCTTGGGCAGGCTTGAGGCCCATGACTCCAAACATGATGCCTTTAGTTTTTGAAAGCAAAGCTAAAGGAATATTTTATAATACTGGACACGGTCACTTAGGATGGACTTTAGGTGCTGCAACAGGAGATCTCTTGGCAGCAAAAATTATTAATGCTGATTAATTCAGGATGGGTTGAAGAAGCTCAAAAAATATCTTCTCCAAATTTTAATGATAGGCCGAAAGATGTAACTATCAATTTGGTAGTAATCCATTGCATTAGTTTGCCTCCAGGAAAATATGGATCAAATGACATTGATAATTTTTTTCAAAATAATCTAGATGTTACGAAACATGAATATTTCAAAAGTATTGCCTCTTTAAAAGTTTCTTCTCATTTTTTAATACAGAGAACAGGTAATCTAAAGCAGTATGTATCTACAGAGAAAAGAGCCTGGCATGCAGGCGTATCGAAATATGGTGATCAAGAAAACTGCAATGATTTTTCAATAGGAATAGAGCTTGAGGGTTCAGAAAACTCTGAATATGAAAAACTCCAATACCTAACTTTAATAAAATTAATTCATGCTTTGATGAACGAATATCCGAGTATAACTAGAGAAAGTATTGTGGGACATTCTGATATAGCGCCAGATAGAAAAAAAGATCCAGGAATAAAATTTGACTGGGAGTTTTTAAAATCTAAAATCTAGACATGCCATCTTTCGATATAGAGTCCAAAATCGATTCTCATGAATTAACCAATGCTGTAGACCAATCAAATAGAGTGATTTCAAATAGATTTGATTTTAAAAGTGCTGATGCTATTTATGAAATAAGAGAAAATAAACTAGCTTTAACAGCTAATGAAGCCTTCCAATTAGATCAAATGATACCTATTTTGAAAGAAAATTTAGCTAAACGTTCTATAGATCTAAAAGCTTTAAAATTTGGAGAGAAAATATCAAACAATAATAAGGCTCATCTAGAAGCAGAGATAATTCAAGGGGTGGATCAAGAAACTTCAAAAAAAATTATCAGAATTGTGAAAGATTCAAAAATAAAAGTTCAAAGCTCCATACAAGGAGAAAGCGTAAGAGTTTCTGGAAAAAAAAGAGATCAATTGCAAGAAATTATAAGTTTGATCAAAAAACAAGAATTGGAGATTCCCCTTCAATTTGTAAATTTTAGAGATTAATTATGTCTTGGCTCTTATCAATTAGGAGTTATTTTCAACCCAGAGTTCTCCTAATTTCCGCATTAGGGGTTTTATCAGGGTTACCTTTGGGACTGTTGATTGATCCCTTAAGGTATTGGCTTTCTGAAATAGGAATAGAAAAATCTACTATAGGCTTACTTTCTTTAGTAATGCTTTCATACTCTTTGAAGATGTTTTGGGCTCCTTTAGTTGATCGTTTAAGAATTCCATTTTTATTTAAGATTGGGCAAAGAAAAAGTTGGTTAATTCTTTCACAATTTTTAACCTTCTTATGTATTTTAATTGTGGGATTTTTAGATCCGTCGAAAGAACTCAATATATTTATTTTATTTGTTTTAGCACTGAGTTTTTTTTCTGCTACTCAAGACATTTGTGTGGATGCTATAAGAATAGAGTTAGTTGATAAAAAATCAATAGGTGAAGCTTCCGCGGTATATATTATTGGGTACAGATTGGGAGCAATCTTTTTATCCCAAGTTATCACATTCTACATAGCTGATTCTTATGGATGGGACATTGCTTATTTTAGCATCGGTATAATTTTTATCATTTCATCTCTTATTTTGATTATGGTTTTACCAGAGCCTCATCGATCTGAAAAACCTTATTTGTCTATCTTAGAGAAACCAGGTTTGTGGTTTAAGGATTCTTTCATATTGCCATTAACTGATTTGGTCTCAAGATATAAAGAACATTTACTTCTTTTATTATTTTTAACTTTTACTTATAGACTTAGCGACATGTTTTTAGGGCCAATGGCAATGCCTTTCTATCAAGAAATAGGTTTCTCAAAAATTGAAGTTGCTCAAATTACAAATTTTTATGGCATGTGGATGACTATATTAGGTGGGCTCTTTGCAGGTTTGACTCTTCATAGGTATGGGCTTGTCAGAAATATGATTGCAGGAGCAATTTTTGTGCCTTTGGCTAATATTCCTTTTATCTTTCTTAATATATTAGGTAAAGATATTAATTTTTTAATTTTGACTATTACTATCGATAACTTCTCCCAGGGATTTATTTCAGTTGTCGGAATTACTTTTCTCTCAAACTTGGTCTCAAAAACATATACCGCAACTCAATACGCTCTACTTTTTGGTTTGGTTGTGATTCCTCCAAATGTTATTTCAAGTGGATCAGGCTTTGTTGTTGAGGCATATGGCTTTCAGAACTTCTTTATATTGTGTGCTTTGTTAGGCTTACCAGCGATAATTTTATCTTTAATGGTATGGCGAAAAAGATCAATTTTTGGATTCGATTAATGAAATCTTTTTCTTGGTTCTGGGGGGCTCAGTTTTTAATAGCTATATTTTTAGTAAGTTATGGTTTATTTAGCTTACCCTCAGGGGAAACATCCTTAAATATTCCCGATAAAATTCTTCATTTTTTAGCCTTTTTTGTTTTATCTTTGACTTTATACAATGCTTTTAAAAATATATTTTTACTTTTTATACTATTTTTTTATGCTGTAATTTCAGAGTTTATTCAATATTATTTGCCTTATAGAGAAATGGAACTCATGGACGTGATGTCCAATTTCTTGGGAATTTTTGTTTTTTTATTTTCTATTTTTTTTCTTAAAACACTTGAAAAAAAAGAATCTAGAACATAAATACTTTTTAGTTGTGTATTTAGCTAGTCTTATCTAGAATGCGCAATCTTAGTAACTATTAAGTTTAAGAAGGAGAATTGAATGAAATTTAATCCACTAGGTGACAAGCTTCTCGTAAGGAGGGGCGAAGAAGAAGAGACTACAGCCGGAGGTATTGTTTTACCTGGTTCTGCTGCAGAAAAACCATCACAAGGCGAAGTGCTTGCTATAGGCCCGGGAAGAGTTTTAGATAATGGTGATGTAAGTGAAATTCCTGTCAAGGTTGGCGATACTGTCGTTTTTGGTCAATATGCCGGCAGCAACACTATAAAAGTTGATGGCGAAGAACTTTTGATTCTTTCAGAAAGTGATTTGCTTGGAACAGTTTCAAAATAATTAATTAATTAAATTAAAAGAGGAAGAAAATGGCAAAAGATGTGCAATTTGGAGATTCAGCAAGAGGTCAAATGCTTGATGGAGTAAATATCTTAGCTGATGCAGTTAAGGTAACTTTAGGCCCTAAAGGGAGAAATGTTGTTTTAGATAAATCTTTTGGAGCTCCTACAGTTACAAAAGACGGAGTTTCCGTGGCTAAGGAAGTTGAATTGAAAGATAAATTTGAAAACATGGGCGCTCAAATGGTAAAAGAAGTTTCATCGCAAACTTCTGATGCAGCTGGAGATGGAACAACAACTGCAACAGTTTTAGCTCAATCTATAGTCAACGAAGGGCTTAAGTCAGTTGCTGCAGGATTTAATCCAATGGATTTAAAACGCGGAATTGACAAAGCTGTAGCAAAGGCAGTTGAGACCATTCAAAAAATGTCTACGCCATGTGAAGAAAATAAGTCGATTGCTCAAGTCGGTACAATTTCTGCCAATAGTGATAGCGAAGTTGGAGACATAATCGCCGAGGCTATGGATAAAGTTGGCAAGGAAGGAGTAATTACAGTTGAAGAAGCTTCTGGAATTGAAAATGAACTTGAAGTTGTTGAAGGTATGCAGTTTGATCGAGGTTATTTGTCTCCCTACTTTATAAACAATCAAGACAAAATGATAACTGAATTAGAAGACCCGATGATTCTTCTTCACGATAAAAAAATTTCAAATATAAGAGATCTTTTACCGATACTTGAAGGTGTTGCTAAAGCAGGCAAATCTTTGTTAATAATTGCGGAAGATGTTGAAGGCGAAGCCTTAGCCACTCTTGTTGTGAATAATATGAGAGGTGTTGTGAAAGTTGCTGCTTGCAAGGCTCCTGGATTCGGAGACAGAAGAAAAGCTATGCTTGAAGACATAGCTATTTTGACTGGAGGTACTGTCGTTTCAGAAGAAGTTGGTCTTAATCTAGAGTCAACAACACTAGAGTCGCTAGGAACCGCAAAGAAAATTGTTCTTTCTAAAGAAAATACTACTGTTATTGACGGTGCTGGCAAACAAGAAGATATTGTTGGCAGAGTCAATCAAATAAGAGCTCAAATCGAAGAAACAACTTCTGATTATGATCGAGAAAAACTTCAAGAAAGAGTTGCCAAATTAGCAGGCGGAGTTGCTGTTATAAAAGTTGGCGCAGGTTCAGAGATTGAAATGAAAGAGAAAAAGGCGAGAGTCGAGGATGCTTTGCATTCAACTAGAGCGGCTGTTGAAGAAGGCGTAGTTCCAGGAGGAGGAGTTGCCTTGATAAGAGCTTTACAAGAAGTTGATGGTCTTAAGGGAGATAACGAAGATCAGAATATCGGAATCTCTATTGCTCTGAAAGCTATGGAAGCGCCTATAAGACAAATTGTAATGAATGCTGGTGAAGAAGCATCCGTTGTTGTTGATAAAATTAAGTCTGACAAAGGTAATTATGGTTTTAATGCTGCTACCTCTGAATATGGCGATATGATTTCAATGGGAATCTTAGATCCAGCGAAAGTTACTAGAACGGCTCTACAAGCTGCAGGTTCTGTTGCTGGTTTGATGATTACTACTGAAGCGATGGTTTCAGAAATTCCTGAAGAATCTCCTGCAGGAGGAATGCCTGGAGGAATGCCTCCTGGAATGGGCGGAATGGACGGAATGATGTAATAAACTGTCATTATAAAAAAAGGGCTCATCGGAGCCCTTTTTTTTGGAAATTTATACAATATAATATAGTTTAAAGAGGGACATATTATGGAAGCTTATTTATACAACGTTTTATTTAGATGGGGCCACATTGTAGTTGGTATTGCTTGGATAGGGCTACTTTACTATTTCAATTTTGTTCAAACTGAATACGTTAAAAAAGCTGATCCAGATGCAAAAAAAGATGTAATGACAAAATTAGCGCCCAATGCTTTATGGTGGTTTAGATGGGCTGCTTTTTTTACATTTCTTACAGGTTTGTATCTTCTTTATGTTCAAGAAAGAATGATTACCACTGCTATAACTTTAGGAACCCTGATGGGCACTATCATGATGTTAAATGTATGGGGTATTATTTGGAGAAATCAAAAAGTAGTCATTGGCCTTAAAGAAGGCGATGCAGTTTCTGCAGGAGCAAAAGCTGCTCTAGCTTCAAGAACCAATACATTATTGTCTCTGCCAATGCTTTATTTTATGGTCTCCTCAGCTCATGGAGGCAGTGCAGCTTATCCTAAATCTTATTTATTAATAGATGGATATTTGAGTACCGGTTTTTGGATAGTATTTATTGCTGTCCTATTAATTGAAATGAACGCGATTTTTGGAAAAATGTTTCCGGTAATAACATCTGTCAGAAGTGTAATTACTTCGAGCTTAGTACTAACAATTATCTGCTCTGGTTTAGTTTTTTATCTTTAAGTTGAATCGTTTTCGATTTCTTTAGGAGCAATTTTTAAAATTTTTGCAAATTTAATCATGTTATCTTTGATTAGAACTGTTTCAATTATGTAATTATTTAAATTAATAGATATATTAGATTCAGGAATTGTCTCTATTTTTTCTAAAATAAGACCATTAAGTGTCACGGGTCCCTCCAAAGGTAAATCCCAGGAGAGTTTTTTATTTATTTCCCTTATAGATACACTTCCATCTATTAAAAAACTTCCATCTTTTTGTTCTTGAAAGTCTATTCTATTTGAGGATTGATCAGATGATAACTCTCCAACAATTTCTTCTAAAATATCATTGATACTAACAATTCCTTTTACATTTCCATACTCGTCTACAACAACAGCTGAAGTTTTATTATCTTTTTGAAAATTAAATAGTTGGTTACTTAAAGAGGTATTTTCTAAAGCGACATAAACTTCTTCAACATATTCCATAAAAGCATCAAAAGATTCCCTTTTGTCCAATAGAAAACTTTTAATGTTGTTTAAGTCTATTACACCTTTTAAGTTATCAAGATTTTGTTCATAAATTGGAATAATTTCTTCAGAATTCTTAGAAACTTTTTTCATAAGCTCTTCAAAATCATCGTCTAAATCTATTCCAATTATTTCATTTCTTGGCGTCATAATTTCATCTACTAAGATCGCGTCTAAATCAAGGATGCTTATCAACATATCTTGATATCTTTTTGGGATTAAATCACCAGAGTTTTCTAATACACTTTTTAATTCTTCAGTTGTAATATCTTCGTTAGAATCTTTTTCGTTTGCTTTTAGCAAACTCAACAAAGAGTTTGAAAAAAAGTTAACAATCCAAATTAAAGGATATAGGATTTTTTGAAGTATTTTTAAAATACCTGATGCAGGTAAAGCTATAGCTTCTGCGTTTTTAGCAGCAAAAGTTTTGGGAGTAACTTCGGCAAAAATCAATATTATTATTGTTAATATTATTGAACCAATAAAAACCCCGCTATTACCGAAAAGCTCTAAACACAATATGGTTGTTAACGCCGCAGCTAAAATATTTACAAAATTATTTCCTATTAAAATAACTCCAAGCAGCCTATCTGGGCGTTGAAGAAGTTTATCTGCTCTTTTTGCTGAACGACTGTTTTGTTTGATTAGGTGCTTTAATCTGTACTTGTTAAGCGCCATCATGCCTGTCTCAGCACTAGAAAAAAATGCAGACAATACAAGAAGAATTGAAATACTGGAAAGAAGTAACCAGATAGGAATTTCGTTCAAATTAGATAAAGAGTTGTTTATTCATTTAACTGATTAAATTATAGAATGTTTTACTTGAATACCAAATCAATTTAAATAGAATAGCCTCTTTAAATATTAATTTTATGGTTACTATTAGATTATCTAGATCAGGCGCAAAGAAAAAACCTTTTTTTCATATTACGGTAACTGATTCAAGAAAGCCAAGAGATGGGCGTTTTATTGAAAGAGTTGGCTATTTTAATCCTATTGCTAAGGGAAAAGAGCTAAGACTTAAAGTTGACCATGAAAGAATAGATTATTGGCTAGGAGTTGGTGCGTCATTAAGTGATAGAGTTGCACTTTTGGTTAAACAGTCCAAATTTTCGCCTGAGGAAGAAGAAAAGTACCTTAAGTCAAAAGAAGATAAAAGAATAAAAATTCTTGCCAAAAAGAAAGAGAAAGCTTTACAAGACTCAGATGCTGAAGCTACTGAATCATCTGAAATAGACCCGAGTCAAGTAACCGAAGCTGCACCAGCAGAAGAAACTCCTGAAGCCGAAGCTGCACCAGCAGAAGAAGCACCAGCAGAAGAAACTCCTGAAGCCGAACAAAAAAAAGATTAATAAAATTCTCAATTAATGAAATCCCAAAATGACGAATACATTTTGGTTGGTAAAATTGGTAAACCTGTTGGTTTAAAGGGATGGGCAAAAATTAATTCTTATACAAGACCCGAAGAAAACATTGGGAATTATGGAACATTCTTCCAGAGTTCAGAAAAAAATTTAATTATTTTTGAAAGTTTAAAAAAATCAGGCAAAAACTTAATTGTTAAGTTTCAAGACATAAATTCGAGAGAAGAAATTGAAACTCTAAAAAATAACGATTTATATATTAACGCTAATGATTTACCAAAGCTAAAAGATAATGAATTTTATTGGAAGGATTTGATAGGTATGGAAGTTTATAACTTGAAAGATGAATATTTTGGAAAGGTAAAAGAAATGATTGAAGCCGGTTCAGGGGATGTAATGGTAATTAAGGATAATAGAGAAAAGTCTATTTTGATTCCCTTCGAATATGGCAAATTTGTAAAAAAAGTAAAAGATAATAGAATTTTTGTGAATTGGGAAAAAGATGACTAAAAAAGCTTACTTCATATCTATTTTTCCGACAATTTTTAATGTAGTTCTAAATGAGGGTATTACAAAAAAATCTTTAACCAAGGGAATAATAGACTTTGAAGTTGTTAATCCTATGGATTTTTTAAAAGAAAAAGAACGATTGGATGACGTTACCTATGGTGGCGGACCTGGTATGTTACTCAAAGCGTTACCACTAATAGAATCTATAGATTTCTGTAAAAAAAAATCAAAAAAAGATTCAAAAGTTATTTATTTAAGTCCTCAAGGACATTTGTTTAATCAATCCATTGCTAAAAAGTTGGCAAAGGAAGACGAACTCATATTTGTTTGTGGAAGGTACGAAGGTATTGACAATAGAGTAATTGAATCGAGAGTTGATTTAGAGCTTAGTGTTGGTGACTATGTGCTCTCAGGAGGAGAAATAGCAGCTTTGGCAGTCCATGATTCTATTTGTAGAAATTATAAAGGCTTTCTAGGAGACGAGAATTCATTACTAGAAGAAAGCTTAGAAAATAATTTATTAGAATACCCACAATATACTAAGCCAAAAGATATGGAAAGCGGAAAAGTACCAGAGGTTCTATTAAGTGGCGATCATAAAAAAATTGCTCACTGGAGAAGAAAACAAAGCCTAGGAAAAACTTTTCTTAATAGAAAAGATTTATTCTCTAAATTAGATTTGAAAAAAACTGATTTAGAAATTTTAGAAGAATTTCTTAGTGAACTTGGCTATGATTCTGATAGAATCTCCGAGCTATTAAAGGAATTATAATGACAAGTTCAAGAAAAGCAGTCGATATCATTGAAAAAGCTCAATTAAAATCTGATTTACCTGTTTTTTCCCAAGGAGATACAGTTTTGGTTGAATATCTTGTAAAAGAGGGTACCAGGGAAAGATCACAGCCTTTTGAAGGAATAGTTATAGCTGTAAAAAATAGAGGTTTAAACTCTTCCTTTATAGTAAGAAAAATTTCTAATGGAGTCGGAGTCGAAAGGACCTTTCAAACACATAGCCCATTAATAAAATCTATAAAAGTCAAAAGAAAAGGTAAAGTTAGACAATCTAAATTATTTTATCTAAGAGAAAGATCAGGAAGATCAGCTCGCATCAAAGAAAAAATCTGAACTTGTCATGAATGACGATAAAAGGCAAATCATTGATGCCTTTATAGACACTATTTGGATAGAAAAAGGTCTGAGTCCTAATACTTTAAATTCTTATAAATCAGATTTAGAAAAATATTTAACTTGGATAGAATCAAATTCGTTAACTTTCAAGAATGTGAGTCGTTCGGATGTTTTAGAATATTTAGCTCATTTGTTTGGACAAAAATTAGAAGGTAAATCAGTTGCCAGAAACTTATCTTCACTCAAAGCATTTCATAATTATTTAATTCTAAAAGACATAACAAAGGATAATCCGTGTGAAAAAATAGAAACCCCTAAATTTATTAAATCTATTCCATCATCTCTCTCTGAAATTCAAATAGAAAAATTATTAGATGCTCCGGATGAGAAAACTTTTATTGGATTAAGAGATAAGACGATGATAGAAACATTGTATTCTTGTGGATTAAGAATTTCTGAATTAGTTAATTTAGAAATAATACATGTTAATTTAAGACAAGGCGTAATAAGGGTCATTGGAAAAGGCCAGAAAGAACGTTTGGTACCAATGGGACAAAAATTAATAAGTTTAGTTGAAATTTATTTAGATAAATTAAAAGAAAATAAGATGAGAGATGCTACAAATTATGTATTTCTTTCACAAAAGGGAAAAAAAATTACAAGGCAGGCTTTTTGGCATAGAATTAAAATTTATGCCAAAAAAATTGGATTAGAAGATAGTAAAATATCTCCTCATGTTCTTAGACATGCATTTGCTACACATTTGTTGAATAACGGAGCAGATCTCAGAGTTGTTCAACTTTTATTGGGACATAGCGATCTTAATACAACGCAAATTTATACAGAGGTTGCTAAACAAAGGTTACAAAACTTACATTCAAAGCATCATCCAAGAGGTTAAATGAAATATTTAATAATAATTTTTTTAATTTTTATTTCATGCAGTAATGAGAATTATGCAAGTGACGATTTAATCTTGAAAATAAATAAATTTATTCCAGATGAGTTATCGGTCGTGTCCTTTTCTAAATCTAATATAAAAAATCTATATGAAGTTGAATTAACTGATGGAACTTTTTTTTATATTGATGATCAAGGGGATCATATATTTTTGGGTGATTTATTCAGAATTGAAAATAATAGATTAGTAAATTTATCTTACGTTAGAGAGAAAGAAAAATTATTAAAATTGCTCAATGAAATTGATCGTAACTCCCTGATAACCTTTGATCCACCGAAAAAAAAATACGAAGTTTTTGTTTTCACAGATGTTGATTGCGGCTTTTGTCGAAAATTTCACAAAAACATTCAAAGCTATCTTGATTTAGGCATTGAAATAAATTACTTATCTTTCCCTAGAGAGGGCCTTAAAAGCCAAACAGCAAAAAAACTCTCAACTGCATGGTGTTCTGAGGATCAAAAAAATACTCTTACAGATTTGAAGCTTGGTAAAGAATTACCGTTAAAAAATTGCGATTTAAATCCTATAGAAGACCATTATAATCTTGCTCAAGAAGCTGGTATTTCCGGAACTCCAACCTTCATAACAGAAAATGGATTTAAAATACCAGGATTAGTTGAAGCTGATGAATTAATACAATATTTTAGATAAGTAATGAATGAACTAGACAAAAACTTTGCATCAATAGATCGTCTACCGCCTTATATTTTTGAGCAGATAAACACTCTTAAAATGGAAGCTAGAAGAAATGGAGAAGACATAATTGACTTTAGTATGGGTAATCCCGATGGCGAAACTCCTAAGTTCATTGTAGATAAGATGACTGAAACTGTTCAGAGAGGCGATACACATAGATATTCTCAATCAATTGGAATTCCGAAATTGAGGTTAGCTATAGCTGATTGGTACAAGAGAAAGTTTGAAGTTATTCTGGACCATTCCACTGAGGCTATAGTCACAATAGGTTCAAAAGAGGGATTAGGCCATCTAGCAATGGCTACTGTGGATAAAGGAGATGTAATTTTGGTACCAAATCCCGCATATCCTATTCATCCTTTTGGATTCGTTATATCCGGAGCAGACATCAGGCATGTGCCTATAGGACCCAATATAAATTTCTTTGATAATCTTGAAGAAGCAATAAAAACTTCATTTCCGAAACCAAAAATGCTTTTATTAAATTTCCCAAGTAACCCTACGGCATTATGTGTTGAAAAGGATTTTTTTGAAAAAGTAATTGAGATCGCAAAAGCAAATGGAATTTGGGTCGTTCATGATTTAGCTTATGCTGATTTATGTTTTGATGGTTACAAAGCACCATCAATATTGGAAGTAAAGGGTGCTAAGGATATTGCGGTTGAATTTTTTACACTTTCCAAAAGTTACAACATGCCAGGTTGGCGTGTAGGATTTTGTTGTGGAAATCCTGAATTAATAAAGGCTTTGGCAAGATTAAAGTCATATTTTGATTATGGGCATTTTACTCCCGTTCAGGTTGCGGGTATTGAAGCCTTAAATAAAGGTGACGATTTTGTAAAAGAGGTCTGTGAGCTATATAAAATTAGAAGAGATGTTTTATGCGATGGTTTGAATAATCTTGGCTGGGAAGTAGAAAAGCCAAAAGCAACAATGTTTGTTTGGGCAAAAATCCCTAAGAAATTTAATATGAAATCTATGGAATTTTCTGAGTTACTTCTCAAGGAAGCAAAGATTGCTGTTTCTCCAGGCTTAGGATTTGGAGTTTATGGAGACGATTTTGTAAGGTTTTCTCTTATTGAAAACGAACATAGAACTAAACAGGCTTTAAAAAATCTAAAGAAGATATTTTAAAAAATGAAAACAGTAAATATCGCTTTGTGTGGAACAGGGAATGTTGGTTCTTCGTTCATGGACCTAGTTTTAAAAAATAAACAAAAAATTAAGTCAAATTTTGATGTCGATTTTAATTTACTTCTTATTGGATCCAGAAAAGGCGAGATAAATAATACTGAGTTTAAAGGAGTTTTAGAAAAGGACATATTAAAAGTCCCATTAAAAGATGAGATCGATGTTGTTGTCGAATTAATTGGGGGTACAGATATTTCTTATGAATTAGCTAAATCAAGTCTTGAAAATGGCAAACACTTTGTAACAGCAAATAAGGCTTTGATTGCTGAAAAAGGATCTGAATTATTTGAGCTCGCATCAAAAAATAATCTGCATATTGGATTTGAAGCTTCTGTTGGAGGAGGTATACCAATTATAAGAACTTTAAGAGATGGATTAATATCCAATAAAGTAAATTGGTTCAAAGGAATTTTGAACGGTACTTCAAATTATATTCTGTCAAAAATGTATTTAGAAAATCAAACATACGAAAGCGCTCTAGAAGCCGCACAAGAATTGGGCTTTGCTGAACCAGATCCAACCTTTGATATAGATGGTACAGACGCTTATCAAAAAACTTCTATTCTTTCTTTTCTTTCATTTAACGGCGAGATTCAAATGGATAAAATTTATCGCGAAGGAATAAACATGATCGAGCCTTTGGATATGGAATATGGAAAAGAACTAGGATACGTAATTAAACCTTTATCTTTAGGAATAAATTATGGAGAAAAATTATTTATTGGTTCATTTCCGGCATTTATTAAAAAAAATGAAATTTTAGCTAATGTAAACTTTGAAACCAACGTGATTGAAATAAACTCTGAGAATTTGAATTCTACTGCTTATCAAGGCCCAGGAGCCGGAGGTTATCCAACTTCAACATCCGTAATGAATGATCTTATAGACATAGCGAAAGGAAAGGTATTTGATTATTCTAATCTTTTGAACTCTATTGAAATTGATAATTTCGACGATTTTAAAGCTACAAGATACTTAAGATTGATGGTTTTGGACCAACCAGGAGTAGTTGCTGAGATTTCTAAATTAATTGCAGAAAAAAATCTTTCAATTGATAATTTAATTCAAAAAGAAAAACAGAAATCAGATGGGATCATTCCCATCGTCATTGTCCTTGGCGAATGTTCAGAAAAAGTTGCTAACTCTTTGATAAATGACCTAGAAGAATTATCTAAGGTTAAAGACCCTATTCAACAAATCAGATTCATTGATTAATCATGTTGTATTCTAGTTCCAGAGGAAAATCAGAATCAGTAAAATTTTTGGAAGTGTTAACTTCTGGAGTTGCACCGGATGGTGGTTTGTATCTTCCAGAAGAAACGCCTAAATTTCTTGAAGAAGAATTATTAAGCTTTAAAAATTTTTCATACAACGAACTTGCGTTGAAAATTCTTCACCCTTTTATGGATGACTTTTTGTCTGAAGAAGAACTTGAAAAAATAATTGAGGAATCGTATTCATCTTTTAGAATTGAGAATGTAGTTCAAATAAACAACCAGAAACAAGTCGGTAATATATTAGAACTTTTTCATGGTCCTACTTATGCTTTCAAAGACGTAGCCATGCAGCTCCTTGCAGGCCTGTTAAATAAAGCTTCAGAAAAAATTGATAAAAAAATAGTCATTTTAGGAGCAACATCTGGAGATACTGGTTCTGCTGCCATTGAAGCTTGTAAGCGTTACACAGACTTAGATATTTTCATTCTTTTCCCAGATAAGAAGATATCTGAAGTTCAACAAAGACAAATGACTACTTCGGGAGCAGATAATGTTTATTCTATTGCAGTGAATGGCGATTTTGATGATTGTCAGAAATATGTAAAAAAACTTTTTTTAAAACAAGAAGAATTTCCAAAGATCAGGTTTGTATCTATAAATTCCATAAACTGGACAAGAATAATTTCTCAAAGCGTTTACTTTTTTTATGCTAATTTTCTTCTAGATAATAATAAATATGTCGCTTCAATACCCTCTGGAAACTTTGGACATGCTTATGCTGGATGGCTTGCGACTAAAATGGGATTAGAGCTTGAAGGAATTCATATTGCTACAAATAAGAACGACATCTTAGATAGGTTAATTTCATCTGGTATTTACTCTAGAAATAAAACTATTAAATCATTAGCTCCGAGTATGGATATTTCAGTTGCAAGTAATTTTGAAAGGTTAATGGTAGATGTATTGGGTAATGATAGATCTAAATTAAATGAATTGATGAATATTTTTCCTGAAAACCCACTAGATTTTAATAATTATCCAGAATGGAAAAAAATATCTTCCTTTTTTTCTAGCAGTAAAACCGACGACCAGGAAATAAAAAAATGTATTGAAGAAGTGATCTCTAAATCAAATTATTTCATAGATCCTCACACCGCCACTGCAGTAAAAGGACTTCTGAGCTCAAAGATCCCTGGAGAAAATATATTAACTTTTGCAACTGCACATCCAGGAAAATTTCCAGATGCCTACCATGATATAAATGGCTTTACTGATATGATTCCATCTGATTTGATAAGTATTTTCGAAAAAGAAGAAAGTTTTATTAAGTTAAATAATAATTATGAGGAGATATCTAATTTTATTTCTTCAAACTATAAAAATTAATTCTATGACTGATAAATCTATACAAGAGAGATTAAAAGTTTCAAGAGGTGAGCTAGATGACTTAAGGGGGTTTCTTTGACTACGATGCAAAGTTATCTAGACTTGAAACACTGCACAAAGAGTTTGAAAACCCAGAACTCTGGAAAAATCAGGAGAAAAGTCAATCTTTAGGAAAAGAAAAGTCTTCTCTAGAAAAACTTATAAATTCTATAGACGATATTACTTCTTCCTTGAGAGACTTGGATGAGCTTTTTCTTCTTTTAGAAAATGAAGATGATCAAGATGAAATTACTTCTATGTCAAATGAGCTTAATAATATTGAAATAAAAATCTCTGAACTTCAATTTCAAAGGATGTTTTCTGGTAAAAATGATTCCAATAATGCTTTCCTAGACATTCAAGCTGGATCTGGTGGAACAGAGGCCCAAGATTGGGCCGAAATGTTATTAAGAATGTATTTGATGTGGGGAGAAAAAAAGAAATTTAAAACAGAGTTAATTGAGGTTTCTCCTGGAGAAGTTGCAGGAATAAAAAGTGCTACAATAAGATTTGAAGGAGAGTATAGCTTTGGTTGGCTCAGAACAGAGTCAGGAGTTCATAGACTAGTTAGAAAATCTCCTTTTGACTCTGGAAGCAGAAGACATACCTCATTTGCATCTATTTTTATTTCACCAGAAATTGAAGACAACATTGAAATTAATATTGATCCTTCAGATATTAGAATCGATACTTATAGAGCAAGTGGCGCTGGCGGTCAGCATGTAAATAAGACTGATTCGGCAGTTCGTTTAACACATGAGCCAACAGGAGTTGTAGTTCAATGCCAATCTGATAGATCGCAACATAAAAATAAAGATAAGGCTATGAAGCAATTAAGAGCTAAACTTTATGAGTTAGAATTAAAGAAACAAGACGAAGCAATGAAGAATTTAGAAGAAACTAAAGCGGACATTTCATGGGGAAGTCAAATAAGATCTTACGTCTTAGATTCTGGAAGAATTAAGGATCTTAGAACGGGTATCGAAACTGGAAATTGTTCAGCAGTTTTAGATGGTGAGATAGATATATTTATTGAAGAAAGCCTAAAGGTTGGAGTTTAAAGATGTCGGATCAACAAGACGAAAATCATTTAATCGAAGAACGCAGAAAAAAATTAGAAAGTTTGAAAAAAAACGGAATTAATTATCCAAATTCTTTTAGAAGGTCTGATTTAGCTAAAGTTCTATTAAACGAATATTCTCAATTTGAAAAAGAGGAATTGGCAAAGAAAGATGTTCCTGTATCTGTTGCGGGCAGAATAATGCTCAAAAGAGAAATGGGCAAGGCAAGTTTTTCAACTATTCAAGACATGACAGGAAGAATTCAACTTTACCTGAGAGAAGATGCTTTAGAAAATTATGAAATTTTTAAATCGAGTGATCTTGGCGATATTGTAGGAGTTAAAGGAACCCTATTTAAGACAAATACTGGTGAGCTGTCTGTAAAAGTAAGTGAATTCAATATGCTAACCAAATCTCTTAGACCATTACCGGAAAAACATCTTGGACTCTCTGATGTAGAAACTAAGTATAGAAAAAGATATCTTGATTTATTAACTAATATCGAAACTCAAGAAGTTTTTGAAACTAGAAGTAGAGTTATAAATGAAATAAGGCAGTTTTTGATTAACGATGGGTTTATCGAAGCCGAGACTCCCATGATGCACCCAATTCCTGGTGGAGCCACAGCTAAACCCTTTGTTACTCATCATAATGCTTTGGATATGGAATTATTCTTAAGAATAGCTCCTGAACTCTATCTCAAAAGGTTAGTGATTGGAGGCATGGAAAAAGTCTTTGAAATTAATAGAAATTTCAGAAATGAAGGACTCTCAACTAAACATAATCCAGAATTTACTATGTTGGAGTTTTATACGGCATACGTAGACTATAAATTCCAAATGGACTTTTTAGAAAATATGTTAAGAAATGTAGAAAAGATTACAAATACTGGTACGTCCATTTTCTCAGATAAATTTGATCGACTTACGATGGATGAAGCAATAATGAGTCACAACTCTATTAACTCAAAAGATTTAAATGATAAAAATACTTTACTAAATTTCTGCAAAAACAATTCGATCGAGTTAGATAATGCCGATGAAATAGGAATCATAAAAAATTTGATTTTTGAATCTACAGTTGAAGACAAGTTAATAAAACCTACATACATTTATAACTATCCTGTTGAAATTTCCCCATTGGCAAGATCCTTAGACAAAGATCATTCTATAGTTGAAAGATTTGAGTTATTTGTTAACGGAAAAGAATTAGGTAATTCTTTTTCTGAGTTGAATGACCCTGAAGAACAAGCTAATCGTTTTGAGCTTCAAGCCAGAGAAAAAGATGCAGGTGATGAAGAGGCAATGCAATTTGATAAAGATTATATAGAAGCTCTTGAATATGGATTAGCACCTTGTGCTGGAGTAGGGATTGGAATAGATAGATTAATTATGTTGCTCACTGGAAAAGAAAGCATAAGAGACGTTGTTCTTTTTCCTCAATTAAAAAATAAATAATCTTACTCTACTAAATTAATCCAACTTCCATGAAAGCCAAATGGTACTCTTGAAGGAAGAATTACTCTTGCTAATGGAGTTTTAGAAAAATTCTCAGCATCAATGATAATGAATTCGCTTCTATCAGTGTCCTGATCATAAACGAACCCTACGACATATCCATCATCCTCAGCAGAAGAATTAGTTTTGGGAATAAAAACCGGTTCTGCGCCTTTTCTGTTTTCTCCTAGATTATGAACTTCGTTACTATCTTTTTGAAAGTCGTATTTAAAGAGGTTATTTAAAGATCCATCATTTAAAATGTAACTAAATCTGTGTTCTTTACCATCTAATTCTGGATGTATTCTTGCGAATTCCATTGGCCTCTCATCTAATATTTTTTCAATACAAGAACCTTTTGCTATATCAATTTCCCACCTTGTTAAAAAAGGTTTATTTCCAAAAGGAAGAGGGTTATCGAAGTCAAAAAGTTTTTCATATCTACAAAAATCTAAAATAATTTTTCCTGATTTATTCTCATAAGAATTAACTACATGAAACAGAAAACACTTAGGAACTTCAATCCATTTTATTTCAGATGAATGTCTATTCAAAAGACCTAGTTTTGATTGATATGTGTCATCCCAAATCACAGGATAGTCTGAACCGTCTTTATTATCAGTCCTTCTGCTTGTATTAAAAGTTACAGGTAAATCAAAAATGAGAACATAATTTTCTGTAATAGCACAATCATGGATCATTGGTTTTGAATTTAGTTCTATTGGTATGTCAGTTGAAATTTCTCCTTTATCATCGACAACACGATAATGTACTTGATTGACTTCAGATAAGTATTCAGAGAAATCATAACTGATCGCATGTAGTTCATTTTTAGTTGCATCAAATTTTGGGTGAGCGGTAAATCGTTTTTCTTTATTTTTTGAAAAAGGAATTTCGTCTGTAAAATTTAAATTAGAATCAAGAATTACTGGAGAAGACCCACCTTCGACAAGGGCATAAATCTTGTCAGCATGTTTCATAACATGTGTATTAGGACCAAACCCAAATGATGACTCTACATATCTATTCTTGTACCAAAGAGCTTTACCATTTTCTATTTTTAAACCATGGATCATTCCATCGCCAAAAAAAGGGTGATAATTTTTATGATCTATTGGTTCTTTTGGATTAGGACCATTTCTTAGAAATAAACCGTTTAGTTCTTGTGGAATTTCTCCAATAACTTCAAGATTATCAGAAGAAGACTCATCAACAGGATACCAATTTCCCTTCAAAAATACGTTGTCGCTTTCTCTTAAATTCCTCATATTATCTCCGATATAGCTTCTTTTTCTTCAAGTAATTCTTTTGTTGTAATTTCAAGTTTTTCCTTAGCATATGAATTAATTTCAAGACCTTGGATTATTTGAATTTTACCATCAGTTGTTGTCTTAAGTGGGAATCCATAAATAATTCCTTTAGGTATGTCATAACTACCATCACTAATTACAGCTGCACTAAAACAATCTCCATCTTCAGTTGGAGAAAGGGTTGCTTTTACAGTCTCTATCGCAGCGTTAGCTGCAGAAGCAGCAGACGATGCTCCCCTCGCGTCTATGATGGCTTTGCCCCTTTGTTGGACAGTTTCTAAAAAGTCATTTTTGATCCAATCGTTATCATTAATTAGAGAAGCAACACTTTTTCCATTTATATTGGCGTTTTCTAAATCGGGATACATTGTTGGACTGTGATTTCCCCAAATAATCATTTGGTTAATTTCAGAAATTGCTACATTAAGTTTAATAGCTACTTGTGCTTTAGCTCTGTTTGCATCCAGAGCTGTCATAGCCATCCATGTTTGATTGCTATTATTTGCATGAATCATCCCAATAAGTGCATTGGTATTAGCTGGATTTCCAACCACTAAGATTTTCGCATCTTTTTTTCCGTTTTCGCCAATAGCTTTTCCTTGGTCAGTAAAGATACCTCCATTAATTTTTAGTAAATCTCCACGCTCCTCAATTTTTTTTCCATTAATTGTTATACCTCTGGGAATACTTCCTACAAGCAATGCCCAATCAACATCCTTAGAAGCTTCATAAATGTCTGAAAATGCTTCTACTTTCCCTAAAGTATTAAAGCCACAATCCTCTAGTTCCATAATCGTTCCGGTAAGTTTTTCAACTACTTGAGGGATCTCAACGAGCCTTAAATTTACAAGAACGTCACTCCCAAATGTTTCACCACTGGCAAGTCTTGGTAACAATGCGTATCCAATTTGTCCCGCAGCGCCAGTTACTAATACGTTTATTTCTTTCATATAAATAATGGTTTAAAAATATTTCTTTCTGAAGTGTGCTTTACTTCGCCTTTAGTTTCCAACATTTCAACTTCTGTCATTTTTTTTAAAAAACTTTCTTCACCTAAAACGTTAGCAACGAATCTAGATTTATCTTCTAATTCACCGATCACGATACCATATTCTAAGTTTTTTCTCCCTTGCACAATTGTATAAGAAATAACTTTTCCAAGGCCGCTTGGCTTACTATTAAGATTTTCTATTTCTTTTGAATCTATTTCTTTTTGTAATCCTGCAAAGTCTTTCCCCCAGTCAATTTCTAATGGAGGTTTACAAGAAAAAATATTTATCGCATGTTTTGTCAAAAACCAACTATTTGCAGTGACCATTCCGTATTCATTGGGGTTTGATCTTAATTTTTTTACTATTTCAGACGTTGAAAACATAGTGTAAGCGTTACCCGGACCACCAAAATAAGGTAAGCCCCCAGTAACTGTTAATGACCTTTTGTCATTTGAATCCAAGGAAAGTTCTTTTTGTGCTATTTGAACTGCTGAAGGAAAGCAAGAGTAAATATCAAGAAAAGATATTTCAGATAAAGATATGCCGGCCTGAGATAAAGCTTCTTTCCCGCACTTTCTTATAGCTGGGGATTCATCTAGGGTAGGACGTTTTGAAACATTCCAAATGTCGTTTAAAACACAGGAGCCATGAATATAAACTTTTTTATTCTGGGGTACTTTAAGTTTTTTACAGAGTTTTTCTGACATCAAAACTAAAGATGAAGCCATATTAACTCTTATCATTGAATTTAAATATTTTGTGTAAGGAAAACCTACTAATCTATTTGAATCCGAGATATTTTCAATTTCTTCTGGCGTTCTGAATTTTTGAAACCATGCATAAGGGTTTAAAGATGCTACTTTTGAAAATTTACTAAATAATTCTGAGCACTCTCTTAAATGTTCTTTACTCGATTGTGATTTGCTTGCTCTAATAGCGTTAGCAAAAATTGGATAAACATTTGAAGGAAGATCCATAAAATGTTTTTTTTCTTCTTTAGAGAAGCCTTCATCGTTTATTCCAATAATTTCAGGTTTCCCTCCAGGAGAGTCTTCCCAATTTAGCGACTCTCCAGACTTTAACTTAGAAATCATAGTCTGAAGAACTTCGCCTCCAGAAATTAAGGCACAATGAATTTCATTGTTATGAATTTTTTTTGATATTTCTTCAAGGAGAACTTGCGGAGCATTACCACCCATTCCTGAGTAAAGTTCACAGAGTTCTTTTTTAGATCCAATTTTTTTTGCTAACGATCTTGGAAAATTACTATATCCAAATCTTGATTGATTTGTTGCCGTAGAAAAATCAACTGAAAATCTTACTACGCCAATAGCGTCAAGATAATCTATTATGTTTTTCACGCCCGTATCATATAAAGCAAGTTCGCTTGACTGACCTAATAAAGTAAGTGGGTCTGGCCCATCAACTTTTCTCCTATCGATAATATCTCCGACACCTACGATTACAGGTGTATTATCAGGTAAATTGAAATTAGTCATTATTGATTTATTAAATTAAAAAATAGAAGTAATATTACTCTTTTATTTTTTAATTTAATAAAAAGATTAATTTAATTAGGAGAATACAATGTCAATAAGATTTGATGGGAAAGTTGCAATAGTAACTGGTGCTGGTGGAGGCTTGGGGAGATGTCATGCTCTTGATTTGGCTTCGAGAGGCGCAAAAGTGGTCGTTAATGATTTAGGTGGAGCTGTAGATGGCACTGGCGGTTCTCTTTCAGCGGCAGAAAAGGTTGTCGAGGAAATTAAATCTGCAGGTGGAGAGGCTATTGCTAATGGAGCCAGCGTTACTGATCTAGCACAAGTAGAAGAAATGGTTAAGCAAACTATGGATACTTGGGGCAGGGTAGATATCTTGGTTAATAATGCAGGAATTTTAAGGGATAAAAGTTTTTCAAAAGTAACAGATGAAGATTTCAGGCTAGTTTTAGAAGTTCATTTAATGGGAACTGTAAATTGTACTAAAGCTGTCTGGGATATAATGAAAGAGCAAAATTATGGTCGAATCTTAGTAACTTCCTCCTCAAGTGGAGTTTATGGAAATTTTGGCCAGACTAATTATGGAGCAGCAAAAATGGGGGTTCTAGGCTTGATTAATACCCTTAAACTAGAAGGAGCAAAATATAATATTAAATGTAATGGACTTACTCCTGTTGCTGGGACAAGAATGACAGAAGACTTGATGCCACCGGAAGTTATCGAAAAATTACAACCAGAATGCGTTAGTCCTGCAGTTACATTTATGGTTTCAGAAGACGCTCCTACTGGAGTTGTTATGGCTGCAGGGGCAGGAGTATTCGCAAGAATAATAACCTATGAAACTATGGGTATGTATTTTGGCACAGGAGAAGAAATGAATGCCGACAGTATTGCTGCTAATTGGGAAAAGATCTCTGACATGACTGATGCCAGACCTTGCACTGAAGGCAACAGTCAGTCGATGAAAATGTTTGAATTAATAAGTAAATCTTAAGGCATTCCAGCTCTAGGATAATTTACTTCTATCGAGAAGATCTCTCCTTCAGGCTTTTTTCTGCAGATTTCGGGGGCTGAACTATTTGCCGTTAAAATAAATAACGTTCTGCCATTCCGGCCGCCAAGCATGCAGGCATAAGCGTTTTTAGGCGTCTCGATAACATCTGTAATAGTTCCACCTTCCTCAAATCTAATCACGGCCGAGGAGGTTGGTGAAGCAATCCAGATTCCTTTTTGTTCGTCTAAACAAATTCCATCAGGCACATGGAAATTTTTTGCAGTCGATCCTGATTCCGAAATTTTAATTCCAATATTTCTTAAAAATTTTACTAATGATATGCCGAATTGCGACGATGTTTTTGCCCATATTCTTCTATTTGAAAGCATTCCTTCAGAGTCTATATCGAAGCAAGTTAGTCTAGCTCCCAGGGTCTCACCAACAATTAAATTTTTTCCATCAGGCGTGATAACCGTTCCGTTTGGAAAATCTAGCATTTCCGGTCCTTTCTTATAGGAGCCATCGGGGAACACTATCATAAGATGAGTACTTTTAACTTTATCTCTCGAATCGTTCATTCCAAAATTTCCTACGTAAGCAATTCCTTCTTTTGAAACTACCATATCGTTGCATTGAAACTTTACTTCTTCCGATAGATCAGCATGCACGGACAAATTGCCATTTGATAGCTTAAGAAGTTTTCTATCCAACATTGAAACAATTAATAAATCTCCATTTGGAAGCCATCCTAGACCAGAAGGTTGATTTTTTACATCGCAAATAGTTTCAAGATTATTATCTTCATCTAATGTATAAACTTTGTCTCCTTGCATATCTGAAAACCATAGTTTATTTTCCTTCCATCTAGGACCTTCGCCAAAATAAATACCAGTACACCTACTTGTTAAGTCTTTTTTATTCATTAACTCTCCCTAATATTGTTGCTAACTTTTTTGGATGATCAGTGATGATTCCGTCAACTTTGGCTTCAATTAACTTTTTCATAAATCTTTTATAATTTACTGTCCAAGAAAGAACAAAAAATCTTTCCTTTTTTAATTTCTCTACTAGCTTAATAGATTCTTTAGAGTCTATTTGCAAACTAATCCCATCCGAATTTGATTTTTCAATTTCTTTTTTGATTCTATCCTCATCATAATTGAATAAAGATGGAATCAAATTAAGTGTAGCTTTTTGGTCAGGAAAATTTTTTTTAATATTTTTTACAACCGATGGTAGGTAGCATAGAAAATGTATCTGTGTATTTTTTAAATTTGAATTTAAAATTAATTTGGATAATTTATCTAGATTCATAGTTACTCCTTTCACTTCGATAAATATTTTTTTTCCTTTAGGTATTTTACTCAGCACGTCTTCTAATTTAGGAACTCTTTCATCTTTATATTTTTTTCCCTTCCAAGATCCAATATCAATTTCTGAAAGCAATTTATAGCTTGATTCAGATATATTTTTTTCTGAACCCGATACTCTATTAAAGTTGTTATCATGCGCGCAAACTAAGACTCCATCTTTAGTCTTTCTAAGATCAATTTCAATTGCGTCTGCGAGGTGTTTCCATGCAGTTTCGTAAGCAATAAGAGTATTTTCGGGTGCCTTCGATGAGGCACCTCTATGAGCAATGATTAATAGGTTTTTAGTCCCAGTTAAGCGCTCCACCAGTTTGGTACTCTATGACTCTCGTTTCAAAGAAATTCTTTTCTTTTCTTAAGTCCATAATTTCAGACATCCAAGGGAATGGGTTGGAAGCATTCGGAAATGCTTCATTTAATCCAATTTGAGTCAGTCTTCGATTTGCTATGAAGTGTAAGTATTCAGCCATCATTTCAGAGTTCATGCCCAATATACCTTTAGGCATTGTGTCTTGAGCATATTCGATTTCTAATTGAGTCCCTTGAAGTATCATGGTCTCGGCTTGTTTTTGCATCTCTTCATCCCATAAATTAGGATTTTCAAGTTTTATTTGATTGATCATATCTATACCAAAATTTACATGCATAGACTCATCTCTAAGAATGTATTGGAATTGTTCTGCAGTTCCGGTCATTTTATTTCTGTTACCCATAGAAAGGATTTGAGTAAATCCGCAGTAAAAGAAAATACCCTCCAATACACAATAAAACGCTATGAGATTTCTCAATAAAATTTTATCGTTTTCTTCTGTTCCAGTTTCAAAAGTCTGGTCGGATAAAGACTTTGTAAAAGGAAGCGCCCAGGCAGCTTTTTTTGCTACGGAAGGAATTTCTTTATACATATTAAAAATTTCTCCTTCATCCATTCCCAGAGATTCAATCACGTATTGGTAGGCATGAGTATGAATCGCCTCTTCCAAAGCTTGACGCAAAAGGTATTGGCGGCATTCAGGATTCGTTATGTGCTTGTAAACAGAAAGAACAATATTATTGGCCACTAAAGAATCTGCAGTAGAGAAAAACCCTAAGTTTCTCATTACGATTCTTCTTTCATCTTCGGTCAAACCATTTTTGTCTTTCCAAAGAGCTACGTCTGCAGTCATATTTATTTCTTGTGGCATCCAGTGATTAGCACTTCCATCAAGATATTTCTGCCAAGCCCAATCGTACTTGAAAGGTACTAATTGATTTACATCCGCTCTGGAATTAATCATTTTCTTTTCACTAACATCCACTCTTGCAGACGCTCCTTCTAGATCTGCCAAACCTGCTTCTAGATCTAGTGATTCGAGCCCCGGTACTTCAGAGGATACCTTTGGCGCTGCTTTCTTTTCACTAGATACAATTTGTTCCTGGCTTTCTTCTTTTTCTAAAATCTGATTAGAAACAGGTTGTTCCGCCATTTTTTCTTTTTCATCGAAATCGTCCCAAGATAACATATTAATACCTCATTTTATTGGCAAGCTTCGCAATCTGGATCAAGTATCGAACAAGCTTCTGGTGCTTCCGATCCTTGATTTGCAGCTACTGCATTAAGCTCTAGATTAGTTATTGTTGATTTTTCAGAAGTTGTCGCACTTCTTGAGCGTAAATAGTAAGTCGTTTTTAATCCTCTTAGCCAAGCCATTTTATACATGACATCTAATTTTTTTCCATTTGGTTCAGATACATAAAGGTTTAGTGATTGGCTTTGGTCTATCCATTTTTGTCTTCTTGACGCCGCTTCAATTAGCCATTTTGGCTCAACTTCAAAAGATGTAGCGAAGAGTTTTTTTAATTCTTCCGGAACTCTGTTGATTCCCTCCAAGCTTCCATTAAGATTTTTTAAATCATAAACCATTACTTCGTCCCACATACCTATCTCTTTTAATGCATCCACTAAGTGCATGTTAATTATTGTAAATTCACCTGATAAATTGGATTTTACAAATAAATTTGAATAAGTCGGTTCAATTGATTGAGTAAGGCCAGTTATATTAGCGATCGTTGCTGTTGGCGCTATAGCCATAACATTAGAATTCCTCATTCCTTGTTTCTTAACTATTTTTTTCAAACCTTCCCAATCAAGCCTTGTTGTTGTGTCAACTTCGATAAATTCTTCACCTCTTTCTTTTTTCAACAACTCAACTGAATCTAAAGGCAATATACCTTTGCTCCATAAAGAACCTTTATAAGATGAATAAGCACCTCTTTCTGCAGCCAAGTCAGATGAAGACTTGATTGCATAATAACTAACCATTTCCATAGATTCATCGGCAAAAGTTACTGCATGTTCAGATGCATAAGGGATTTTTTTCATGTAGAGAGCATCTTGAAAACCCATTATTCCAAGTCCAATTGGTCTATGTTTAAAGTTCGAATTTTCTGCTTGGGGAACGGCGTAATAATTTATATCAATTACGTTATCAAGCATCCTAATTGCAGTAGTGATTGTTTTTTCTACTTTTTTTTCATCTAAGTTTCCGCTTTTATCTAAATGATTTGGCAGATTTATTGAGCCAAGATTACAAACCGCAATTTCATCTTGTGAGGTATTTAGTGTTATTTCAGTACAGAGATTGGAAGAATGAATAACTCCAGCGTGTTGTTGTGGAGATCTTAGGTTGCAAGCGTCTTTGAATGTAATCCATGGATGTCCAGTTTCAAATAGCATGGAGATAATTTTTCTCCAAAGTTCTTCAGCTTCAACTTCTTTTGACACTTGAATTTTTCCTTCTTTCGCATCTTTTTCGTATTCTTCGTACCTTGCTTTAAAAGCT
The DNA here is from genome assembly GCA_902616715.1 of uncultured SAR86 cluster bacterium. Lineage (GTDB taxonomy): Bacteria > Pseudomonadota > Gammaproteobacteria > Magnimaribacterales > AG-339-G14 > AG-339-G14. The sequence continues at coordinate 82,423 of CACMTR010000001.1, forward strand.
GATCCTGTTAAATCATGTAGATCTGGTGTTTCGTTTGGAGTAAACAATGTCCATTTTTCGCCATTCATAACTCTTTGCATGAATAGATCAGGGATCCAGTTCGCAGTATTCATGTCATGCGTTCTTCTTCGATCGTCTCCTGTATTTTTTCTTAGTTCAACGAATTCTTCTATATCTAGATGCCACGTTTCTAAATAAGAACATACGGCTCCTTTTCTTTTACCTCCTTGATTGACAGCTACCGCTGTGTCATTCACTACTTTAAGAAAAGGAACTACACCTTGTGATTTGCCGTTTGTTCCTTTTATATGAGCACCCATTCCTCTTACTGGTGTCCAGTCGTTACCTAATCCTCCGGCCCATTTCGAAAGCATTGCGTTATCTCCTAAGGCGTCATAAATCCCTTTGAGGTCATCAGGTACTGTTGTCAGATAGCAAGAAGACAACTGAGAATGAATTGTTCCCGAATTGAAAAGTGTAGGGGTAGAACTCATGTAATCAAATGACGAAAGTAAGTTGTAGAATTCTATTGCCCTGTCTTCTCTATTTTCTTCTCCTATAGCTAAGCCCATGGCAACTCTCATAAAAAATATTTGGGGGAGCTCGAATCTTACTTCATCCTTGTGGATGAAATATCTATCGTAAAGAGTTTGAAGGCCCAAGTATGAAAACATTAAATCTCTTTCGGGGTTTAAGCTTTCGCCTAATTTTTCTAAGTCCATCTTTCCTAGTTCAGGATTGATCAATTCTAGATCTATAGCTTTTTTGATATAGGTGTTTAAAGTTTTTGGATACAGCTTTTCCATTTCCGCATGAGTTGCGTTAGGCGCTACTTCTAAAAATGATAAAGCTTCTGTTCTCAAACCGTCTAATAAAATTCTTGATGTAGCATATGTATAGTTAGGCTCAGCCTCTACAAGGGATCTTGATGAGAGTATTAACGCTTCTTTAATTTCTTCTTCAGACGCGCCTTCATAAAGATTTTTATTTGCTTCATTTATAATTGTTTCAGGATTGGTACCACTGAGCCCCTCACAAGCTTCTTCTGCAATGGCTTCAGTTCTCTCAGAAGGACTTAAATTCGTTGGTTGATGTACCGCACTTGATTCTTCTTGTCTTATCTTTGTTCTTTCAGCTCTATACAAGACATAAGCTCTGGCTACCTTTAGTTCCTCGGATCTCATAAGCGCCAGTTCGACTTGATCTTGAATTTCCTCTATGTGAATTGTGCCTCCTGAAGGCATCCTAGAAGAAAAAGTATCATGAACATTATCCGAAAGTTTATTTACTTTTTGTTGAACGCTAGATGAAGCTGCTGCAGCACTGGTGTGAACAGCTAAAAAAGCTTTAGTTATAGCTACTTCTATTTTAGATTTATCAAAATTTACTACTGATCCATTCCTTTTGATGACTCTTAAAATACCAGGTTCTATTATCGAAGAAGGTTGTGCTTTGTCGGCGCCTAATGGTTCATGCTCTGTTTTTGTCTCTGTAACGTCCATATTTTTTTCGTGTGTTACTTAGCTAGTAACTCAACATATTGTGGGATAAAAACTTAATTACACAAGATACTGTGTTTTTTAAAAAAAAGCAATAGAATAATTTATGAAATTTGGGTGGATTAAGTGTGGATAACTATATATAAATGCAATTAATGAAAAAGTTCTTTTTATCAATTGATCAGGGTACAACCAGTACTAGAACAGTACTTTATGACTTTAGGTTTAAGTATATAGACCAAGAGCAGATAGAAATTAAACAATTCTATCCAAAACCTGGATATGTAGAACATGATGCAGAGGAAATATGGGAAAAGACCTATAAAACATTTAGGAAACTCCTAAAAAAACACGATCTTCAGCCTGCTCAAATAATTTCTATAGGTATTACTAATCAGAGGGAGACAGTATTAGGTTGGAATAGTAAAACTGGCAAACCTATTGGAAAGGCAATTGTTTGGCAGGATAGAAGAACAAGTGCTTTTTGTGATTCATTGAAACAAAAAGGCTTAGAACCCGAAATCAATGAGAAAACTGGACTCTTGCTAGACCCCTATTTTTCTGCTTCTAAGTTATCATGGTTAAAAAATAAATCGAAGGCTCAATTTCTTAAAAAAACAACATTGTTTGGAACAATTGATAGCTATTTATTATGGAAACTTACTGAAGGAAGGGTTTATGCAACGGATGTAACGAATGCAGCAAGAACTTCATTATTCAATTTAACTACTCTTTCTTGGGACCAAGATCTTATAAAGATATTTGGTTTACAGGGGATAAAATTACCAGAGATAAAAAATAACGCAGATAATTTTGGAGTCACAAATTTGTTCGGCGGGGAAATAAAAATTTCAGGGATGGCCGGAGACCAGCAAGCAGCTTTGTTTGGTCAAGCATGTTTTGAAAATGGACAAATTAAAAGCACTTATGGCACCGGGTGTTTCTTAATTCTTAACACCGGAAAAGAGATTCTTAGATCTAAGAATAAACTATTAACAACAATAGGATACAAACTTGATAATGACGTTAATTATGCCCTAGAGGGAAGTATTTTCGTGGCTGGATCACTTATTCAGTGGTTAAGAGACAAGATGAAATTTATTTCTTCTGCGCCTGAATCAGAAAAGTTAGCTAAGTTAGCAGACAGCGATAATGAAGTTTCGATTATTCCTTCTTTTACCGGTCTCGGCGCACCTTACTGGAAACCTGATCTAAAAGCAGCAATTCATGGACTTTCACTTGAAACATCAAGGGAAGATATTGTTTTGGCCTCACTTGAAGCGATTGCCTTTCAGACAAGAGATCTTTTAGAAGCTCTTAAAAATGACGGAGCTGAAATAAAATCAATCAAGATCGACGGCGGAATGGCAAATAATAATTTCTTCAGTCAAATTCTATCCGATGTTCTATCGATAGACATATATAAGCCTAATAATATTGAAAGCACTTCGCTTGGAGCCGCATATCTGGCTGGGATAGGGGCAGACCACGTGAAACTTTCCGAACTAGCAGATATTTGGAAGGCAGATAAATTATTTAAAACAAAAAAATCTTATGACTCTAAATACACAAGGTATTTAGATAGAGTTAATTCTCTAATCTAATAGCAATCGCTCTAAAAGAGCCTGTTGAACATGAAGCCTGTTTTCAGCTTGACTCCAGACCCTACTTGAAGAGTGTTCTAACATATCTATTGAAACTTCTTCCCCTCTATGTGCAGGAAGGCAATGAAGAAAAATTGCTTCTTCATGTGCTAATTCCATGCAGTTTGGGTCCACAGAATATCCGTCAAAATTTTTAGATTTCTCCTGAGTTTGATTTTCTGAGTGCATTGAGGTCCAAACATCAGTAGTAACAATCTTTGCTTCTTTAAGGGCGTTTTCCTTATTCTCAGTTAAAACAACATTATTTTTTTGAGATTTCATAACCACCGAGTTAGGTTCATAGCCTTTGGGACAATAGATATTAAGATTGAAATCTAATAATTTAGCGGCTTCTATGTAAGAGTTACAAACATTATTACTGTCTCCTATCCAAGCAACTTTAGAGATATCTAAATTTCCTTGAAATTCTTTAAAAGTCATCAAATCTGCAAGAATTTGACAAGGATGATAAAGATCGCTCAGACCATTTATGACTGGAATAGAAGAATTTTTACTAAAAATTTCTAATAATTCATGATTCGTAGTTCTTATTACAACAGCATCCAACATTGAAGATAGGACTTTTGCAGTGTCAGAAATAGGCTCACCTCTCGACATCTGTAAGTCAGAACTGGATAAAAATATTGAATTTCCTCCTAATTTTTGAATGCCAATTTCAAACGAAACTCTAGTTCTTGTTGATGGTTTCTCGAAAATCAATCCAAGTGACTTGTTTTCTAGAGATTTGGGAAGCTGGTCTAAGGATTTTAATTCAAGTCCTCTATCAATAATTGAAATAATAAATTCCTTAGAAAGCCCTTCGTAATTTAAAAAATGTTTTGGCGACATTGTAGATGCGTTATAGAATTGGTCCTTTTTGAGTTATATAAAATGAATTTTAAAGTAAAAACTTATAATGCCATAGCTGAAACGGGAATTTCATTGTTGAAAGAGTCAGATTTTTCTGTATCTGAAAATGAAGATTCACCTGATGCAATGATATTAAGAAGTTATAAATTGACTGATAAAGATGTAGAAAGTTCAATTAAGGCAATTGCAAGGGCAGGAGCGGGAGTAAATAACGTACCTGTAGACTTATGTTCAAAAAATGGAATAGTAGTCTTTAATACTCCTGGAGCAAACGCTAATGCAGTAAAAGAAATAGTTTTGGCTGGCTTATTATTGTCATCTAGAGGAATTTATAGTGGAGCAAACTACATAAATGATATTGAAGGCATAGATCCTGATGACCTGAAAGGACATATAGAGCAAGGAAAGAAAAATTTCAAAGGAAGAGAGCTAAAGGATGGTGTTTTAGGCGTAATTGGAATGGGAGCTATTGGTGCAAAAGTAGCTGACATGGGTGTTATGTTGGGCATGGATGTAATAGGTTATGATCCAGCGATTTCTGTGGAAGCGGCATGGAAGCTTCCTAATATGGTTTCTCGACGTGATAATTTAGAATCTGTATTTGCTGACTCAGATTATTTAACATTGCATATACCCGCTATAGATGAGACAAAAAATCTAGTGAATAAGGATTTATTAGATAATGCAAAACAAGGCTTAAAGTTAATTAATTTTGCTAGAGACGAAATTGTAGATTCAAAAGCTGTAATTGAAGCGTTAGATTCTGGAAAATTAGGAGGATATGTTACCGATTTTGCAAATCTTGAACTGATAGACAGAGCTAAGTCGAAAGGAGATGTCATCATTTTGCCTCACATAGGTGCTAGTACTAGACAAGCCGAAGAAAATTGCTCTGTTATGGCTGCAGAACAACTCAAAGATTTTTTGGAAAATGGAAATATAATTAATTCAGTTAATTTTCCCGAGCTAGTTGAACCAAGAAAATCAAAGTTCAGAATTACTCTATCAAACAGTAATATCGCAGGTATGATTGGTCAAATAACAACTATTTTGGCAGATAACAATTTAAATATTTTGAATATGGTTAATAAAAGTAAGGGCGAAATAGCCTACAACGTTATTGATACTGATGTTGAGCCATCAAAATCTGTTGAGGAAGGTTTGTCTAACCTTGATGGCGTTATTAATGTAAGGATTATAAAAAATGACTAAGCCAGTGGCTATTGTAACCGGTGCTAGCAGAGGCGTTGGAAAAGCTGTGGCCTTATTACTTGCTGAGAAAGGATGGAATTTGACTTTGACCTGTTCAAGCTCATTGAAGGAAGCGAAAAAAGTTGCTAAAGAATGTAATGATCTCGGAGCAGAAACCATAGTCCTAACTGCTGATGTTTCTGATGAGTCAAAATGCAAAGAAACTGTGCAAAAAACTATTGAAGAATGGAAAAGGTTAGATGTTCTAATCAATAATGCCGGAAAAACTGTATTTAACGCGCATGAAAATTTAGCAGGACTTAAATCCGAAGATTTTTTGGAGATTTATAAAACAAATACAGTTGGACCTTACATGATGATAAAAGAAGCAGAAGAATTTCTGAGAAAAAGCCCAATTGCCTCGGTTGTAAACATTGCATCTATCGCAGGAGTTATTGGAGTGGGTAGTTCTATTGCTTACGTTGCCTCAAAAGGGGCACTAGTGATGATGACAAAATCATTGGCAAAAGCTTTAGGCCCAATTCGTATTAACGCAATCTGTCCTGGTTTTATTGAAGGCGAGTGGTTAAAAACAGGACTAGGTGATGAAGCTTACGAAGCTACAAAAAACTTCATTGAATCAAGCACTCCACTAAACATGGTTTGTAATCCTGAAAAAGTTGCCAAAGGAGTATGGTTCTTTGTTGAGGATGCTGTAGCAACGACAGGAGAAACATTAATCTTAGACGGTGGATTCCACTTAAAATAACTCTTACATAATTTCAAAGGCTTTTTTAAAAAAGATTAATAATTAATTAAAAAAATCAATATATTTTGTTACTTTTTTAGATTATTTGTTGATTAAAAAAATTTCTTTTAGATTACTCTTTTAAAAATAAATCCAAAAGTTACACACAAAGAACAGAAAATTTGGCTCCCCTCAATAAAAATTTTCTTTTGGTGCACTTTTTTTGATCAATTTACTATAGGTTAGATATCCTATTGATTTTATTGACTTTTTCTGATTGATCAAATTTTGATCAATTTATAAAAATCCTTTTTATATTAAGCGCTTAGAAGAAATAAGTGTTTTTATCCAAAGAGTTATCCACAGTTTCTGTGGATAAAAAAAATGGGTTTGATAGCATTATACCTCTATGTTTTATCTACCAAAAAAATGGAAGAATTTTTTAAATGAAGGCTCTCTCGAAGAGTGTCTGCTATCAATTCATAGTAAATTAGAAAAGGAATTCAATGAGGGAAAAATTATATTCCCTTCTTCTGAAAATATTTTCAAATCCTTAGAGTTGGTTGATCCGGAAAATGTCAAAGTAGTCATTATTGGACAAGATCCTTACCATAATTTTAACCAAGCTAATGGATTAGCTTTTTCCGTGTCAAGAAATCAACCTCTACCCCCGTCTCTAAAAAATATTTTTATAGAAATGCGTAATGATTTAAAAAAAGATATTAATTGTGATGGAAACTTTGAAGAAATTGCTAAACAAGGAGTATTATTTTTGAATTCAATACTTACAGTTGAAGCACACAAGCCAGGATCTCATAAAGATATTGGATGGGAAAAATTAACTGACTTGATAATAGCTTCATTGAGCGATCAAAATGATATTGCTTTTATCCTGTGGGGAAATTTTGCTAAAAATAAGGAGCATTTAATAGATCAAGACCACAATCTAGTTATAACTTCTTCTCATCCTTCACCATTTTCGGCAAATATAAGTTTTTTTGGTTCCAAACCTTTTAGCAAATGTAACCTTTATCTAAATTCAGTTGGTAAAAATTCTATAAATTGGACTTTAGACTAATTTAAAATTTGTAAGATCAAATTTATCTCCATTTTCATCATAAAGATCCTCTGATTTATCTGAATTTTTTAAGTAAATAAGTCCTAATTCGCCAATTTTTGAGGCAACTTTGCCTACAACTTTTTGATTCTCATCATATATGTTGTCACCCTCGTTTATGCTTTCAATAGAAGTCGAAGAAATGATGTATAGACTAGACTTCAATTTTGCTCTGTAATGCATCCTTGCAATTACTTCTTGTCCCGTAAAGCACCCTTTTTCAAAATTTATTATTTCTAGATTCTGATAGCCAAGATCATGAGGTGTAAAAATTTCTGATGTTGAACTATTAATTTCGCATATGCCACCTTTAATGCAATTAGTTTTCCAATCCTCTGTTTTTAAAATGTTATAGTTTTTGGGCTCATCTTTAAGCAAAACCATATCCGATTTATAGAAAACTTTATATTTTTTTAGGGTTTCAAAGGTTTTTTCTACAATTGAGCTATCCACTATTAAATCAAAACTCTCGTCGTTAATTTTATTTACCCAAAGGAGAGCAATAATTCTTCCTTTAATGTTACAAATTGCGTTTTTTTGTAAATATTCCTTTTTTGTAGATTTCAAGTCGTTAGAAAGCTGTCCTTGAAGAAATTCTAGAGAGTCTTTCCCTTGGATTCTAACAATTCTGTGACTTGAAGATATGTTCATAGTCTTATATTTTATCAATAATAGTAAAATTAACCTATGAACAGTCTTATTGAAGAAGCTAAATTTCGAAGCCGCCGAGGTTTGAATGAATTAGATTTGGTTTTAGAGCCATTTGCCAAAATAAAGTTGGAATCTCTTGAACATGGAGAACTGGAATCTTATCTTGAACTAATGTCATGGGAGGATAATGATTTAGCCGATGTAATTTTGTATGGAAAGAGTTGTGAAAGTTTAGATCTACAAAAATTAATTACTAAAATAATTGATTTTTTTAGTGAAATTTAGACGAACTTATGCACAATGCACATGTCAAATGAAAAAGGACAGAGATGAACTCAGAAAAAAGCCTTATAAACTTGGTCAAAAAGGGCGACAAAAAGGCCTACGAAGTACTTGTTTTGCAATATCAAGACAGGTTAGTTTTCTCTGTTTACAAGTTTTTAAAAGATTATGAGTTAGCTCAAGACATTGCTCAAGAGGCTTTTGTAAAAGCTTTTAAAAATATAGAAAAATTCCGCGGCGATAGTTCTTTTTACACTTGGATATACAGAATCGCGATCAATACAGCTAAGAATCTCTTGTCTTCTAAAGCAAGAAGTTCAGAAGTTTATGATGATGAAATCATGGAGTTAAAGCTTTCAGAGTCAGCTGTAACAACCGAAAATCCAGAAAATATACTGGAAGCAGAAGAGTTGCGTTCCAAAATGATGGACGCAATACAAAGTCTCCCAGATGATATTAGAACAACTTTAAGTTTAAGAGAGTTCGATGGATTAAGTTATGAAGAGATCGCGAAAGTTCAGAACTGTCCTATAGGTACAGTTAGATCCCGTATTCACAAAGGGCGCGAGATTTTAGATAAAACTTTTTCTAAGTACAACATGTCTAATTTGGAGATTAATTCAATATGAGTAAAACTTTAGAGCAAAAATTGTCTTTATTGATGGATGGAGAAATAACTCCTTTCGAAACAAAGAGGCTGGTTGACGAGATCCATACGAATTCAAATTTTAAAAGCCTTTGGCTTAGGATGAACAAACATAAGGCAGCCATGCATGGCGAATTACTAGATCACAATCTAGACCTTTCACAAAATATAATGTCTCAAATCAACAATCTCTCTCCCACAAACTCAGAAACAACAAAAACTTGGCTAAACTCAGATTTCTTTTCGGTGACCTATATGAAGATGTGTTGTTATTTAATTGGTTTTTTCTTTATTTTATCTCTCCCGCTTCTTAATCTTTCCTTTCCTACATCAAACACAACTTCTTCAAATCAAAACATTCTGCCTTTAAATAACGAAGCATTGCTTGTTGACCTGGGTTCAAATTTTAATGGTAGTTTGAAGGATTTTAGAATTACATCCTCTTCAAGTATGGAAGCAAACTATCTTGTTCCTGGAGATGATAAATCACTTAGATTAAAAGTTTTCTTTGATAATATCCCTGAAAATGAGTGGCTGGGAACTATAAATAAAGGGATTACTGTGCATACGAGGTCCGGTTCGACCCCTTTAATTCTAAACCTTTCAAGTGAAAATCTCCCCAATCAACGACTTATAAAAATTTCCAATACTTTTTTAGAAAATAAATAATAATGAAGAAAACATTTTATTTCGTATTATTTATTTCATTAAGTTTATTAAGCTCAGGCAACACAAAGGATAATTTTTTACCTAACATTGCAGAGTTAGTTGAAGACACGTCTTCAGCGGTTGTTAATGTAAGTGTTATAAAAACAGTCAAATCTCAAGCTAGACATAGTCCTTTTCCAAGATCTCCGAGAGGCTTTCCATTTGATGATTTTTTTAATTTCCCTTTTGAAGAGCCTAAACAACAGAAGGAAAGAAAAATAAGCTCTGGAGGATCAGGATTCATTATTTCTGGAGATGGTTATATTTTAACTAATCATCATGTAGTAGCTGAAGCTACTGAAATCGTAATAAGCTTAAACGATAGAAGAGAATTTAAAGCCTCACTAATAGGTAGCGATGAAAAATCGGATGTAGCTTTACTTAAAGTCAATACAGATGAAGATCTGCCTTACTTGGAATTAGGAAATTCCGATGAAATTAGGGTCGGAGATTGGGTTGTTGCCATAGGATCTCCTTATAGATTAAATTTTTCAGTCACAGCAGGAATTGTAAGTGCAAAGTCAAGAAGTATTCCAGATCAAGGAACTTCATACATTCCATTTATCCAATCGGACGTAGCTATAAATCCGGGTAATTCTGGCGGACCTTTATTTAATCTTAAAGGAGAAGTTATAGGAATTAATGCCATGATTTATTCCAGTGGAGGAGGTTATATGGGAATTTCTTTTACAATTCCCATTAATTACGCTTCAGAAATAGTTGCGCAATTAAAAAATGATGGAATTGTGTCTAGAGGTTGGCTGGGAGTGAGTGTTCAAGAAGTTACTAAAGATCTTGCAGATTCTTTTAAATTGGGCAATCCTCGCGGAGCTTTAATAGGAAATGTACTAAAAGGAAGCCCGGCAGAAAAGGCAGGGCTTAAGAATGGAGATGTTATTTTAAGTTTCAATAAACAAAAGATTATCTACTCAGGAGATCTGCCGCTTATAGTGGGTAGAATTAAACCAGAAACTACTGTCGATGCTTTAATTTTTAGATCTGGCATAGAGAAAAAAATTAGGGTTAAAGTTGGAATGTTAGAAGAAATTAAAAAAGAAAAAGTCATACCTGCTTCTCAAGATAAAAATGACGATTTGTTGGGACTTAAACTAATTTCAGTAGAAAATTTACCTGAAGAAAGAATTAAACAAATTCAATTGGAAAAAGGTGTCTATGTTGAGGAAGTTCTAAGCGGTCCTGCAAGGGAAGCTGGCATTCAAGTCGGAGATGTAATTACTAACATGGCTTTTCAAGAGGTTTCTAATTTAGAAGATTACGAATCGATTCTTTCTGAATTAAATTCAGGAGACAATTTAGCTGTAAGAATTGTAAGAAATGGAAATGGTTCTTTTATTACTATAAAACTGGAAAAATAAGCGATAATCCTTTAATGAAGGATAGTTTTTTAGAAAATACAAGAAACTTTTCAATCATCGCACACATAGACCATGGCAAGTCGACTCTTGCCGATAGAATCATAGAGTATTGCGGGGGATTGACTAATCGAGAGATGCAAAGTCAAGTTTTGGATTCTTTAGAAATTGAAAGAGAAAGAGGGATTACGGTCAAAGCCCAATCTGTAGCGTTAAAATTCATTAAAGATGAAACTGAATTTAGCCTAAACTTAATAGATACCCCAGGGCATGTTGATTTTGCCTACGAAGTGTCTCGGTCTTTAGCAGCCTGTGACGGCGCCATTTTACTAATTGATGCGTCCCAAGGTGTAGAAGCTCAAACTCTGTCAACTTGCTATAACGCAATAGAACAAGGATTAACTATCTTACCTGTACTAAATAAAATTGATCTTCCTCAATCAGATCCTGAGAGAGTAAAGCGTGAAATAGAAGAAATAATTGGTATTGATGCAAGTAATGCACCTTGCATTAGCGCCAAGAATGGAGATGGAGTTAAAGAGCTACTAGAAATCATTGTTAAAGAGATTCCTCCTCCAGAAGGAAATTTAAATTCTCCCTTAGAAGCTTTAATAATCGATTCATGGTTTGATCAGTACTTAGGAGTAGTATCTTTAGTTAAAGTAATGAATGGAAAAATCATTCAAGGGGAAAAAATAAAGCTTAATTCCTCTGGAAATGTTCATCTTGCAGAAAAATTGGGATTTTTTTCACCTAAGCGACAAGAAAAAAAAGAATTAAGTGTTGGCGAAGTAGGTTTTATTTGTGCTGGAGTTAGAGATATTAGAGGCGCCCCTGTTGGAGATACTTTAACTCACCAAAATCACAGTGCTTCATTACCAGGTTTTAAACCAGTCAAACCTCAAGTATTTGCGGCTTTGTATCCACTAGATTCAGCAGAATTTGAATTGTTTAGAGAATCCTTGGAAAGACTTTCCTTGAATGATGCTGCTTTGAGTTATCAACCTGAGCAGTCTTCGGCTCTGGGTTCTGGTTTTAGATGTGGTTTTTTAGGAACTTTACACATGGAAATTGTAATAGAGCGCTTAGAAGTAGAGCATGGAATTCAATTGTTAGCTACTGCTCCAACAGTTGCTTATCAGATTTTAGATGCTTCAAATAATATTTTAGAAATTGAAAATCCAAGCAAATATCCAAATCCTAACCATATAAATGAGGTAAAAGAGCCAATTGCTAAAGCTACTATGCTTGTTCCTGAAAAATTTATTGGAAACGTTATATCTTTGTGCGAAGAAAAAAGAGGAATTCAAAAATCACTTAGATACGTTGGAGGTCAAATAGAACTAATCTACGAAATGCCTATGAATGAAATTGTTTTAGATTTTTTTGATCGATTAAAATCATGTAGCAAAGGCTATGCTTCTTTAGATTACGATTTCTTAAGATTTGAAAACAGTGACATGGTTAAAGTTGACATACTGCTTAACGGAGAAAAAGTTGATGCTCTAAATTTCATGGTTCATAGGTCTAAAGCTGATCAAAAAGGCAGAGAACTTGCAAAGAATTTACGGGAGGTTATTCCCAGACAGATGTACGATATAGCAATTCAAGCAGCCATTGGAGGAAAAATATTGGCTCGGGAAACAGTCAAAGCTTTTCGAAAGGACGTTACTGCAAAATTGTATGGTGGAGATGTTACGAGAAAAATGAAGCTTCTTGAAAAACAAAAGAAAGGTAAAAAGAAAATGAGGCAAATAGGAAAAGTAGAAGTACCCCAGGAAGCTTTTTTGTCTATTTTAAAAGTATCCAAATGAATTATTATTTTCTGTTATTTGGCGTAATTCTTATTTCTTTATTTTTGATTATCTTCTGGATCTATTCTGAAAAAAATTTAAATGGAAAGTTCAATAAACAAATTAATTATTTTTCATTTCCTTTAGCTATTCTTGGGCTCTATTGCGTCTTTAGGCTCAATTTAGATTTTGGTTACATACTAGTTTCTTTGACTTTAGCTTCACTTCTTTTTTGGGCTTTGGGGAAAATGCTTAAGTTAAACAAGCTGGTCAAAGAATCTAAATCATTCTTTTTTATTTTAGGTTTCATAACAATCTTTAGATCATTTTTATATGAGCCTTTTCAAATCCCATCGGAATCAATGATTCCCGGATTGGAAGTAGGAGATTTTGTGCTTGTAAATAAATTTCAATATGGTTTTAAAAACCCTATTGGAAATAGAACTCTAATAGATAATAAAAAACCTACAAATGGAGATGTAATTGTTTTTACTCCTCCCCACACTTCCTGCTCATCTGAAGCTGAAGATTCTTACCCAGAGGGAAGTTTTAAAGCTGTAACTGACCGTCATCTTAAAACTTGGAAGAATCTCAATAAAGATTGCTCAAATCTTGGTTTGAAGTATGTAAAAAGAGTCATTGCTTCACCTGGAGATTCATTAGAGATAAAGGGAAAAGAAATTTATGTAAATCAAAAAAAAATATTTAAAGAGAATATTGAATCAAACTTAACTGAGTCATTTTTTTTAGAAAAATCAAATCAAAAAGAATATTTAATAAGAAATTCTAACGTGCGAGAGCTTGAGTTTTTTCAAACTTGGTCTATTCCTGAAGGTTATTATTTTGTAGTAGGCGATAATAGAGACAATAGTCTTGATAGTCGAAGTTGGGGATTAGTTCCAGAAGAAAGAATAACGGGCAAAGCTCAAGTAATTTGGTTGCATTGGCCTTCTTACGGAAGTTTGCCTAGTTTTTCGAGAAACAAAATTATTAAATGAATAAAGATTTTAAAAAGTTGGAAAAAAATTTAGGCTATTCATTCCAAAAAAAAGAAACTTTAGTTAAAGCTTTAACGCATGTAAGTAAATCTAAAGAGAATAATGAAGTTTTTGAATTTTTAGGTGATTCAGTTTTGAACCTCATTATTTCTCAAATACTAGTTGAAAAATTTTCAATGGAAGATGAAGGAACTTTAAGCTTAATGAGATCAAAGTTAGTAAGCAGAACAACTCTTAACAAGATCGCAAAAAAACTAGAGCTAGATAGCTTCATTATCAAGGGTGATTCTCTAGCGGGTCAAGAAACTCCTGAAAATATTTTAGGTAATTCTTTAGAAGCGATTTTTGGAGCTGTTTATAAAGAGAGTGGATTAGAGTTTATACAAAAAATTATTGAAACTACTTTTGCGAAAGAGATTGAATTGCTGCGAGAAGGAAACTTAAAAAATAGTAAGACACTTCTACAGGAATATTGTCAAAAAAATAAGTTTAGTTTGCCTACTTATAATCAAATCGAAAAAAAAGAAAATATATACACCTTTATTGTTACTTGTAAATTAGACGATAGTTCTAGCGAGGGATTTGGTAAAAGTTTAAAACTCGCGGAACAAGATGCTGCTGCAAGATTGTTGAAAAAAATAGGCGTCAAAGATGAATAAAAAATTTGGATTTGTATCTTTGACCGGTAGGACAAATGTTGGTAAATCAACTTTATTAAATTCTATTTTCCAAAAAAAAATTGCTATTACATCTCGAAAGCCTCAAACCACAAGAAATAGAATTTTAGGGATTTTTTCTGATGAAAAAAATCAAATAGTTTTTTTAGATTCACCAGGAGTTCATTCTGGGTATCGAAGAGCATTAAATAAATATATGAATAAAGTAGCTAGAACTTGTTACGAAGAAGTGGATTTAGTTATTTTTGTAATTGATAGGGGTCGATGGTTAAGAGAAGAAGAAAATATTTTAAAAAATCTAAAAGAATTAGATAAGCCAATAATTTTAGTAATAAATAAAATTGATAGGTTAAAAAATAGAAATGGAATTTTACCGATTATGAATGATCTAAATTCGAAGCATAATTTTGAAGCTATAATTCCAATTTCTGCGCTCAGAAAAGATAATTTAGAAGATTTATTATCGAAAGTTTTAGAAAAGATTCCTTCAGGTGAATTTCATTACCCAACAATAGAAGAAAAGGAGTTTTCTCAGTCCTTTTATATATCAGAAATTATTAGGGAAAAAGCTATAAATAGACTTGGGGATGAGCTGCCCTATAGAATAAACGTTGAGATAGAAAAAATTCAAGATAATAAATTTATAAAACATATTTTTTCTAATATCTATGTAGAGTCTTCAAGTCAAAAGGCAATCCTTTTGGGAAAGAATGGATCGATGATTAAATCTATAGGCACCTCTTCAAGAAAGGAGCTGGAAAAAGAATTTGATTTTAAAATTAATTTACAGCTTAGAGTAAGAGTTAAAAAAAATTGGACGAATGACGTCAATCTTTTAACTAAATATGGATACAAGTAAATATTGCTTTTTTTATGGAAATGTTCTAATATTGCACAGTAATCGTTCATCTTTTGCACTAATTAAATGCAAAAGACGGAAGTAGGAAGATAGGAAAACCTCTTTCTTCCCAAGGGAGGAAAGGTTAGCAAGTACCCAAAGCGGGAACGAGACCGAATATCTAACGAAGGAACGCGTTGAGAAGGGTGTACGTCGGGAGATGTATGTACGAAATCGATACGAAAACTGGAGGCACGATATGGCTACTTACTATAGAGGCGTTAAAGTGAACTCTGATAACTCTAACTCTGAAGCTAAAGCTTCAAAAGGTGGAATTTACAGAGGCATCAAGCATGACGCAATTCAAAACAATAAGTCAGCAAAAAATCCTGGGATTTATCGCGGGACTAAAACAGCTGCATAAATTTGTTTTAATTTAAATTAGGGAGGCTTAACAGCCTCCCTTTTTTTTTGATAAATTACATACAAAAAAATTTTGAAACAGTCACGTTTTTCATCCAAAGCTATATTATTGCACTCAGCTAATTTTAGAGAGTCAAGTCTGATAGGCACTTTTTTTACAGACGAATACGGTCTAATTAAATTGGTAGCTAGAGGCGCTAGATCAAAAAAAAACAAATTATCAAACATCAAAGTTCCTGGAGCGATCTTTGAAATTGAGTTTGGCGGAAAAGGGGATTTAAAAAATCTTTATACTTGCGAAATAATTGATTCAATAATAATTAAGGAATCTAATTTGAAAATTTATTTGTATTTGAACGAGATAATAATAAGGACCATAGAACCTGAGGCTCCAGTAAGATCAATATTTAAAAGTTTAATCAGTTTATATAAAGATATTCAGTTATCAGAGAGTCCTACAGAACGAGAGCTTAAATTAAGAAAATTTGAGCTAGATCTCATTTCAGAGTTAGGATACAAGTTCAGCTTAACCTTGGATAGTAAAGGAAAAAAAATTAAAGAGGATTTATTTTACGAATTTATTCCTAGCAAAGGGTTTCAAGTAGTAAATAAAGAGAGTTTTAGGGACGTAATTCTAGGCAGTTCGATATTAAAATTTAATGAAGGAGTTTTTCTGAACGATCAGTCGAAAAAATTTATAAAAAATATAATGAAATCTTCATTAGATACGATATCATCAAAACCTTTAAATTCTTCAAAATTTTTCAGATTGAGAAAAGATGCAAATTAAAAACGGAATAGATCTTATTGAAATAGATAGAATCAAAAAAGCTTACGAAACTTTTGGAAATCGTATGCTGCAAAGACTATATGATGATTCAGAAATTGACACTTTTTCTAATAAAGCCTCAATTGCAAAAGCTCCCTATCTAGCTAAAAATTTTGCAGCTAAAGAAGCGGTCTCGAAAGTTCTGGGTACAGGTTTTACAAATGGTATTAGGCCTAAAGACATTGTTATTCACAGAGGGTATGGTGGGCCTAAAGTAGAATTGAAAGGAAAAGCCGCCACTTTTGCAAAGAAACTTAACCTAAAGCATATAAGTCTAAGTTTGACTGATACACATCATAATGCCGCGGCAGTTGCCACTGGAATTTTTGGTAAATGAAAATAATATTACTCGGTCCTCCAGGAGCTGGAAAAGGAACACAAGCTGAAGTAATTTCAAATAAATTAAAAATTCCCCACATTTCAACAGGCGATATGCTAAGAGAATCAATTAGAAATAACACTCCTCTTGGCAAAAAAGCAAAAAAAATCATGGATTCAGGTAAATTGGTTTCTGATGAAATTATTTTAGGAATAATTAAAGAAAGAGTTTCTAAGGAGGATTGTAAAACTGGCTTCTTGTTCGATGGCTTCCCTAGAACAATTGGTCAAGCAGACGGATTAAAAAATTTAAATATTGATATTGATATAGTTATAGAAATCTCTCTTTCAGATGAGGTAATAATTTCTAGAATGTCAGGAAGAAGAATCCATCTATCCTCGGGGAGAAGTTACCACATAGAATTTAATCCGCCTAAAGTTGAAGGAAAAGATGATTTATCTGGTGAAGATTTAATTCAACGAGAAGATGACAAACCAATGACTGTTTTAGCACGATTAGAGGTTTATAAAAATCAAACTGATCCGTTAATAGATTATTATCAACAGGTTGAAAAAAAATCTGATTTAAAGTTTGTAAAAGTTAATGGAGCGAATCCACCCGAAGAAGTGAGCAACGAAATCTTTTCAAACATTGAATAATTTTAAAAATATTTTAGCTATTGAAACTTCAGGGCTTTACTGTTCAGTGGCATTAAGATCTGGCAAAGAAATTAAATCTAATCTTACTGAAAATGAAAATGAACATGGATTAGTTATTTTAGATTTCATAGAAGATTTATTAAGTAGATCAAATTTAAAAAAAGACGAATTAGATTTAATTGCCGTTAGTAACGGGCCCGGGTCTTTTACAGGGCTCAGAGTAGGTTGTTCTGTAGCTCAAGCTATTGCTTTTGCAAATGACATTCCATTAATCCCATTATCAAGCTTGGCAGTCCTTGCGCACCAGGCATATTCTAAGTTGGAGAAAGAAAAAATTTTTGTCGTTACTAATGCACATATGAAAGAGCTTTATATAGGCTCATATGAATTTAAAAAAGAAGAAATTAAAATATTGAAAAAAGAATGTTTAATAAATCAGGAAGACTTATCAAATTACGTTGATATTAATTCTAAAGAAACTTTTTATGTTGGAAACGGGATAAGATTTCTTCAAAACATAGAAGATAAAAATACTTATGAAAACTGTTTTTCTCAAGCTTCAAATATGTTTGAGTTAATTGATTTGGCTATTGAAAAGAAAAGTTATGTCGCTGCAGAAGAGGTTTCGCCTAATTATCTATCAGGAGAAGACCATTGGAAAAAGGCAAATTAAATGGACTTAATTAATATCATCTTACTTTCGTTGATTCAAGGAGTCACAGAATTTTTACCAATTTCAAGCTCAGCTCATTTAATTATTTTTTCAGAAATTTTTAATAATTCTAATCAAGATATTACAGTTGATGTTTTTGCCCACTTTGGGACTCTTTTGGCTGTTGTTTGGTATTTTCGAGGAGAACTTATAAAGATTATGAGTACCTATAAAATCAATGATGTTAATAACCTTGGTAATTGTTTGTTGATAGGAACTTTGCCAATTTTATTTTTTGGTTTTTTCTTAAGAGACTTCATAGAATTCAATTTAAGAAACCAAAATGTCATAGTATTTTCAATGATATTTTTTGGGATTTTATTGTTAATTTTCGAGTATTTTAGAGGCAGTAGAATTTTAGATGACCTTTCCTGGAAAGACTCATTTGTTTTGGGTCTGTTTCAAACATTAGCCTTAATTCCGGGAGCTTCAAGATCCGCTTTAGTAATTATGGGAGCATTTTATCTTGGATTTCGAAGTGTTGATGCGTTAAAAATAAGTTTTTTATTGGCTATTCCTACTTTAGTAATAATTTTTTTTGGTGAAAATTATTTGATTGATTTTGAATACGAAATCAAAATTTCTGAACTGTTGTTAGTTATTTTCTTTTCTTTTGTGATTGCACTTATCACAATTCATTATTTCTTAAAATTGGTTAATAAAATCGGATTGTTGCCTTTTGTGATTTATCGGTTTTTGCTAGCAGGAATTTTAATCTTTATTTAAATATTTATTAAAAGTTTGACCTGTTAAAAAGAGGTAAGCCTTAAAGATTGAAGATATTATTTTTAAAGGAGTTGGCAAAGAGGTTTCTTTTAAAAAATTTTTATTATTTTTTAGTTCTATAAACCATTTAGATAAATTTGGATAATTTTTTTTAAAAGTAAACCCTATTGTTTCTAACCTTCTCAAATAAACAAACCAAGCGATGTCTACAATTGTTAATTGATTAGAAACAATAAATTTTTGTTTGGACAATTCATTATCAATTTTGGTTAATTTTTCTTTGAACACATTTATTGATTTTTGTATTGATGACGAACTTATTCCATTATCCTTTATAAAGTTTTTATGAAAATTAAGTTGTATTTGCTTCTGTTTATCCTCAACTCCTTCTACAAAATTCGAAGATTCTTCAAAATTTTTAATGTCTTTCTCCTTTTTCTTCATTAGAAAAGTTGGAGCAACAAATTTCATGGTTAAGTTTCTTAAATCAAGATGAATGCCGTCTTCTTCTTCTAAAAACTTTTCAATTTTATTGGCTTCATTTGAAGGCCAAAGTATTTTTGAAGGAAATTTATTATCTAAATATTTGATTATGTCATTACTTTCAATATGTACCTCACCATTATCAACGAGAACCGGTACAACACCTCTGGGGTTTATTCCTAAAAACCAATCCGTAAAATTATCCCCAGTTACTAAATTTACATGATGACTTTTCCAATTAATGTTTTTTTCTTTTAAAAAAATTCTTAATTTTTGTGAGCAGCTTGACCCTTGAAAATGTAGGATATTTATTCCTTGCCATTTTTTTACTTCTTTTGTTTTGATGTCGGTATCTAAAAGCTTTACCATAATAATTTTTAAAAAAGGATATATTAATATAGGCATGCATGAAATCAATTCAAAAACCTATAGTTTCTTTTCTTTCAAGAGCTTTAGAAAAAAGAGCTAAAAAGTTTTCTAAAGATCATGAATTAACTCTTTTATCGCCAAGAGACATTAGAAAATCACATAAAGATAAACTTGTAATTTGGCTACTTCAAGAAGGTATTTTTTTACAAGATTTGTCATTAAAAAATTCTAAGCCATTTAGTTTAAATTTTCAGTATCCAAAAGAAGAAAATAATAATAAAAACCTTCTACAAAGGTGTTTTTCAAAATTTAATTTAGATTATCAAGTTTATGACTTCACTGCGGGATTTTGTTTAGATGCTTTTTTGATTTCAAAATTAGGTTTTAAAATAAATGCATTTGAAAAAGAGTCTTGGCTTTTTGAATTTACAAGAGAAAAGCTTTTAAAAAATAAAATAGATAACATTAAATTAAAAAATAGAAACTCCTTGGAAGTTATTCCTGAGGTCGACAGCAAATCAATTATTTATTTAGATCCGATGTTTGGAATAGAAAATAAATCTTTTGCCAAAAAAGAAATGCATTTTTTAAGAAAATCTCTTCTGGACCAGCCAGATGAGCTTATAGAAAGTTCTTTAGAATCCAAGGCAGAATTAATTGTCATTAAAAGACATAAAATTGAAAAAAAGAAGACATCTAAAGCTCCTTCTTATGAATTAAAGGGGAAGGTGGTAACTTTTCAGATATTTGACAGAAGAAAAAATTAAAGCCAACGTCTAGTTTTAGCTAAGTACTCTTTCCATTCTTCATTGAAAGTTGAAGCTAGCTTTTCCTCTTCATGTTTAATCCAAGTGAAGTTAATGATAAGAAAAAAAATGAAAGCAATCAAAAGAGCAGATAATGATTGCAGCGATATTGCAGTACCTAATAAAATGAAAAGCATTCCTAAATAAATTGGATTTCTAGAAACTCTGAAAGGACCATCGATGACTAATTTATTCGGTTGTCCGTCAGGAATAAAAGTAGTTTCCATTTTTGAAAGTTTTTTCAAGGAAATATAAACCAAAAAAATTCCAGTCAAAATAATAAAAATTCCTAGCAAAATACTTAAGTTGATTAGCATTGGAAAAGTAAAGTACAAGACGGTCTGTATTATTAGAGAGCATAAAAGTATTATAGGCGGGTAAGTTATCTTCATTATTTTAATTATATAAAACTTTTTCTTAGCTGGTTGAAAGATTTTCTACCCAAAATGAAGAAAACATTTCAGCGACATCCTTTTCTTTTTCACTTCCTGCCCAAGAAATTTCATCTTTTTCATCAATTTCTAATAAATGCAATTTTTTTAATGCCATTATAATCTCAGAAACTTTTTCTTCTGTTTGATTTAAAGAAATATCCAGAAAAAAATCTTTTTTTATCTGAGGAAAAACTTCTTCAAATTGTGTTACTAGTCTGCTTTTAACAATTTTTTTTCTACTTTTATAAAAAATATAACTTTGAAGTATCAGTAAATGTAAAATGTTATTTTTGTAAAACTCCATAAGATTTTTTTCAGCTTTGCTCATTATTAAGGTTTTTTCTCCTTCAGCTTTATAAAATTTCAGTTTTTTAATTTTTTCTAAAATTTGTTTTGAAGAGATATTTGGCAATTTTATTAAATTTGAATAATTTGAAATTTCTATAATTTTTATCAAATTTTCAATTCTGGTTACTAACCTCTCTTTATCGATTTCTTCATCAACGATATCAGAGATTGCCGAAGCAAATAAACTTGAAGAAGTCACAACCGTGGCATTATTGATGTTAGTCATAATTCTGTTCCCAAGCAGTGGAGTCACTTCATAAAGCCATGATTTCTTTTCGGTGTCTTTATTAAGATCAACCACATCATCTTGCCAGTTAGGAGAGTGTTTATTTAAAAAAGACTTTAGATCTATGGGCTCTCCAAATTGAAGATAGGCATTGCCTAAATAACCTCTGAAATCTCCAATTGTTGAAAAGATTGACATAAGGCTTTCCTTTTTCTTTTTTTGCCCTCTTGATTCCTTTAAGTGAGATTTACCTTCAAGTACTTTTTCATAACTGATAGAGATTGGTAAAAACTTTACGTCTCTTTCATCCATATCCTGAAAAGATTTAATAATCATTGAAATTATTCCTGGTCTAGGAGACAACAATCTCCCAGTTCTCGTCCTGCCACCTTCAGGAAAAAATTCTATAGAATAGCCTCTTTGAAATAATTTTCTTAAATGTTCAAAAAATACTTTTGAATAAAGTTTGTTGGGACCAAAGGATCTTCTCATGAAAAAAGCTCCTCCATTTCTTAAAATCCTTCCTAAAATTGGCAAATTTAAATTTTTTCCTGCGACGATTTGAGGCAACATCAAATTATTTGTATAAAGTTCGTAAGACAAAGCTAGGTAATCTATATGACTTCTATGAGAAGGCGTGTAAATCAAGGAATTACCAACAGCCAAATCGTTTATTTTTTCTATCCCGATAATTTCTAAACCGTCATATCTTGAATTCCAAAACCAATTTAGGGCTTTGTCGTATAGATAGATTACTGGATAAGAAATATCTGAGCAGATCTCGATAGCATATTTGTAAGCCTTTCGATTTTGATTTATTTCTATTTTTTTTGACCCATTTGAAGAATCCTTTATTTCTTGCTTTACTGATGAGGAATTTAAAATTGCATGAATAAGAGTTCTTTTATTAGAAATATCTGGACCTATTTTAGCTTGCCTATTTTTTCTAAATCTTGCCCTTAAAAGCCTGTCAGTCTTTAAGACAAGATGCTCTGAGGTTTTTTGTTGGCTAAATATATCTTTAGACTCGAGAGGTTTATGAAAAAATACATTTGCTTGTCTGCCATTAAAAATTACTTTTAATAAATTTCTTAAAAAAGAGCCTGCTTCCCAAGAATCTCTAAAAATTAATTTTACCCAGTGGTCTTGTCTTTCTGGCGCTTTTCCCCAAAAAACATCTACAGGAATAATAATTTTATTCACTGCATCTGGATCTTTTGCTAGTTGATGTAGCTCCCTTGGGTTCCTTCTTCTAGGTGCCTGCCAAGGGAAAAGTCTTTTTGCTCCTTTAAGTTGAAAAAAATTCTTTTTTGATTTTTTAGGCGAGGAAAAATTATTTTTTTTGGTTAATTTTATTAAAGCATTTAAATCAAAAGAAGATGTACTTGAAAGGGCATAGATTACTTTTTTTGACTCAATTAAATTTTTAACACTTTCTGTTTCAAATTCAGCTTCTGGGTTTATTAGAAATTTCAGCATATCATTTAAATTTCTTGTTTAGATGGTAATATCCTCAAAAATTTTAGTCTATTTAACTATGAAATCCATGTACTATATGGATTTTACAATTTAATTAAGCCGAAGTGGCGGAATTGGTAGACGCGTTCGATTCAAAATCGAATGCCCACAAGGCGTGAGAGTTCGAGTCTCTCCTTCGGTACCAGAAAAAATTATGAATGAAATACAATTAATTACAGCCCAATCTTCCTCTTTTTTAGGTCCACAACTCATTTTGATAGGTGGATTTTTTCTCTTTATCTATTTTCTTATTATAAGACCTCAAAATAAAAGGATGAAAGCGCAAAAAGAAATGATAGAAAATCTCTCAGTCGGAGATGAAATAGTAATTTCAGGAGGGATAGTAGGATCTATCTTAAAAATATCTGACAATTTCATTACTATAAGAGCCAATAACTCGGAACTTATAATCCAAAGAGCTTCAGTCAGCAGCGTGCTACCAAAAGGAACAATTAAGTCTTTATAAAAAGTGCGATTTCAAGCTTGGAAAATTTTTTCTATTCTAATAGTTCTTTCTATTGGAATTATTTTCTCTCTCCCTAATATTTTCCCTCCTGATCCTTCAGTTCAAATTACAACTGCTAGCGCAGGTGACGGATTTTCAAATAAATTTTTAGATGATCTTAAAGATTTATCTAAGAAAACAGATATCGATACGCTTTCATTTGAAAAAACTGAAAAATCTGTACTGATTCGAACTAATAGCTATCAAGATCAAATTTTACTTAAAGATTATCTTCAAAAAGAGCTAAATGAAAATTTTGTTGTAGCGCTTAATTTAGCTGCCAATACACCAGACTGGCTGAAAGCTTTGAATGCAAAACCAATGAAGTTGGGCTTAGATTTGAGAGGCGGTGTTAATTTCTTAATGGAAGTAGATACAGAACTTCTACTACAGACAAAATTAGAATCGACGGCCTCAGTAATAAGGAATTCTCTAAGAGATGAAAGAGTAAAGACGAACTTCATTGAGATTGAAGAGAATAAAATTTTAGTTAGTTTAGTAGATGATGAAAAAACTGAAATCTTTGATGGAATAGTAAATGACCTAGGAAATTTAGATATTGATCTTGACCAAAATCTTGTCTATGAACTTTCTTTTTCTGACGAAGAGATAGACGAAACAATTGATTATGCGGTTCTCCAAAATTTAACAACTTTAAGAAATAGAGTAAACGAGTTGGGAGTATCAGAACCTGTGGTCCAAAGAGAGGGAAGGAAAAGAATTTCCGTCCAATTACCTGGAATTCAAGATACTGCAGAAGCAAAAAAAATTATTGGAAAAACAGCAAATCTTGAATTTCGCTTAGAGGCCAAGGATAACTCGCTTGCATCAAGAGTAGAATCTTTTCCTTATCGAGGTCTCAAAACTAGGTTGGAAAAAAAAGTCATTATTTCTGGAGACAGGGTCTCTGATGCTAGTGTGGGATTCGATGAAAATGGGTTTCCGCAGGTAAATATATCTTTAGACTCAGATGGAGGAGCTCAAATGCACAGGGCTACCCGAAATAATGTTGGCACAAGAATGGCAGTTTTATTTGTAGAAAGAAAGATACTTTCTAATGTTGATAGCGGCATTAATTCTATTAAAAATTTTTACGATAAAAGAATCATAAGTCTAGCAACAATTCAGTCGGCCCTTGCAAATCAATTTCGAATAACAGGATTGGATTCCCCTGCCGAAGCTTCAGAACTTGCTTTATTACTGAGAGCAGGAGCACTTGCAGCGCCAATGAATTTTGTAGAAGAAGGAACGATAGGGCCTTCCTTAGGAGCTGACAATATTAGATTGGGCATAAACTCTCTTATTTTAGGCTTGTCCCTTGTTTTGGTCTTTATGATTTTTTATTACAAAGTTTTTGGATTTATAGCCAATTTAGCTGTCCTGCTAAATTTAATTTTAATTGCTTCAATAATGTCGATTTTATCAGCAACACTTACTTTGCCTGGTATAGCTGGTATTGTCCTGACAATCGGAATGGCAGTGGACGCAAACGTTTTAATATTTTCAAGAATTCGAGAAGAATTAAAACGTAAACTAAAGCCTTTGGAGGCAATAACATCAGGTTATAACAGAGCATTTATAACAATAGTTGACGCTAATTTAACCACTTTAATCGTTGCCTTAATTTTGTATATTGTGGGAACTGGCCCTATACAGGGCTTTGCAATAACTCTTTCTGTTGGAATTTTAACTTCAATGTTTACTGCAATTCTTTTTACAAGAATGTTGGTATTCTTTATTTATGCTAGAAGAAGAAACATAGAAAAAATTTGGATTTAAATTTATGAATATTCAATTTATGAAATTTAGAAAGTTAGCTCTAACTTTTTCTTTTGCTTTGTTACTTATCTCTATAGTTTCTTTAGTTTTTAAAAATTTAGAGCTTGGTTTGGACTTCACGGGCGGGGTGCTAGTTGAAATACAGCTGAAAGAGAATTTAGAAGATTTGGAACAGATAAGAGGACTTCTTGATGAGAAAAACATAGATAATTATGTTTTGAATTTTTCAGGTTCTCAAAATGATGTAAGTATAAAAATTCCAGGAGGAGCAGACAGTTCGAATGCTGAATCTCTTAAAATAGTTCTTGAAGAAAATTATGAATTCGATTTAAGGAAAGAAGAATTTATTGGACCTCAAATTGGAGAAGAATTAAGAGATCAGGGAGGCTTAGGACTTTTGCTAGCTTTGCTAATAATGGCTGTTTACATAATGTTTCGTTTTCAATACAAGTTTGCTGTTGGAGCGATTTTTGCCTTAGTTCATGATGTACTAATTGTAGTTGGCATGTTTTCTCTATTCTCAATAGATTTCGATTTAACAGTGTTAGCAGCCGTTTTAGCTGTAATAGGTTACTCTCTGAATGATACCATTGTCGTTTCTGACCGGATTAGAGAGAATTTCAGAAAAAAAAGAAGATCTGAAACCATTGCACTTATCGATAGATCTTTAACTCAGATGTTAGGAAGAACTCTCATCACATCTTTAACAACCTTACTGGTCTTATTTGCTTTACTTATATTTGGTGGTGATGCCATTCAAAATTTTTCAATTGCACTGATTATTGGAGTTGTAGCAGGAACTTATTCTTCGATTTATATTGTCTGCAATACTTTGATTTCTATGAATATCACAGCAGATGATCTAGCAATAAAAAAATCTGAGAGATTTGATGACGGCATGCCGTAAAATTATCTAAAAGAGCTTTTTATATCTTCTAAAATTAGCTCCACACATTTTTTATTTCCTGCAATTACATGATGGGAATCGTCAACAGTCTCATTTCCAAAAAAATTTGTGACATAGCCGCCTGCTTCTTTAACAAGTAACACTCCAGCAGCAAAATCCCAGTGTTTCATTCCATATCCTACGAAAGCGTCTAATCTGCCAGCAGCAACATATGCCAAATCAATTGCAGTGGATCCTGTTCGTCTTAAAGTTAAATTATGACTATACAATTTTTTTATAACCTCCATTGTGTTCAGTTCAGGTTTTATCCTGCCTGAATGAAAGGAGTTGCAAAGAAGAGAGTTTTTTAAAGTTTTAATCTTTGAGACCCTTAATCTTTCCTGATTCAGATAGGCACCTTTTCCTTTGGAGGCAAAATACTCATCGTCTCTCGTTATGTCATAGATAATCCCATGAGATAAAACATCTTTTTCATAACAAGCTATGGAAATTGAATAATAGGGAAATCCATGAATAAAATTAGTAGTGCCATCGATTGGGTCTATTACCCATACTAAATCAGATTTTTCCTTTCCTGACTTTCCTGACTCTTCACAAATAAATGCACTATCTGGAAAAGATTCACTTATGGAAGAGATAATAATATTTTCTGCAATCCTATCTACTTGCGTAACAAAGTCGGTGGGACCTTTTTCATAGATTTTGACTTTGTCCATTCTGCGGGAAAACTTAAGAATTTCCTTCGCTGCGAGTCTTGCGGCCTTTAAGGCTATGACTATTTTTGGTTCTTTAGATTGCACAAAACAATTGTAAACTATTGGTCAACTTAGAGCGGAATGAATAAAAAAAATAATAATGATATTGAATTTATTTTAGTTGAACCTTCACATTCAGGAAATATTGGAGCCTGTGCAAGAGCAATTAAAAACATGGGATTTAAAAAATTAGGAATTGTTAAGCCAAGAAAGACAATTACTAAAGAAGCATACTATAGAGCAAAAAGTGCGAAAGATATTCTTGATAACGCTTTGATCTATGAATCTTTTGATCAAGCGATTGAAGATAAGAATTTAATTTTGGCTACCAGCGCGAGAGAGAGAACTATTCCGTGGCCAACTTTTTTTATCGATGATATGAGTGAAGAAATAAAAAGTGAGCTCCAGTCCGCTAAAAATAAAACTGCCGTTATTTTTGGAAGAGAAGATAACGGTTTATCTAATGAAGAACTGCAAAAATGTCATATTCATTTAGTAATACCTACTAGTGCTGAATATCCATCACTAAATTTATCTCACGCGTTACAGCTTGTTGCTTTTGAAATAAGAAAGATTACTTTAGACAGCTCTATTTTAAAATCAGATGAACGCGACATAGCTACTAATGAAGAAAATGAAAAATTATTAGAACACTTAATGGAAGTTTTAAAAAAAATAGACTTTTATGATCCTAGAAGTTCTAAACAAGTTAAAACAAGAATTGAGAGATTATTGAAAAAAACAAGGTTGGATAAAATGGAAATGGGTATTCTTAGAGGATTTCTTTCTAAGATTATGGACTTTGAAAAATAAATCTTTCTGATACAATCATTTTTTTTGTTGAGTCCCCTTCGTCTAGCGGTTAGGACACCGGGTTTTCATCTCGGCAACAGGGGTTCGATCCCCCTAGGGGACGCCAAAAAATACGCTCTTTTTAAGTGCATTCTTATATTTAATAGACAGAAACTGTTCGATAACCTTCCTTTTTTTATGATTTTTAAAAAAAGTAGCCCAAATTAGCCACCTTTTATAAAGATTTAAAATATGTTCTATAAATTGCATGAATGCCCGGTATTCGTCAAAAATTTATGAAACTTATGTCAATTGTTGTGAAACCATCCAAAGTCGAAGCTGTAAAAAGCGCGATTTCGTCAGTGGGTGTTAGCGGAGCTACTATCTTAGATGCTAGAGGATTTGGATCAACAAAGGGGCACACAGACTCTTATAGGGGAGCTCAATACCAAGTGGATACAAATCCAAAGGCAATGTTGCAGGTCGCATGTAAGGACGAGAGTGTTAATGACATTATAGAAGCGGTTCGTAGTGTAGCTAATACCAACACTATTGGTGATGGAAAAATTTTCATTACAGAACTTTTAGATGTAATACGTATCAGAACTGGTGAAACCGGTGAAGGTGCGATCAACGGAGAATATTAATGGAAGAAATTAAATTTTCATTAGACACATTCTATGCTCTTATGTCAGGAGCATTAGTTATGTGGATGGCAGCTGGTTTCACTATGTTAGAAGCTGGCTTGGTTCAGAAGAAGGACGTCTCTGAGATTGTTACTAAGAATTTAGGATTGTACTCAATCGCATGTGTCATGTATTTGGCATGTGGATTTATTCTTATGTATCCAGGATCAGCTTTAATCGACGGAATTCTTCCTGGAATAGGAACTTCTTGGTGGTTGTCTACTGCAGACCCTATTGAGGAAATCGGAATTCCTTACGGAATGGATTACTCACAACAAGCTGATTTCTTTTTCCAAGTAGTTTTTGTTGCAACAGCTATGTCAATTGTTTCAGGAGCAGTTGCAGGTAGAATGAAACTACTTCCTTTTTATTTATTTGCTGTAATTCTTACTGCTTTCATTTACCCAATTCAAGGTTACTGGAACTGGGGTGGAGGTTTCTTAAGCTCAGGTGGTTATTCTGACTACGCTGGATCAGGTACAGTCCATTTATGTGGTGCTGCAGCAGCCTTGGCTGTTGTTACAGTCCTAGGTCCAAGAAAAGGCAAATATAATGCAGATGGTTCAGTTAATCCTATGCCTGGATCAAACATTCCTTTAGCAGCTTTAGGTGCATGGATACTTTGGTTAGGTTGGTTTGGTTTCAATGGTGGTTCAGAACTTGTTGTAAGTTCAGAAGCTAGCGCTATTGCTGTCAGTCAAGTGTTCTTAAATACTAATATGGCTGCTGCAGGTGGAGTTATTGCTGCATTGTTAACAAGTTTATTTGCAACTGGAAAAATGGATGTCACTATGGCTATTAATGGTGCTATTGCCGGTTTGGTTGCAATCACAGCTGGTCCAAGCGCCCCTACAGGTGGAGAAGCCGTATTTATCGGAGCCGCTGGTGGTGTCTTGGTATACTTCTCAATTCTTTTCTTTGATAAAAGTTTGAAAGTAGATGATCCTGTTGGCGCAATATCTGCTCACGGAACAGTTGGTATCTTAGGTGTAATGGTAGTTCCATTTACTTCTGATGCTTCATTCCTATGGCAGTTATATGGAGTTCTTGCTATTGGAGGTTTCACTTACATAGCGAGCTTAATAGTTACATTTATTATTAATATAATTATGCCAATCAGAGCAACTGATGAAGAGCAAGACGCAGGTCTTGATTCAACAGAAGTTGGGGTATCAGCTTACCCAGAATTCTCAGATTAATTTCTCCCTAATAAAAAGCAGGCAAGCCTCCCTTGCCTGCTTTTTTCGTTTTTGTTTATAACTAAAGTTAAAAGTTAAAATTAACTTCATGAAGTATTTTTTTGCATTAATATTTTTTTCGTTTCCTTTTATTTTATCCTCAGAAATTGAAGAAGATATATTAGTAATGGAATCTAATTGGCTTTTCATGCCATCTATTGACGAAATAAATCAAGAGGAAATAGAGTTTTATAATTCTCATCATTTCAAAGAATTATTAAATTTATCTTCTGGCGTTTGGATTAGCCGAGGCTCAGGTCAGGAAAGTTTAATCTCTCTTAGATCGCCTGTATTGACTGGATCAGGAGCTTGTGGATCTTTTCAGATTTTAGAGGATGGAATTCCAATTCGTCCTGCAGGCTTTTGTAACGTTAATAATCTTTTTGAGGTCTCAGGAAACCTGGCCTCTGAAATAGAAGTGGTTAAAGGTCCCTCAAGTTCCATGTTTGGGGGGGATGCTTTACATGGAGTCATAAATATTAAAACTTTGAAGACGGAAGGAGATAATAAATTTATTCTTGAAACCGATAAAAACGAATCTTTAAGATCTACAATTTTACTTAGAATGTTAAGTAATAAAATCATTGCCCTTGATTTGGACAGAGACAAAGGATTTAGAGATCAATCAGGATTTGATCAACAGAAATTAGTTTTCAAAAATTTCAGTCAGTCAAAAGATTGGTCTTTTAATACGAGTATTAATTTTACAAATTTAAATCAGGAAACTGCTGGTTATGTTGATTCTTACCTACTTCCAAGAGGATTAGAAAATATTAATCCTGAGGCTTATAGAGACGCTAAATCGCTAAGAATTAAGACAGAAATTTCAAAAAGTTTAAATAAATACGATGTTTTTATTACACCTTATTTTAGATTTAGTTCGATGGAATTTATTCAGCATTATTTGCCTGGAAAACCTATTGAAAAAAATGGTCAGAAAAGTACAGGAGTTATGCTCAAGTTATCAGAATTAGAAATTAGTAATAATTTCTTCGAAATAGGTAGCCAGATTGAAATAGCATTCGTTAATCTAGATCAGTATCAACCAGATGTATTGAATTCTCCTAATGCTTTTAACAATGCAGTCAGACCACAAGGTTACCACTATGATTTTGAGGTGGTAACAAGCTTTCTTGCTGCTTTCATTTCTCATGAATTTGAACTGAAAGATAATTACAATTTTTTTTCTAACCTACGTCTAGAACACCTTAAGTACGATTACGATAATTTAATGTCTGACGGTCGTTTAAAAGATGATGGTACTGTGTGTCCTAGAGGCGGATGCTTCTATTCCAGACCAGCAGATACCGAATTAAGTTTTACGGATTATTCATATAGATTAGGAGTCTCAAAGTTTACAAATATTGGAAAGATTTTCTTTCAATACAGTAAAGGGCATCGTCCTCCTCAAATTAATGAATTATTTAGGCTTCAAAAATCTCAAATTCTGGCAGATTTAGATTCAGAAATAATAGATTCAATTGAATTAGCTCTGGACAATAAGGGAAATAATTTCTTTAATAAATTAGTTTTTTATTATTCAAAAAAGAAAAATTACATTTTTAAAGATTCTGACTCTAGTATGGTATTTGGAGGAAAGTCTAGGCACAAAGGTATAGAAATGCAAGGGGCAAAAACTATAAATAATTATTTTTCAGTGAAATATGCTCTTAATCTAGCTGGGCACTACTATGACTTTACTGACCAAGATATCGGAGTGATTTCAGGAAATGAAATTGATACTAGTCCAAATATTTTTGGCAGTATTTTTATAAATTTTAAAGTTTCAAATAAATTGAACTTAGAATTAGAGCAAGAATTTATGGATGAATATTATACTGAGCCCTCAAATAATTATATTTATAAAGGTCACAACTTAACTAATCTCAGATCTTCTTATGTGTTGAATGACGATTTACGTTTAAATCTGAGTATTTTGAATATTTTTGATAAGGGTTATGCAGAAAGAGCAGACTTTTCCTCATTTACCGGAGAAAGATTTTTTCCAGGAATTCCTTTAAAGTGGCGTCTGGGAATTAATTACAAATTCAATTAAAAATTTTAAGTGAGTCATTCTGAAAGCTCTGAAGAGTTACCTGATAATATTGAAAGCGTTTCTAGTCCGGAAACTTTATCAATATGGGGATTAGCATGGCCTTCAATTTTAGCAAACATTTTATTTGCTGCAGCTGGAGTAGTTTCGATAAAAGCCGTAGGTGTGCTTGGGACCGAAGCGGTTGCAGCTGTAGGAACAGGGCAAAGAATTTTATTCGTAATTCAATCAATAATTATGGCGGTTTCTACTGGAACCGCGGCTTTAGTAGCTCGAGCTTTTGGATCTGGTAATTATAAAGAAGCTTCACAAGTGTTGTTAGATTCTTTATGGATTGGTTCCGCGCTAAGCTTATTTGCATCCCTTTCAATGTGGTTCTATGGAGAATCAATTATTTCTTTTTTTGGTTTAGATCCTGAGTCAAAAAAATTGGCCGTTATCTATATTAAGTACACAATGTTATTCTCAATAACTTTTTCATGCTCATTCATTTTTAGTTCGGCTTTAAGATCTGCTGGCGACGCCAAAACTCCTTTAGCAATTATGATTTTTCAAAATCTTTTAAATATATATTTACTAATAGGATTGGTTAATGGTCAATTTGGGTTTCCACAATTGGGAGTTGTGGGAGCTTCATATGCATGGGGTATTTCTTTTACTGCAGGAACTATAATCTATCTAATTCTCTGGCTTTCAAAAATGACAATTATTCCTATCCCTGATGTAAGACAAATAATATATAAAAGAGTTAAATCAATAATAAGAATTGCGACACCTGCTACTTTGGAGTCTGGCGTTTTTCAGTTTGGTTTATTATTTTATTTCTGGATTATTTCATTGTATGGAACCGCGCCAAGTGCCGCTTATAACATTGGAATAAATATTCTCATGTTATCTTTCATGATTGGTCAGGGTTTCTCTATTGCCGGCGCAACTTTAACGGGACAATTTTTAGGAGCTAACAATCCAAAAGAAGCAAAGCGAAGTGGTTGGAAATCGGCAGGGTTATCAATTATTTCTATGGGAGTTGTGGGGCTTTTAATTGCTATATTTTCAAATGAGATCTCAAGATTTCTTGTGGATGACAATGAAGTTGTAAGGCTAACGGTAATATTTGTCTGGTTTTTAGGCTCAATGCAACCTTTAATGGCCATCGAGTTTGCAATAGGTGGGGCTTTGAGAGGAGCTGGCGACACGAAATCTCCTCTAATAATTACATTAATAGGGCTATTATTCTTTAGACTGTCAATTGCTCTCTTGTTTCTTTTTCTTAATTTACCTGTCGAATACATTTTTGCGAGCTTAATGGTCGATTATCTTGTTAAAGCTATTTTGTTTGCTTACTGGTTTAATTCTGGTAATTGGATAAAAATTAATATATGACTAATTATTTATATTTTTTGCTTTTTTGATGTATTATTCATCTAATTATTAATAATTATCTGGGAGAGATATTATGGAATATGTTCTAGCTACTAACGATTATGTTGGTATTTCTTTTTGGCTAGCCACAGCTATAATGCTTGCTTCTACTGTATTTTTCTTCATTGAAAGATCTGACGTTAAAGGTAAGTGGAAAACTTCTTTGACTGTTGCAGGTTTAGTTACTGGTATAGCCTTTTGGCATTATTTGTACATGAGAGACGTGTGGGTAATGGTTGGCGATACACCTACTGTTTACCGATACATTGATTGGTTAATTACCGTTCCTCTTCAAATAATTGAATTTTATTTAGTTATTGCTGCTGTTACAGCAATTAGCGCTGCCATTTTCTGGAAGCTTCTAACTGCATCAATTGTGATGTTAGTTTTTGGATATCTAGGAGAAACTGGATTAATGGATGTAACTCTTGGTTGGGTGATTGGAATGATCGCTTGGCTTTACATCATTTATGAAATTTTCTTTGGTGAAACTGCTGCTGCTAATGCTGGAAGTGGAAACGCAGCCAGTCAGCAAGCATTTACAACAATTAAATGGATTGTGACTGTAGGTTGGGCAATTTACCCATTGGGATATGCAATTGGATATTTCGGTGGCGGAGTAGATGCTAATTCATTGAATATTATCTACAACTTGGCTGATTTAATTAACAAAACAGCATTTGGTTTAGCTATCTGGGCTGCTGCTAAAGCAGATTCAGAAGCTTCCTACGCTTAAGGAAAAAAACCAAAAAAAAACTCCGGCTTTATGCCGGAGTTTTTTTATGGAGCTTCTTGTGAATCTCCCCCGTACACAAGAAGCAATATAAGATATAAAAAAAATCTACCAAGGTCAAAACTTTTATTAATTTTTTTTAATTTTGGATTTCATAATTTTTATTTAAAGTAAAGGTTGATTCGAATTTTTATAATATGTAAATTAATACCAAAGCGATTGTAGCTCAGTTGGTAGAGCGCGACCTTGCCAAGGTCGAGGCCACGGGTTCGAACCCCGTCAATCGCTCCATTTTCAAAAATACTAATGAAAACTTTTTTTATTTCTTCATTCCTATTTTTTAGTTTCTTCGTAAATTCTGAAACTTGTGAACATTCTAAGTGGGGAAAAGGCGACGAATTGGGGAATGCAAATCTTCTTACAAAGGAATTAGTCCTTAAGGCTTCTGACTTAATTAAAACTGGTAAAGTGTATAGTTTAGGTCTAGTCATTGATCAAGATACTCCAGCCTACCCGCCAAGATCTTTAAGTTTGAGTGTAGTCCAGCCTACACAACAGTTTGGAAAATTAGGCCTACCGAATGCTACTTACAACGATGATATGTTTCATGGTTGGTTAGGTATTGGTTCTCAGATTGATGGTTTAGGTCACATCGGAGGAACAGATGCAATTTTTTATAATTGTCATGATGGAAAAGAATTTTCAGAGACTACTGGGTTAACTAAATTAGGAATTGAAAAAATTCCTCCAATAGTTACAAGAGGCATTTTAGTGGACATGGCTAAATTTTTTAAAAAAGATTTTTTGGAGGCTGGGGAGACTTTCGACGTTGATGATGTGATTAAAGCTCTTGAACTACAAGATGTCACAATTGAAGAAGGGGATGTAGTCATATTTCACACTGGATGGACCAAGGCAAAATATTTTTCTGATCCTGAATTGTGGGGTTCAGGTACGCCAGGGCCTACTGGAGAAGTTTCTTCATTCCTAGCTTCAAAAAATGTTGTTGCAGCCGGAGCAGATACTTGGTCATACGATGTTGTTCCTCCAATTGATTTAAATGAGCCTTACCCAGGACATCAAATACTTTTAAAAGAAAATGGAATATACATTTTAGAAGCTATGAGTACAGGCGAACTTGCAAAAGATAACGTTTATGAGTTTTTATTTGTATTAGGTCAGGCTAAGGTTAGGGGGGCAGTTCAAATGATAATTAATCCTATAGCTATTAATTAGGCAGAATCTAAATCATCAGCTATTAAATGATTTTTATCTCGATGTCCAGCTTCATCATTTCTGACTGCAATCACTACGTCTCTCAAAGATGCATCTTTTGCTAAATTCCAATATTTGATAGCAATTTCGGGGGCTTGAGTATTTTCTATTTGGCCTTTATCAATTTCATCAAGGTACTCGGTATATGAAACAACCGCCTCTTCTTCAAAATATCCAATCATTCTATGAGCAGTTCGGTTGAAGAAAATGTATAAAAAAGTGTAAAAGGTTCCAAAACCTATTTGAGCAAGGAAGATTAAAAATCTTTCGAAGGTTGATGGTTGAGCTATTTCTATAAAAGTCATCAAATGCATTCTTTCATTTTCAGCTTCTTCTAACATTTCTCGAATTAAACCATTATCGTCTTGCATTCTTCTTAAAGAGCGTAAGTGATGAACTACCCCGGCAACCATTCCTGGAACTGCAGCCACAGTTTCTAAAACAACTGCTCTGTGTCCATATCTTTTCTTGAAAAGAAAATCTGCTGAGTTTCTTAAAAATTTAGTGATCCCAAGGGCAAAAGAATCACTAATAGATATAGGTAATTTGTGTCCAGCTATTTCGTTTTTCATATTTGGAGGTAATTCCTGATTTAACATAACGATATCTTATATAAGTTAAAGTTATATTAAATATTTTCAACCTTTTCTGTAGATATATATATCTAAAAGCTATATATAAAATATTCATTCTATTAAAAAGATATATAAAAAAATGTAATGCTTCAGATAATATAAATAAAAAAGGAAAAATTATGAGTGAAGTTATAAGTGAAATAAATGAATCAGGAATTATGATAGTTAAGTTAAATAGACCTGAAAGCTTAAATAGTTTGAACTATGGCCTCGTGACTGGAGTAATTGAAGCTTTTGATGAAGCAGCATCTAATGAAAAAGTAAGGGCGGTTATTTTGACAGGCGAGGGCAGAGGTTTTTGTTCGGGTGCTGACTTGAGCGGTGGAGGATGGCCAACAGAACCTGAATGGTCGACTGGTGAAATTTCAGCAAAAAATATGGAATTTTATTTAAACCCAATGATAAAAAAAATAGTAAATTGTCCAAAACCAGTTGTGAATGCCATAAATGGTATTGCTGCAGGAGGAGGGGTAGGTTTAGCTTTGAGTGGAGATATTTTAATAGCTGCTAAGTCAGCAAAGTTTAAATTAGTATTTGGTAAACAATTAGGAATTATTTCTGACGTAGGCGCTTCTTGGTTTGTTCCGAAGTTAATTTCTAGAGCTAGGGCTAATGGTCTTGCCTTACTTGGAGAAGATCTCCATGCTGATCAAGCAGAGGATTGGGGACTAATTTGGAAAACTTATGATGATGATTCCTTGATGGATGAAGCAATGAGAATCGCCACACAAATTTCTGATAGCGCCATCGAGGGATTAAAAGCATGCGTCCATGCTCATGACAATGCAACCAACGTCTCTCTTGATGAACAATTAGAATACGAGATTAAAACTCAAAGAGTACTTTGTGATGAACCGGCATTTAAAGAGGGAGTTTTAGCGTTTCTTGAAAAAAGAAAACCTAATTTTAGGAATTTGAAATAGAGATACTATTTAAAATTTCTAAATAAATTTTACTAAGATCTTCTAAATCTTTTATAGAGACATTTTCATCAATTTTATGAATTGAATCATTTAAAGGCCCCAACTCAACAATTTCTGCATCCATAACAGGCATGAATCTGCCATCAGAAGTTCCGCCTCCATTGTTTATAACCGGTTCTCTACCTAAAACTCTTTTTATTGAATCTATCACCAAGTCTACAAAAAAAGTTTTTGTTGTCAGAAATGGAAGCCCACTTAGATTCCATTCAACTTTATAATCAACTTTATGAGAATCTAAAATCTTTTCAAATTCTTTTATTAAACCTTCACTAGTCGATTCAGAACAGAATCTAAAATTAAAATCCATCTCTAATTCACCTGGCACAATATTGCCAGCTCCCGTCCCTGAATTTATATTGGAGATTTGAAATGAAGTAGGCTGAAAATGATCATTACCAGCATCCCACTTTTTCTCTCTGAGCTCCGTAATAATGTCAGAAATTAAAAATATTGGATTAATTATTTTTTCTGGATACGCAATGTGACCTTGTTTTCCAATAACTTTTAATTTACCGCTTAAAGATCCTCTTCTGCCAATTCTAATTGTATCTCCTACCTTTTCTGAAGATGAGGGTTCTCCAACCAAGCAATAATCTATTTTTTCTCCCCTTTGAATTAGTTTATCTAGAAGCACATCTATAAAACCATCAGATGATTCTCCTTCTTCATTGCTAGTCAATAAAATAGCTATTCTGAAATTTTTATCTTCTTTTGTCTTAATAAATTCAGTGAGAGCTTTTATGAAAGCACAAATATTTCCTTTCATATCAGCTGCACCACGACCAAAAATTCTTCCATCTACATTCTTTCCAGAAAATGGAGGATGGGTCCATAATTCTTCTGGCCCTGTTGGGACTACATCGGTATGCCCTAGAAAACAAAAAGTAGGACCATCGTTTCCATATACAGAATAAAGATTTTCTACATTTTTATAATCGATTCGCTCTGACTTAAAACCAAGATCAGTCAAAATTGGCTCGATGATGTCGAAGCAGCCTTTATCCCTTGGAGATATAGACTCAATTTTTATTAGATCTGTTATTAAATTTTCTAGGTTCATTTTTTGTAAGTCTAAAACATTTTTAACTATTTATTAAAAAAATTTTTTTTCACTGGTAGAATATTTTTTTAACTTATAAAAGAAGGGAATATATGACTGAATATTTAGACAAAGGCAATTTACAAGTTTCCAAAAGTTTAGACAATCTAATAACCGAAAAAGTTTGTCACTCTATTGATCTCTCGCCAGAAACTTTTTGGAGTAAATTCGAAGAAATTTTAAATGAATTCTCTCCTAGAAATAAAAAGCTTTTAGAAAAAAGAGAATCCCTTCAAGAGCAAATAGATAATTGGCATATCGCCAATAAAGGCAAAGACTTTGATAAAACAGCTTACAAAGACTTTCTAAAAGAAATTGGATATTTATTAGATGAGGGAGACGATTTTTCCATCGATACAGCCAATGTAGATCCAGAAATATCTACAATTGCTGGACCTCAACTTGTGGTGCCAGTTATGAATGCTAGGTTTGCTTTAAATGCTGCAAATGCAAGATGGGGAAGTCTATATGATGCATTGTATGGAACTGATGTTATATCTGAAGAAGGTGGTGCAGAGAGGGGAGGCGCTTACAATTCTGTAAGAGGCAATAAAGTTATTGAATTTTCAAAAAAATTTCTCGACGAAACTTTTCCTTTGACTTCAGGAAGCTTTGCTGACATTACAGCTTTCCAAATAAAAGAGGGAAAGTTACAAATAACACTTGCCGATCAAAGCCAAGTTACTATAGATGACGAAGCAAAATTTGAGGGTTTCATAGGTACTGAAGACAATCCAACCGGTATTTTGCTAAAAAATAATAACCTTCATATGGAAATTCAAATAGATCGAAATCATAACATCGGATCAGAAGATCCAGCCGGCATTAAAGATATCTTAGTTGAGAGTGCTATTACAACAATTCAAGATTGTGAAGATTCCGTAGCTGCTGTCGATGGAGAGGATAAAGCACAAGTTTATGAAAACTGGCTAGGATTAATGAAAGGGGATTTAGCAGAAACTTTTCAAAAAAATGACCAAACAATGACTCGAGTTCTCAATCAAGATAGAGATTATTTAAAACCCGATGGAGATTCGTTTTCTTTACCAGGCAGGAGTACTTTACTGGTAAGAAATGTTGGGCACCTAATGACTAATCCAGCAATTTTAGATCAAGAAGGCAAAGAGGTTTTTGAAGGAATTATGGATGCTATGTTCACTATTGCTATTGCAAAACATGACCTTTTGAATACTGGATCTGCAGTGAATAGTAAAACTAAAAGTATTTATATTGTAAAACCTAAAATGCATGGCCCCGAGGAAGTTAAATTCACATGTGACTTGTTTGCCGCTGTTGAATCTGCGCTGGGCTTAGAGCCTTTGACCGTTAAAATTGGAATCATGGATGAAGAAAGACGAACTACAGTAAACTTAAAAGAATGTATAAGAATCGCTAAAGATAGAGTTATTTTTATCAATACTGGATTTTTGGATAGAACTGGAGATGAAATTCATACAAGCATTGAAGCCGGTCCGATGATAAAAAAATCAGAGATGAAGCAACAAACTTGGATAAATGCTTACGAAAATTGGAATGTTGATACCGGTTTGGAAACAGGTTTCAAAGGTAAAGCACAAATTGGAAAAGGGATGTGGGCAATGCCTGATGAAATGTTGGCTATGTATGAGGGTAAGACTAATCACCCCGAAGCAGGCGCTAATTGTGCTTGGGTTCCGTCGCCGACAGCAGCCACTTTGCATGCGTTACACTATCATCAAATTAGTGTTTCTAAAGTGCAAGAAAACTTATTAACACAAGAAAAAGCAGATCTTGATGATATTCTTGAAATTCCTTTGTTAAAAAATCCTGATTCATTAACTTCAGATGAGATTCAAAGTGAATTAGATAACAACGCACAAGGTATCCTAGGATATGTCGTTCGTTGGGTAGATCAAGGCGTAGGTTGTTCAAAGGTTCCAGATATAAATAACATAGGTTTAATGGAGGATAGGGCTACATGTAGAATCTCCAGTCAACATATCGCTAATTGGTTATTGCATGGTTTGTGTGATGAATCTCAGGTAATGGAGACTATGAAAAAAATGGCAGTTGTTGTTGACCAACAAAATTCTGGAGATCCTAAATACATACCCATGGCTCCAAATTATGATGGCGAAGCTTTTAAGGCTGCTTGCGCTTTAGTTCTAGAAGGAAGAAATCAGCCAAGCGGTTATACAGAACCAATCTTGCATTCCAAGCGTTTAGATTTTAAAGCTCAGTGAGCTCATTAGAAGATCATCTAAATTGGTTAAATCTTCATAATGAAGAAACTATTGATCCAGAAAGACCGATAATTGATCCCCACCATCATTTTTGGCCAGGTGACTTACATTATCTCCTTGATGATCTTAGGTTAGATACAGAGAGCGGTCATAATATAAAGAAGACGGTTTTTATTGAATGTTCCCAAGAATACTTAGAAGAAGGCGATCAGGATTTTGCACCTGTTGGAGAAACAATATTTGTAAAAAAAATTTGTGATGCCGCAAAAGAAGAGAGCCAAAGAACTCAGATTGAAGGAATTGTAGGGCATGTCAATTTACTAATTGGAGCTGAAAAAACTAAGGCTGTCCTCAAAAGTCATCTCAAAGAGGGTGGGGCTTTATTTAAAGGAATACGTCACGCAGGAGGGTGGGATCATCATTATGAATTGTCTAACTCACATCACAACCCTCCGAAAAATCTATATTCAGATGAGACGTTTCTTGAGAGTCTTAATGAACTAAGCAACATGAATTTATCCTTTGAAGCTTGGCAATATCATCATCAAGTTAATCAAGTGAAAAAAATAGCAGAAACCCTTCCCAATCTTAAAATCGTATTAAACCATTTCAGTGGGCCTATAGGAATTGGCCCCTATGCAACAAAAAAAGACGAAATTTTTGAGGTATGGAAAACTGACATACTTACGTTATCTAAATATGAAAATGTTTATGCAAAATTAGGCGGGATGGCAATGCCTATAAATGGCTATGAGTTCCATAAACAGGCATCACCAACAACTTCCGACCAATTGATCAAAGAACAGGAACATTATTACCATTTTTTAATTAAGAGTTTCGGGGCAGAAAGATGTATGTTTGAAAGTAATTTTCCAGTCGATAAGCAATCCATTTCCTATAACGTTCTTTGGAATGCTTTTAAAAAAATGGCTGACAGATACAACAGTGAAGAAAAAGACCAAATGTTTTATAAAACCGCTCAGAGTTTTTATAAGCTTTAATTACTGATTAAAACCTTGTAATTCAGCAGCTTCTTCTCTAACAATTTCGGGCGCTCCAAGAATTTGACGATTCAAACCAATTCTTTTAAACCAATAATGAAGACCTAGAAGGTCGGTAAAGCCCATACCTCCATGAACTTCTGTAGCCTTCTTTGAAATCATTTTCCCAACTTCAGAGGTATGTGATTTTGACTGACAAGCGAGTAATCTTGACGAGCTAACTTCTTCGGTATCGAACGAATAGGCAGCTTGCCAAACTAAAGAATAGCAAGGTTCCAGATCTGCAGCCATTTCAGCACACATGTGTTTTACTGCTTGAAAAGAACCTATAGTTCGATTGAATTGTTTACGTTCTTTCGAATATGTAACAGCTTTCTCTACCATAGCTTCGGAAGCACCTACAGTGTCTGCAGCCAGAATTATTCTTCCCGCATCAATAACTTTTTTTGCAATTTCGTTGTTGTCTTCAGTTAAAGCCAAAATTTCAGCGTTCACATTCTCTAGTAAGATTTCATGAAACGAGCGTGTTTTATCAACTGTAGTCAATTTATTTATTTTTACACCTTTATCTTTAGCATTAATTAAGAAAATATTACCTGATTTATTTGCCAGAATTATAAAGTCGGAGTTCTCAGCATCTAGAACGAATAAGGCTCGACCATTTAATTTATTTTTTGAAAATTCTATTCCAGCGTCTTCTCTGGCTCCAACAAATTCACTCATACCAATACCAAACCTTAATTCGTTACTAGCAATCTTAGGTAAGTAATTATTTTTTTGTTCTTCACTTCCGCCCAAATTAATTGCGATTGGAGCCATTACATATGATCCGACAAAAGGAATTGGACCAACTCCAGCACCTAAGGCTTGCGCAACTGCCACAGCATGTAAAAGTCCGGCGCCTAAACCATTATGTTCTTCAGGTATTAGAAGGGTATTGATACCAAGATTCAAAATGCCATCAAAGATGTTTTTTTCTAATTCCTCACCTTCACCATTCGCAATTTTTCTAATTTCATCGACTGAAGCATTGTCGGCAAGAAATTTTTTTACAAAATCTTGAATGGATTCTTGTTCTTCAGATAAACCAAAATACATTTTTAGACCTCTACTTGAACTTTTGGTTCTCTAGGCATTCCAAGACCTCTTTCAGAGATAATATTTTTCTGAATCTGATTGGTGCCTCCACCAATAATTAGCCCAAGGAAATACATGTAAGTGAATTGCCAGGAGCCACCACCTCGAACATTTGGATCATCTTCATATAAAGTACCTAGTTCTCCCATAATATCGATTGCGAGACCCTCTAATTCATGACGTAATTCAGTACCAACTAACTTTTGAATCATGCCGCCAAGTTTCACATTTTGTCCTGGATTAATTTTTGCGGAAAGCAGTCTTAAAGAATGCGCTTGAGCTGCTAAAACTTTTCCTTGCACTTGAAGCAATCTGTCTCGATAAGAAGCCACATCAATTAATCTTCTTCCATCAATAGTTTCTTCTTTCATAAGATTAATGAGAGTATTCAATCTATTAAGAGTTACGTTCGGATTTGCAAGTGAACCTCTTTCGTGACCAAGTACAGAGTTCGCAACAGACCAACCTTCACCTCTTTTGCCTACGATATTTTCTTCTGGCACTGTAACGTCATCAAAGAATACCTCGTTGAAACCTGCCTTTAAGGTCATATCAACTAATGGTCTAATTTCAATTCCCGGAGTATCCATAGGAATTAAGATAAAGCTAATCCCAGCATGTTTCGATGCTTCGGGTTCAGTCCTGACTAGACAAAACATCATTTGAGAGAATTGTGCTGTACTGGTCCAAATTTTTTGACCATTTATTACCCACTTTCCATCAATAAGCTCGCCTTTAGTTTGTAAGCTTGCTAGATCACTACCCGCGTTAGGTTCTGAATAACCCTGACACCAAATCGTTTCACCATGAAGTGTCGACTCAATGTATTGTTGTTTTTGCTCTTCTGTTCCCCACTCCAAAAGAGTAGGCACTAGCATATCTATGCCCTGGCCACCCATAGCATTAGGAACTTTATATTTTGCAAATGCACCAGCAATGATTCTACTTTTAATAATGTCAGGTTCGCCTCCATAGCCACCATATTCTTTGGGAATAGATCTAGCGAAGTATCCTTTTTCAATTAAAAGCTTTTGCCATTCTGATCTACCAACGGACTTACCAGATTTGCGAGAAGAATTTCCGGATAGTGCATCATGCATTTCAAATTTTTTATCATTTGATGTGATGACGGCACCACTATATTCTTTACAAAACTCTTCGACTTCATTTGTGAATTCGTCGTATTCTGAACCAAACTCTAAATTCATATTGATCTCCTTATGCGAAAATATATTTTATAGGTTTCTATTTAAAAATTCATATTTTCGTTAGAAAAAAAGGTCAAAGATGTATAATCTTCATCAAATTAAGATTTGCGGGCATGGTATAATGGCTATTACTTCAGCCTTCCAAGCTGACGATGCGGGTTCGATTCCCGCTGCCCGCTCCAGAGATTTTTTATTCGTTACCAGTTGACTTGAATAATTGATCAGCTACATAGGGATTGGTCATGCGCTCTTGTCCAAAAGTAGATACCGGTCCATGACCAGGTACAAAAGTAACGTCATCTCCTAAAGGCCAAAGTTTGGTTCTTATGGCATTAATCAATTCTTCGTGGTTTCCTCTTGGAAAATCCGTTCTTCCAATTGAACCTTGGAATAAAACATCTCCTACGATGGCAAATTTAGATTCTTTATTGTGGAAAATTACGTGCCCTGGAGTGTGCCCAGGACAATGATAAACATCAAAATGTATTCCATCCAACTCTAACTGATCCCCATCATCTAACCATCTATCAGGTAAAAAGTTTTTTGAATCTGAAAGTCCATACATTTTTCCATGTTCTTCTAAAGCCGAAATTAAAAATTCATCTTCCTTATGTGGTCCCTCGATTGGGACATTAAATTTTTTAGATAAATTGAATGCTCCTCCAGCATGATCAAGGTGTCCATGTGTAATAAAAATCTTGATTAGTTGTAAATCATTTTCCTTTAAGTAAGATTCAATTTTTTCAAGGTCTCCCCCAGGATCTGTGACGGCAGCGTTTTTTGTATCTTCATTCCAAATAATGCAAGAATTTTGCATTAGAGGTGTAACTGGAATTATTTTTGCCTTAAGATTACTCACATTGATAGTTTACTATAAATTATGGAATTTAAGTTTATCGAAACTAATGGAATTACTCTTCGAGCCGCAGTAGAAGGAGAAGGGCCATTAGTAATTATGGTGCATGGTTGTCCAGAGAGCTGGTTTAGTTGGAGACGACAAATACCTGTAATTGCAGAGGCTGGTTATAAAGTAGTTGCGATCGACGTAAGA
Organism: uncultured SAR86 cluster bacterium; assembly: GCA_902616715.1. Taxonomy (GTDB): domain Bacteria; phylum Pseudomonadota; class Gammaproteobacteria; order Magnimaribacterales; family AG-339-G14; genus AG-339-G14. The sequence goes on from CACMTR010000001.1 coordinate 126,790, forward strand.
GGATATGGAGGCTCTGATAAACCTTACGCGGTTGAAGAATACACCATTAAAAAGATAAGTGACGATCTTATAGGAGTCATAGATTTTTTTGGGGAAGATCAGGCAATACTCTTTGGTCATGATTGGGGCGGTCCAATAGTTTGGTATACAAGTTTGTTGAATGAAGACAGAATATCTGCGGTAGCTGGATTATCTGTGCCTTATTTTCCACAGAGAGAATTTTCTCCCTTGGATGCTTTCGAGACAATCTATGAAGGTAAATTCTTTTATCAACTTTATTTTCAAGAAGAGGGAGTTGCCGAAGCTGAATTTGAACCCAATCTCAGAAAATATTTAGAATCCACTTACTTTTCTATTGATGCAAGAGGGATGAAAAAACAATTTGAAAATCCCCTCAATGCAATGGATAAAGGTTCAGACGCAAAATATTTAGACGGCGTAATTGAATTCGATGACTATCCAAATTGGATTAATAAAGACGAAATGAATTATTTGATTAATGAATTTGAAACAAGCGGTATGAGGGGTCCACTAAATAGATACAGAGCTCAAAGAAAAGATTTTGAGGATTTAAAAAACTACAAAGATCAAAAGTTAAAACAACCTGCTGCCTTAATGGTCGGTTCTCTGGATCCAGTAAATTTCTTTGTGGGCGATGGCTATAAAGACACTGCGCATCTAAAAGAAACTTTTGATCCAGTATATGAAAATTTAATCGCTGCCAATCTTATTGAAGACGTAGGACATTGGACACAACAAGAAGCCCCAGAAGAAGTGAATGAATTTCTATTAAATTTCCTTAAACAGATTTAGATTCAATTTGATCCGTATTTGAGAATCTAACCAAGTTTGCTTCAAACTCATGAAGTCGTTTCCAAATACTTCTCAATTCCGTAATAGTTGTCCAATTAAAAAGAAATAAAGCAAATCCGCTATGCACTCGGTCAAAAGCGTTAGAAATTTGAATCACTACTCCTAAAAGCGCTGCGCCAGTAAATAAACTTGGCCCGATAATTAAAAATGGAACCACTACCATGAATTGACCGTAACTTTCGATCCAAATATCGAAATATCCATAATGCAAATAAAGCCTTTGATAATTAAAACGTATGCCAGTGAAAAGATACCAAAGCGTATCAGTTTGAGCATAATTTACTTTGTCGTCTTCTCCAAGAACTAAATCTTTTCGAAATGCAGCCTCTACTTTTTGATTATTGTATTCAAGACCTGGCAATCGATATCCCACAAACCAAGAAATAATTAATCCACCTATAGAAACCGAAAGAGCCGTCCAAACTAGAGAGCCTTGAATATCACTAAAAAAAGGAATGGTTACAGAATCACTCAAGGCCCAAAGTACAGGAACAAACGCAACCAAAGTCATAATTGCCCTAACAACCTGCAAACCTAAACTTTCTACTATTCGAGCGAATCTATTGCAGTCTTCTTGGATTCTTTGACTGGCACCCTCAATTTCCTCTTCAACATTTTGCCACCTTGGAATGTAATTAAATGTTATGGCTTGCCTCCAGCGCAGACCATAAATTCTCGTAAACCAAGCCGTAAATGTCGCTAATAGAACATAAGGCATTGCAATTACTAAAAAACTTGGATTACCTTCAAATCCATTAAATAAAAAATCAGTAGAAATTAAAAAATCATAAAATATGTCTATACCTTCTTGAGGGTTCTCTGAGAATTCAGCCGCAATTTGAAGATGATCATAAAAACCACCATACCAAGAGTTAATTGCCACAGTTAATTGAACTTGTATCCAGAGGGAACTAATCAATAAAGCCAAGCCACCATAAGCCCAAGTAGCCCATTCTTTAGATGCATAAAAAGCACGTAACATAAAAAATAATTTTAAATTGTCAAAAAGTTTAAACTATTATATTCCTATGAGCAGATCAAAAGAAAACTTTAGAAAAAAATCTAAATCTCCCTTTTTGATAACCAAAAAAAGTTTTTACGGCGTCATGGAAATAATCTTTAGTGAAATTAAAAATATGTTCTTAGCTAGCTTCAATAAAAAGATGACTAAAGAAAATAAGGTTTTGAAATATGTTTTATCAGAAGCAACAAAAAATAATCCAGATAGTGTTTTAAAAGTAATTGATAAATGTGGATACAACAATTTTTTTCTAATGAATATTGGCGATAAAAAAGGAAAAATTTTGGATGAGTATGTTTTAAAAAGTAATGCAAAATGTCTTCTTGAATTAGGAGTTTACTTAGGTTATTCAACCATTCGAATAGCAAAAAATTTATCTGATGATGCTCATCTTTACTCGATAGACGTGAACGAAGAGTTTCTTAATATTGCCAAACAACATTTAGAGTTTTCAGGACTCACTGAAAAAGTAAGTTTTTTTAATGGAAAAGCATCTAAAGTAATACCTCAACTTGATCAAAAGTTTGATTTCGTATTTATTGATCATTGGAAAGAAGCCTATCTTGATGATTTAAAAATTCTAATTAATCATGATCGTCTTAAAGATGGCGCAGTCATCTTTGCTGACAACATAGTATTATTTCATTTAGAAGAATATTTAGATTTTGTGAGAACGAGTCCAAATTTTTCGAGTGAATTCATTCCCGCTTTGAGAGAATATTCGTCTTCGCACCCAGATGGTATTGAAGTTTCTTATTTTAAAAAATGAAGTTTAATACTCTTGATTTACATGGAATAAGACATCACGAAGTTGATCTGATGGTAGAAAATTATGTTTATTTAAATCAAGAAGATACCCCTTTAAAAATAATATGTGGGAATAGTCAAAAAATGCATTCATTGGTTAAAACGGTTTTAGATAGAATAGAGTGCGAATATGAAGAGGGCATGGGAAACAATTATGGAGCGATTATTGTGAGGAAACTTTAATGAAATTAAATGGAGTTATCTTATTAACCGATCAAGGGGAAATTGTTGAAAACCCTGATGCAGCAGAATCAGTAATACTCATTTTGGACATATTGTCTTTAAAAATTTTAATTAAAGAAATATTTACTTTGCAATTTAAAAAAATATGGTTTTTTATCTCGTTTCTGGTTACTGCTACATATTTTAGGAATGAAGTTGGTCTTTCAAAATTCTATTCAAAGTCAATTTTTGAAATCTATGATACTTTCGAATCTATTCCGGCTAGAGTAGAATTTGATACAAATAAAGTTTCAATAAAAAAGAAAATTTTTTTGTTGTCTAATCCATTAACAAATGAAAACTAGTCTAGTTTTAAAAAACTGCAATTTAGTAAACGAAGGTGAAATCAAACCTGTCGATGTCGCTATTAATGGAGACCGAATTGAAAAGATTGCCGCATCATTAGATATTGAGGCCGAAAAGGTAATCGACTGTGCTGGAAAATATGTCGCTCCAGGAATTATAGATGATCAAGTTCATTTTCGAGATCCTGGGCTTACAGAAAAGGGTGATATTCGCTCTGAATCTTTAGCTGCTGTGCACGGCGGAGTGACTTCAACTTTTGATATGCCAAATGTAAATCCTAACACTACAACCATTGAATTGATGTCTGCAAGAAATAAGCTTGGTGCAGAGAAGTCATGGACAAATTACGCTTATTATTTCGGAGCGACTGAAACTAATATTGAAGAAATTAAAAAACTTGATCCCAAAGAAATTTGTGGCTTGAAAGTATTTATGGGAACTTCGACTGGAACTCTTCTCGTAGAAGATGACCATGCACTTGAAGAAATTTTTAAATACTGCCCTGTCACTATAGTGACTCATTGCGAAGACAATGAAACCATGAAAAATAATCTAGAAAAAGTAAAGCTTGAGAATGCCGAAATCGACGCAAGTTTTCATCCTATCATTAAAGACGATATATGCTGTTATCGTTCTTCTTCAAAAGTAATTAACTTAGCCAAAAAGTACTCATCCGATTTACATGTCTTACATTTGACTACGGAAAAAGAAATTGAACTATTCACAAATGATCCTGTTAAAGACAAAAATATTACCTGCGAAGTATGTGTTCATCATCTTTGGTTTGATGAGAGGGATTACAAGGAGTTAGGCAATTTAATAGTATGTAATCCTGCCATAAAAAAAGAATCAGATAGAAACGCGCTTAGAAAAGCGCTTAAAGATGGTTTCATTGATTATGTGGCTACGGATCATGCACCACATGTCTATGAAGAAAAGTTACGCCCTTACCTTCAAGCATCTGCAGGAATTCCATTAATTGAACACTCGTTTCACATCATGATGGAATTACAAAAGCAGGGCGTGTACTCGATTGAAGAAGTTGTTGCTTTTATGAGTCATAAGGTCGCTGATCGGTTTTCAATCATTGATCGAGGTTATATTAGAGAGGGCTATAAAGCTGATTTTATGATTTTTGATTTAGATAAAGAAACTCAAGTTTCGAATGATACCGAATTAACAAAATGTGGTTGGACTCCTTTTGATGGAAAAACTTTTAATTCTTCAGTTTATGGAACAATCATAAATGGAAGAGCGATTGTAATTGATGGAAAGCTAGTTTCAGAATCTTCTTCCGCTGAAAAAATAATCTTCGATAGGTAAAAATGTTTAAAGAATATAAAAACTTCGATGCTACAGGACTGGCTGAGCTTCTTAATAAAAAAGAGATTAAACCAAGCGAATTATTAGACGAAGCCATCTTTCAAACAGAAATATTAGATCCTCTTATCAATGCAATTCCGCAAAAACATTTTGAATTAGCTAAACAACAACTTGAGAGTAAATTAGGCAAACCTTTTCATGGAGTTCCTTTCTTACTGAAAGACTTACATGCCTCATTAAAAGGAACTATAACTTCGGATGGTTCTAGATTGAATGAAAAAAATATTGCCAAATTTACTGATACTTTAACTCAAAGGTGTCTTGACTCTGGGCTGGTAATTTTTGGCAAAACAAATTCGCCTGAATTTGGTTTGACTGTTACCACTGAACCGGTTCTGCACGGCCCAACTAGAAATCCTTGGAATCTAGATTATTCTGCTGGTGGATCTAGCGGCGGAGCGGCAGCAGCTGTCGCGGCAGGAATAATCCCAATGGCTCAAGCAACTGATGGAGGTGGCTCTATTAGAATTCCAGCTTCATGTTGTGGGCTAGTAGGTTTAAAACCTACCAGAGCAAGAACCCCAAGGGGCCCAGCAGTATTTGAAGGTTGGGCTGGACAATCTATTGCCCATTGCGTTTCTGTTTCTGTTAGAGATAGTGCTCTTTTATTAGATGCGACTGCAGGTGCTGAGGTGGGGAGTCCATATCATGCTCCGTATCAAGAAAATAGTTTTGTCTCGGCTCTGGAACTAAATCCTAAGTCTTTAAAAATTGCATACATTGTTCCAGATTTTGTTGCTTTGGATCCTGAGGTAAACGCAGTGATGAAAAAAACGATTAACTTATTAGAGGGTTTGGGCCACAAAATAGAGAATCAAACAATCAATTTACCTTTTGAAGAAATGATGAATACCATTGCAAATATCATTTCATCGAGCATGGCAAATAAAATTGATGAAGTCGAAAAAGAAATGAATATTACTGTTGATAATTCCCTCTTAGAAAACGTATCTTTGCAAATGCAAAAAAATGGAAGAGATGTCCTTGCAAAAGATTATATTCAAGCAGTTAAAACGAACCATAAGATTGGATACGAAGTTGAAAAGATGTTTGCGGATTATGACGTTTTATTGAGTCCAGTTCTTGCGAAACCACCTGTGAAGATTGGAGAGATAAACTTAAACACTACAGATTTTAAAGATTATCAAGAAAAACTTATGGCCTACACTCCTTTTACTGGAATATTTAACCAATCTGGACATCCTTCAATATCTTTACCACTTTATAGATCAGATAAAAATTTACCCATTGGTTCAATGTTTACTGCTGCATTTGGTAATGAGTCTTTATTATTTGGATTGGCTAAACAGCTCGAGGACGCTGAACCTTGGCTTGGAGCTATAAAGGAAATGAGAACTAACTTAAGTTAGTTATTCGTTCAAAGCTTCTCTAGTTTCTTCCTCAAGATTTGCCCTGAAATCGGATTCTTGAATATACATACCCAACCCGGCAAGAATTGCAGTTATCGCAGCAATGACAATAAAGAAAATAACCAAGTTTCTTGTTATTTGGTAATCATTGAGATCGTTTGACATGATTGCATTATACTTATTTTGAGATCAAAGTATGAAGACTGAAAAAAAAATACTAAGTAAAGAAGTTATCTCTTGGGCTTTTTACGATTGGGCTAATTCAGCTTTTGCTACAACAGTAATAGCTGGATTTTTCCCCATTTTTTTTAAAAGTTTTTGGGCAAACAGTTTAAGCGATACTGAAAGCACTGCCTTATTAGGTTTAGCAAACTCTTTATCTGGATTTTTTATTTTGATTTTTGCTCCTTTCTTAGGTGCACTTGCCGATATAACCTTCAGAAAAAAATATATGTTGGTTTTCTTTATGTTGATTGGTGCAGGCTCAACAGTTTCTTTCTTTTTTATTTACGAAGGATATTGGATGATTGCAGTGATCGCATACATCTTGGCAAGTATTGGTTTCTCCGGTGGAAATATTTTTTATGATTCTCTTATTATTGATGTTTCAAATGACCAGTCACGAAACCAAGTCTCAGCTTTCGGTTACGCAATGGGTTATTTAGGAGGCGGGATATTGTTTGTTGTAAACGTATTAATGTATCTGCAACCAAATATTTTTGGCTTGGCTTCTGAAATTGATGCGGTTTTGTTTTCTTTTTTGAGTGTTGCTATTTGGTGGTCAATTTTCACTTTGCCACTGATTAAGTTCGTAAAGGAAAGAAAAGGTGAAATTACTTCACTTTCATTAACAAGCACTGTGAAGAATTCTTTTTTTAGAGTCATAAATACTTTTAAAGAAATAAGACAATACAAAAATCTCTTTTATTTCTTAGTTGCCTATTGGCTTTACATGGATGGCATAGATACAGTAGTAAGAATGGCTTTAGCCTTCGGCAGCGATATCGGCTTGGCCTCATCGGAGTTAATAGTCGCCTTAATAATTACACAGTTTATTGGGTTTCCTTCAACCATATTTTTTGGCTTGTTAGCAGAAAGATTTGGGTTAAAAATTCTTTTATATATAGGTATAGGAATTTACATTTTAATTTGTTTTGGGGGCTTGGTAATTTCAACCATCTTTGGTTTTTATCTTTTAGCTGGAGTTATAGGACTAGTTCAAGGCGGAGTCCAATCAGTTAGTAGGGCAGTTTTCTCAAAAATGGTTCCTGATGGAAAAGATTCTGAATTTTTTGGATTTTATAATTTGGTCGGTAAATCCGCAGTAATCTTTGGTCCAATGATGATGGGTTTGGTAAGTTATTTGTTCAGCGATCCAAGAGCAGGAATCATTAGTTTGTTAATACTTTTTATTCCTGGACTATTAGTTTTAAGAATGGTCGAAATTAAAGAGAGATAACATTTTTAATCAAAACATTTTTCAAAACTTTAGGCTTATCGGTCATTATTCCATCGACTCCTAAGTCGATTAATCTTTGCATATCTTTTTCTTCGTTGATGGTCCACACATGAACTTTTAAATCTAGCAACTTGCATCTTTCCAACAAGCTTTTAGATAAAACCTTTAATCCTTTCCAAGTTTCTGGGATTTGGACTATCTTAGACCTTAAGTTAGGAAGATTTAAAAATTTAAGCTTTACAATGTCCCTTATACCCATACTTGTAAGAATCCTAGGATTAAGATATTGAACTTCGTCTAAATTTTTTGAATTAAATGACCCTATACAAACTCTTTCTTCTGCTTTTGTATCTTTAAGAATTTTCAAAACTGTTTTACCTATTTTAGGAATTTTTAAGTCTATGTTAAAAAAACTCGATGGAAATTCTTCTAAAAGTTCATACAGAGTAGGAGTGTGACCTGATTTATAGAAATCTAATTTGTTTAATTCCTCAAAATTGATTTCTTTTATTTTTATTTTTCTTCCACATACTCTTTCAAGATCTTTATCATGAAAGGTAACAATTTTATTATCTTTCGTTTTCCTTAAATCTGTCTCTAAATAATTAAAACCTAGATCCTTTGAATCTCTAAAAGCTTCTATTGTATTTTCTCTAAAGTTACTAGTATCCCCTCGGTGCACAAAAGCTTGAAAATTTTTATCTAAGAACCCTCCCATGGCAAGTATTATTTCATAAATTTAATACTAAAAAATAATGTAATATTGAATTTATAAATGAACACCTCAAGCCCCAAAAAATTGGGTATCACTGAAGTCGTATTAAGGGATGGAAATCAATCCCTGCTCGCTACCAGAATTAAAATTGAAGACCTTCTTCCTATAGCTAATGCCTTAGACCAAATTGGTTATTGGTCTATAGAGTCTTGGGGCGGGGCTACTTTTGATGCTTGTCTGAGGTATTTAAATGAAGATCCCTGGGAAAGGCTTAGACTTTTTAAAGAGGCTATGCCAAATACTAAACAGCAAATGCTTTTGAGGGGGCAAAACTTATTGGGGTATAAACACTTTCCTGATTCTGTGGTGGAAAAATTTATAAATAGATCCTCTGAAAACGGAATAGATGTATTTAGAATTTTTGATGCTTTAAATGATGTCAACAACTTGGAGTTTTCAATAAAACAGGTAAAGGAAAATTCTAAACATGCTCAAGCTGCAATGGCCTATACAGTAAGTCCTGTGCATAAAATAGAGTATTGGCTAGATCTAGCAAAAAAATTTGAAGACTTGGGAGTTGATTCGATTGCAATAAAAGATATGTCTGGAATTCTAAAACCTTATGTTGCTTTTGAGATGATCTCTCAATTAAAGGAAATAATCTCAGTTCCTATACATATGCAAACTCATGCAACTGCAGGATTATCTACGGCTACGAATCTGAAAGCTGTTGAAGCAGGAATAGATAATGTCGATACTTCAATATCATCAATGAGTCTAACTTATGGACACTCTCCAACCGAGAGCATTGTTTCAAGTTTTGAGGATTCTGAACGAGCTACAGGACTTGATTTGTTGAAGCTTCAAAAAGTCGCAGACTATTTTAAAAAAGTTAGAGTTAAGTACTCAGAATTTGAAGGTAGCCTGAAAGGAGTAGATACGCAGATGCTATCTAGCCAAGTTCCTGGAGGCATGCTTTCAAATTTAGAATCTCAATTGAAAGAATTAAATAAAATTAATCTTTTTGAGGATGTAATAAAAGAAATACCAAAGGTAAGAAAAGATTTGGGATTCCCTCCGTTGGTTACTCCAGTTTCACAAATTGTTGGCGCGCAAGCTATGATGAATGTCTCAGAAAAAAAACCTTACAATAATTTATCAAAAGAAACGATTAATCTAGCTACTGGCCATTATGGAAAACTTCCTGGCAGGATAAATGATGAGTTGCTAGCACTCGTTGAAAAAAATCAAGAAACTGTAAGTGTAAGACCTGCAGATCTCATAGAAGATGACATAGAGGAAAGAAAAGAGGATTTAAAAAATTTTTGCGTCCAGAACAATCTCAAAGATTATAGTAAAAACGAAGAATATTTACTTTGTTTTATTCAATTTCCTTACAGCACCACGGACTATTTAAAAAGTCTTGCATAAAAAAAAAGCCTCTCAAAAGAGAGGCTTTTTTTGTTAAGAATTTTTACATTCCTAAAGTTACAACAAATGCGTCTTCGTCAGCAGTTCCTGAGTCAGATTCATAGTCTGTGTAAGCTAAAGATAAAGTAAAGTCTCCAACTGGGATATCGTAACCAATTACATAGTTAGTACCTGAGTCTTCGTAATCTCCGTAAGAGAGACCAATTGAACCAGGTCCAGCGTCAAAACCGTAAGAGATTTCAGCGTAATCGCCAAACTCGTCTCCAGCTGCGTAGAAAAGTCCTACACCCATGACGTCTAATCCTAGGTAAGTTTCTGAGAAATCACTCGCAGATACTCCAGGATATGTAACTTCGATGAAACCAATGTCGTATCCGATGTCACCAATTGAACCTGAGTAACCACCGTAGTAGTCTAATTCAAGAGATTCACCATTACCGAATTTGGCTGATCCGCCCCAAGTTCCAATATAGAAACCTGCATCAGTTTCTAGGTCAAAACCACCGGAAACAGAAACTTCACCACCGTTTTGAGTCATTCCACGCCAGATGTAATCTGAAGTTATGGCCATGTTTCCTGAAACTGAGACTGCGTGAGCAATACCAGAAGAAGCAATAAGCACTAAACTAACGACTAATGTTTTAAGTTTATTCATATGTTCTCCATTTATAAATTTATAAACTGAAACATAATTTTAAACCTAAAAAAGTTGAACGGGTAAATTAAAAAAATGCCGCTTATATGGATTTTTTGCTCTTTTCAAGCACAAAATGTAGTTTTTTCTACCCTTATAGCTTTATTTTAGTGCATTTTATGTTTTGTACTAAATAAAAATTGAATTTTGATCAGATAAAAGTTTAAATCTTGCACATGAAATTTAAAGCACTAGTTTCTTCAGAATCAAATAAAAAGTATGAATCGAAAGTACAATCTAGAACCATTCAAGATCTTCCAGAGGGAGATGTTCTAATAAAAGTTTATTTTTCTTCATTAAATTATAAGGACGCACTATCAGCAATTGGCAACAAAGGTGTTTCGAGAAACTATCCTCACACCCCAGGCATTGATGCAGCGGGAATTATAGAAACTTCAGAATCTAAAAATTTTAAAGTAGGAGAAGAAGTTATTGTCACTGGTTATGATTTAGGAATGAATACCTCAGGGGGCTTTTCGGAATATATAAGAGTTCCCAGTGAATGGGTTGTGAAAAAACCCGAGGGCATCTCTCTATCCGAATCGATGGCTTTGGGTACCGCAGGCCTTACGGCAGGTCTTTGTGTAAGAAAGCTTATAAACCATAAGCTGACTCCTGACTCAGGGAAATTATTTGTCACGGGTGCAACTGGCGGCGTAGGAATCGTTGCGATGATGTTACTTTCAAAACTTGGTTTTGAAGTTGTTGCCATTACTGGAAAACTTGATTCACAAGACATGCTGAAAGAATATGGAGCTAGCGAGGTTATAACAAGAGAAGACTTAGATCAGCCACTTATTAGCCCACTACAAAAATCTATTTATGCTGGGGGTATTGATGCGGTTGGCGGAAACGTTTTATCAAATCTTCTTTGTGCAACTTCGCAAAGAGCAGCAATAGCTTGTTGTGGTATGGTTAATGGCGCTGACCTTAACACGAGTGTTTTTCCTTTTATTTTGAGAGGTATTTCTTTATACGGCGTCGATTCTGCTGAAACAGAATTAGGAATCAAAGAAGAGGTTTGGAATAATTTTTCCAGTGCATGGAAATTAAAGGATTTAGAAAATCAGATTAAGGAAATAACTCTATCAGATTTACCTGCAGAAATTGATACTATACTTAAAGGCCAACAGATCGGTAGAATACGAGTGAAAATTTAAATATGGAGAAAAAGGAAAACAACTATAACGAAAAAATTGCTAGCTCAGATAGTAAGGCTGATGCAGTGGTGGCTGTTTGTGCAGTTTTAGTAATTACAGCAATTATCGTTTTTTGGGTATCTACACAATAACATTTCACGGAGAGAAAATTATGTCAAAAGCATCTGAATTAAAAAAACAACTTAGATTACCTGTCATCGGCGCTCCATTATTTACAGTGTCTTATCCTGAATTAGTTATTGCTCAATGCAAGGCAGGTGTCGTTGGTTCTTTTCCGGCCTTAAATGCCAGGCCTCAAGAAGAATTAGAAGTCTGGATTAATAAAATTTCCGAAGAGCTCAAAAAATATCAAGACGAAAATCCTGATAAAAAAGTTGCTCCTTTCGCCGTCAATCAAATTTGTCACCACTCAAATGATCGCTTACAACATGATGTTGATGTTTGTGTAAAACATGAAGTTCCTTTGATTATCACAAGTTTGAGGGCACCAAAGTTTGTTACTGAAGCAGTCCATAGTTACGGTGGGCTAGTAATGCATGACGTTATCAACATAAGACACGCTAAAAAAGCAATTGAAGAGGGCGCAGATGGACTGATTTTAGTTTGTGCTGGCGCCGGGGGCCATGCTGGTACACTGAGTCCATTTGCCTTAGTTCGTGAAGTTAGAGAATTTTTTGATGGGCCAATTGCTTTGTCAGGAAGTATTTCTGAAGGATCATCGATTTTATCAGCTTTAGCTCTTGGTGCTGACTTTGCTTACATTGGAACTAAATTCATAGCTACTGCTGAAGCAAATGCATCTCCAGGATATAAGCAAATGATTGTAGATAGTAAAGCTGATGACATAATGTACAGCGCAACTTTTACTGGCGTGCATGGAAATTATCTTCGCCCGAGCGTCGAAGCCGCAGGTCTAAACCCAGAAGAGCATATGGATGGAAGTAAAGACTCAATGAATTTTGGATCTTCTGCCACTAAAGCCTGGAAAGACATTTGGGGATCAGGTCAAGGAATAGGAAACATCAATGTTGTCAAAACTGTAAGTGATGCCGTGGACGATTTAGAAGAAGAATATAATTCAGCAAAACTTAGACTCGAAGAAGTTGGTTAAGTTTTAATTATATTTTTAGTCCTCTAAAAACTTCTGTGCATCTAATGCAGCCATGCATCCAAAACCTGCTGATGTAATGGCTTGACGGTATATAGAGTCTGCAACATCGCCGGCAGCAAAAACTCCTTCGACACTAGTTTGAGTTACATTTCCAGCTAGACCGCTATTTATAGAAATGTAACCATTTTTCATGTCTAGTTGGTTTTCAAACATGTCAGTATTTGGTTTATGGCCAATAGCTATAAAAACGCCTTCAAGTTCTAATTCTTTTCCTGAATCTAAAATAATTTTGTTTACTAGCTCGTCTCCAACAACTTCTTTGAGTTGGCTATTCCAATGAAGCTCAATTTTACCTTCATCTGCCTTTGAAAAGATTCTATCTTGTAAAATTTTCTCTGCTCGTAAAGAATCTCTGCGGTGAATCAAATGAACTTTTGAGCAAATGTTACTTAGATACAAGGCTTCTTCTGCAGCAGTATTTCCACCTCCAATAACCGCTACTTCTTTTTCTTTATAAAAAAAGCCATCGCAAGTAGCACAAGCACTTACTCCTCTACCTAAGAATTTTTGTTCAGATTCTAAACCTAAGTATTGAGCCGAAGCGCCAGTAGCTATTATTAAAGATTCAGCAAAGTATTCATTATTGCCTTTGAGCTTTATAGGCTTTTCACTTAAATCTACTTCCTCAATATGATCGTTAATTATCTCAACGTTAAATTTTTCTGCATGATCTTTCATTCTCATCATTAAATCTGGACCTTGGAGATCGTCATGATCTCCTGGCCAATTCTCAACATCAGTGGTAGTTGTCAATTGACCTCCAACTTCTAGTCCAGTTACTAAAATTGGGTTCAAACCTGCACGGGCTGCATAAATTCCAGCACTATACCCTGCTGGCCCAGAGCCTAATATAATAAGTTTTTTTAGATCGCTCACTTGTAATGAAAATAAACAACTATTCTAAATTAATTAGAAAAAAAGAGACAGATAGAATAATTCTGAAACTATTATTAAATAGTAAGGACAGATATAATAGATTTTTGAATTGAAAAATTGACTAAAAATAAATCATCTCTATTTTCAAAAATTTTTAATCCAGCTTTCTCGCTGAGCTCAACTACCAAAACACTTACTCTAGATTTATTAAATTTATTTTTTGTAATTTTAGGAATTATCCTTGCAGTTGCTTTGGGATCCTTCGATATATCCGATCCTAACTGGAGACTCCTGACTTCCGCCGACCTAAATCTCGAGAATAGCATTGGCATTGTTGGAGCCTGGTTGAGTAGTTTTTTATATGAGCTCTTGGGAATTACTGCTTGGTCTATTTGTGGGTTACTTTTTTTGCCATCTTTAGCTTCTTTTATCAAAAGTTCAGATGCTAGCTCTGAGTCAAAAAATTATTCTTTAAGAATTTTCGGCTTCTTTATTTTTTGTAGTTCTTTTTGTTTGCTGATGGACTTGCATTTGAAACCTTATGAAACTTATTTTCCAGAAACAAGTTCAGGAATTTTAGGCTCTTCAATATCAAAATCTTTATTTCCATATCTAAGTCTAATCGGTTCTACGCTTTTCGGGATTTTCTTTTTAATGGTAAGCCTGAGTTTGATGATTAATTTAAATTGGCGTAATGCTTTTATTAATTTTCAAGATAATTTAAAAAATTTGATTTATGCACTTAAAAAGTATTCAAAAAATAGTTTTGAGCATTTAAAAGAAGCTAGACAAAAAAAAGTAGATCAAAAAAATAGACAAGCTTTCTTAGACTCACATAAGGAAAAAATTAAGGCCATGCCTAAACCTGAGATAAAAAAAGTTGAAAAACCTATAGAAGAAGGAAAGAAAGTCCATAAAGAAAAACAAGTCGAATTATTCGAAGAAAAGATTCCAGGTGAAATGCCTAAAATATCCTTACTTGATGAAAAGCGAAATGACGCTCAGGTGATGAATTCTCAACAACTCTATGAATTAGATATTTTAAAAGAAGCATTAATTACAAAATTAGCCGAGTTTAAAATCACTGGTCCTGAAGGAGAGTATGCGATTGTTCGAGAAACTATGAGAGGACCTGTTGTAACTAGATTTGAAGTAGAACTTCCAAAAGGAATAAAAGTTTCACAAGTTTCTAATTTGAATAAGGATCTCGCAAGATCTTTGGGAGTCGGCAGTATAAGAATCGTCGAGGTAATTGAAGGAAGAGAGACGATCGGCATAGAGGTTCCTAATGCTGATAGGGAGGATGTTCTATTAGGTGAAGTGATTGCCTCTAAATTATTTGAGGAAACAAAAAGTCCTTTGACCTTAGCCTATGGAAAAGATATCGAGGGCAAGCCAGTCCTAGAAGACCTAGCCTCTTTGCCTCATTTATTGATTGCTGGTACAACCGGCTCCGGTAAGTCGGTTGCCCTAAACTCAATGCTAATGAGCATTCTCTATAAAGCTACGCCGCAAGAAGTTCGATTAGTTTTGATTGATCCAAAAATGTTGGAATTATCAGTTTACGAAGATTTACCTCACTTACTTTGTCCAGTTATAACCGACATGGGTCAAGCTGCCTTTGGATTGAGATGGTGTGTCAATGAAATGGAGAGGCGATATAAATTGATGGCAGCGTTGTCAGTAAGAAATTTAAATGGTTTCAATTCCAAAGTAAAAAAAGCAAATGAATCAGGTAAGCCAATAAAAGACCCCACTTTTAAAATTGATGAAGAAAAAGGAATTACCGAAGACGATATTCCAAATTTAGAAGAATTACCTTTGATCGTGATAGCTGTTGACGAATTGGCAGATTTAATGATGGTAGTTGGAAAAAAAGTAGAACAATTAATTGCTAGGTTGGCTCAAAAAGCCAGAGCTGCTGGAATTCATATGTTACTGGCAACTCAAAGGCCTTCAGTCGATGTAATCACCGGATTAATTAAAGCTAATATTTCTGCAAGGATGGCTTTTAATGTCGCTTCGTCAATGGATTCAAGAGTGGTTTTAGATCAAGTTGGGGCCGAACAATTATTAGGTCGAGGAGACATGCTATATGTTGGCTCAGGTACCTCTGTTCCTTTAAGAGTGCACGGTGCCTACGTTGGAGAAGAAGAAATTATTCGAGTTGTGAAAGACTGGAAAGATAAGGAAACTGTAAAATATCTTGATGCAGTTACTAAAGCACCAGAAACAGGAGAAGATTCAGAGGGAAATAGCGATTCTGAAAAAGATGAATTTTATGATCAAGCAGTAGCATTTGTAGTCGAAACAAGAAGAGCGTCGATCTCAGCTGTACAAAGAAAGTTTAGAATCGGTTACAACAGAGCAGCAAGATTAATAGAGGCCATGGAAGTAGCTGGGCTAGTAAGTGAAATGAATTCTAATGGGAATAGAGAGGTGCTAGCTCCTAACAATGCAGAATAAATTTCATATATTTTTTTTCTACTTACTCTCTAATTTAGCTTACGCAAAATGTGATCTTGGATCAGAATCTTTAAACAAATTTTTTGATTCAAAGTTTTCTCTATCTTCAGATTTTATTCAATCTTTTGTAAACAATGACAAAGCTCCGATTGAAGGAAGTATTCTTTTACAGAGACCTAATTATTTAAAAATTACATTAAAGTCTCCCATGAACTCTGAGATCTTAATTAACAAAGATTACATTTTTCAAACCGACTTTGATTTAGATCAAACAGTTCGATACGATCGAAATCAAATGATTGATCAAATACCAGCAGCAATTTTATTGCTCTCTAGCGAGCGAGTTTGTAAATCTTTTCAAATAGATACATGTAGCAATGAAAAATGTTTGCTCATAAATAAAAACAACAAATTAGAATTAGTTTTTTTTGACGAAATACTAAAGTCTCTGTCTTTCTATAGCCCAAATTTCAATGAATCTAAAATAAATTTTGAAAATCTTTCAATTATGCAAAAGATTAATGATTCTGCTTTTAGTTATAATCAACAGGTAACCGATTTATTAATATTTGATAGAAATGATTGACCTAGATCTCTTAAGAAACAATCCCGAAGAAGTAAAAGCTAATCTTGCTTTGAGAGGTTATGATTTAAACATTTCGCAATGGCAAACTTTGGAAGAAAATCGAAAAGTTTTTCAAGTTAAAATGGAAAACTCCCAAGCAAAACAAAACAAAATTGCCAAAGAAATAGGTTTGGCTCAAAAGAATAAAGAGAATATCGAAGATTTAAAGTCCAAGGCGACTAAAATTTCAAGTGAACTCAAAGATGCCAAGAATAAATTCCAGACCAATAAGATTGAGTATGAAGATTTTTTGTTGAATATTCCAAATCTTTTAGATCCGTCTGTGCCTCTTGGTAAGTCAGCAGAAGATAATGAGGTTCTAAAAGAAGCTGGAATGATTTCTTCATTTGATTTTACTCCAAGAGATCATCAAGAATTAGGCATCTTGGCGGATGGTATGGATTTTGAAGCTGCTACAAAAATCTCAAAATCAAGATTTGTTATTTTTAAAAATTCAGTTGCAAAATTAAGTAGAGCTTTAATTCAATTCATGTTGAATACTCATACTAATGAACACGGCTATCAAGAAATATACGTCCCTTACATTGTCAATAAAGATTCTTTATTAGGAACGGGTCAATTACCTAAATTCAAAGAGGATCAATTTCAAATCAATGATGATGAAAACGAGATGTATTTAATTCCCACGGCAGAAGTACCCGTCACAAATTATCACAGAGACGAAATTTTAAACTCTAAAGATCTCACGTTGTCTTATGTATCTCACACACCATGTTTTAGATCGGAAGCAGGAAGCTATGGGTTAGATACAAAAGGAATCATTAGACAACACCAGTTTGAAAAAGTAGAGCTCGTTAAAATTACGCACCCAGATAAATCTAGCCATGAGTTGGAACAACTTACTGCAGATGCAGAAAAAATATTGGAGTTACTAGAACTTCCATATAGAAAAGTAAAATTATGTTCTGGAGATATAGGTTTTGGTTCGTCTATAACTTATGATCTAGAAGTTTGGCTACCAAGTCAGAAAAAATACCGAGAAATCTCTTCGTGCAGTAACTACAAGGACTTCCAAACTCGAAGACTAAAAATAAGAACTGAAGAGAAAGGTTCTAAGGTCCTTTGTCATACTCTAAATGGATCAGGTTTAGCTGTTGGTAGAACCATGGCAGCAATCTTAGAGAATTTTCAAGAAAAATCTGGCTCAGTTCAAATTCCTAAAGTTTTGAGGCCTTACATGGACGGCCAAGAAGTTCTGTAAGCTTTCAAATTATGCTGATAGAATCCCATTTCAATTTAGAGAAGCTCTATGGAAATATTCATTGAATTTTTATTATTTGTATTAAAGGCTTTGACAATAGCTGTTCTTATTTTTGTCCCAATTTTTTTGATTTCTTTATCACGTAAGACTAAAGAAGAAAGTCTTGGAGAGTTAAAGATCAAAAACCTGTCTAATCAATATAAATCGATGGCGAATTCTTTAAAGGTATTAAATCTGAATAAAGATGAAACTAAAAAATTTATTAAAGCAGAAAAAAAACAACTCAAGGCCACTTTAAAAGGGGGGTCTAAAGGAAAGAAAAAACCTGTTTATGTTTTAAATTTTGAAGGAGATATTGAAGCTTCAAGTGTAGAAAGTCTAAGAGAAGAAATTAATGCGATTTTAAATAGCGAAACTAAATGTGAAGAAATAATTCTAAGATTAGAAAGTAGAGGTGGGACAGTTATTGGTTATGGATTATGCGCTGCCCAATTACAAAGAATTAGAGATGCTAATATTAAGCTTACGGCTTGCGTTGATAAGGTAGCAGCTTCAGGTGGATATATGATGGCTTGTGTTGCCGATAAAATTATTTCAGCACCTTTTGCAGTAATCGGTTCTATAGGAGTGGTCGCAGCCATTCCTAATTTTCATAAGGTTTTGAAAAAAAATGATATAGATTACGAACTTCATACCGCCGGAGAATTTAAAAGGACCATTACTACTTTCGGCGAAACAACAGAGGAAGGTAGGACAAAATTTAAAGAAGACTTAGAAGATATTCACACCTTATTTAAAAATCACGTCAGCAAATTTAGGCCGGAATTAGATATTTCAAAAATCGCTACTGGGGAAGTTTGGGAAGGTATTGAAGCGTTAGAAGTAGGACTTGTAGATGAGCTTAAAACTAGTGATGAATATATCTTAAATTTTGCGAAGAAACATGATGTTTATAGTATTACCTATGAAATCAAGGAAAATATTTCAGATAAATTTAATAAGTTTCTAAAGTTATTAATTAAAAATTCTCTGAGTTCCATTGAAGACTATTTTGAGAATAAAAAATTTAAGTAATCAATAAAAGACAATTGATTTACTTTTTTAAAAAGTAAACTTTACCTCCTAGTTCTTTACTTATTTTTTTTGAAAATTGAATGACTATAGAAATTAAAAAAAGGGAGAAAAGATATGTTTAGCCACATAATGATTGGATCAAATGATATTGAAAAATCAAAAATATTTTACGACAACGTACTAGGTGTTTTAGGTGCCAAAGAAGGAGTTTTTATGCCAAACCTTACTGGTCAAACAAGATATTTTTATTTTTTGGATAAAAAATACTTTTTGTATTACTGAGCCAATTGATGGAAATGAAGCTCATCCTGGAAATGGAAACACAGTGGCTTTTAATGTTCCTGACGAAGAAACTGGAAACAAATGGCACGCAGTTGGACTAGAACATGGCGGTATTTCTATTGAGGAGAATCCAGGCATAAGAGAATTTGAAAATATGAAAATGTATTTGGCATATTTAAAAGATCCGTCTGGAAACAAAATTTGTGCGATTAAAATTATTAAGTAATGACAGAAGACATAAGAATTTTTTCTTACTTGCCTAATCCAAGAGTTTGGAAGTCTTTGATTACAGCTAAATTAGCAAAAGTAGAAATAAAAGTCATTGGCGATAAGCCAAGAAATCTACCTGAGTGGCTTTGGGATTTTGATGCAAAAAAATTAGAAGAAATTGATTCTGAAGAATTAAGAAAATATAAACGTCAAAGCAAAAGAGGTTTTAAGGGAGATTTATTCAAAACTGACGAATTTTTAGATAAACATCCTTTTGGAACAGTTCCCGCAGGCTTTAATTCTGATGGGTCAGTAGGAATTTTTGAATCAAATAGTATTATGCGGGCAGTGGCTAGAGCTTCTAATAATCATAAACTTTATGGCGGTACTAACAAATTAACACAATCTAGAATCGATAGTTTCTTGGATGCTAATTTAGTTTTTGCTAGGGAGTTTCAAGTTTATGTTTTAGAACTTACCGAGCTTAATGATTATTTATATAAGCGAATGACATCAGCTTATTTATTTTATTTGGATGGAATTGAAAAAGCTCTGGCAAATCAGTCATATATTGTAGGTAATGAACTTTCGATTGCAGATATATCTTTCGTCTGTGATTTTGCTCAATTTTTGAGAGAAAGAGATAGTAAGGAAATTATTAATAATCAAGGTTACGAAATAATTTCAAAAAATTTCGAAGAAGAATTTCCTTATGTTTTTGAACATTTAATGAAACTATATCAAAGACAAGAATTCAAAGAAGTTATGCAAGACTATTTAGACAAAGCATTTACATAAAAATAAATAAAGCTTAAATGAAAAAAAAGAGTTTCTTTTTTCTGAAATTACTATTCAATACACACTTTAAAACAAATAGGTAAATATTTATGAAATTATATGTAGGTAACCTTCCTTGGAGTATAGGCGATCAAGAGCTTGAAGAGCTTTTTTCGGACTATGCTGTTGTTTCGGCAAAAGTTATTAAGGATAGAAATACTGATAGATCCAGAGGTTTTGGATTTGTAGAACTAGAATCAGGTGGCGAAGAAGCTATTGAGGCTCTTAATGAAGCTGAAGTTGAAGGAAGACAGTTAAAAGTTAACGAAGCAAAACCTAAATAAGTTCTTTTTAGTAAAAATCCTTTTAAATAAACAATTTTGGAGGGGTGGCAGAGCTTGGTTGAATGCACCGGTCTTGAAAACCGGCAAGTCAGAGATGGCTTCGTGGGTTCGAATCCCACCCCCTCCGCCAAAAAAAAAGTTTTTAATAATTTTTTCAAATCAAAAAATTTTTTTTTATGCAAACTTAATCTAAAAAACTGCATTTTAGCTATTGCACCATTATAAAATTAAGCTAATATATATTTATCTACTGAGGGACGTTTTAACAACTCGAGACGGTAAAAAAGAAGACAGTAGAAAGAAGGAGAAGGGTGAAAAGCTGAAAGAAATTTCACCACATGTAGGACACGGGGTAAAGTCCAACACTAGGAAGCCCGCTAGGCCCCTTCAACTTCGCTAAAAAGAGCACCACTTAAGTGGTGTTTTTTTTTATACTTACTATATGTCAACTCTTCTAACAGGTATCACCACAAGCGGAACCCCTCATTTAGGAAACTATGTTGGCGCAATAAAACCCTCAATTGCAAAATCTAAGGATTTTAAAAAAAACTTTTTATTTCTTGCTGACTATCATTCTTTGATTAAGAATCAAGATCCAGAGCTAACTTTTAAATCTTCTATTGAAATTGCTGCGGCATGGATCGCATGCGGAATAGATTTTAAAAAAGTAATTTTTTACAGGCAATCAAGTATCCCCCAGATTCTTGAATTGAACTGGATACTCACTTCAGTGACCCCTAAAGGGATCCTTAATCGGGCACATGCTTATAAGGCGGCAGTGGATTTAAACGATAAAACTGATCCAGATAGTGGAATTAATGCAGGATTGTTTAACTATCCAATCTTAATGGCTGCAGATATTTTATTATTCGATGCAAATTTTGTGCCTGTAGGTAGTGATCAAAAGCAACACATTGAAATGACTCGTGACATTGCGGGTAGATTTAATAATTCCTATGGTGAAACGTTTGACCTTCCCGAGCCAATAATTTCTACTGATACACCTTTGCTTCCTGGATTGGACGGTAGAAAGATGAGCAAATCTTACAAAAATTTTATAGAGCTTTTCTCTTCAGAAAAAAATTTGCAAAAATCTATCAATCAAATTGTAACTGACTCTTTAATGCCAGGAGACTCAAAAAATACAAAAGACTCTATTCTTTTTGAATACTTCAGTGCCTTCTTAACTCAAGATAAACTCAAGGAAGTTGAAGAGTTATTTAAAGAAGGAGCTGGTTGGGGAGAATTAAAAAAAATGCTTTTCGAAATTATTAATGAAGAACTTATTCCTCTTAGAGAAAAGTATGAAGAATTAGTAAGCAAACCAGATACTATTGAGGAGATTCTTTTAGCAGGAGAAAAACAAGCGATTATTCAAGCTGAAAATAAAATAAAAGAAGTCAGAGAAAAAGTTGGCATCAAACCTTTGCATGGATGATAAGAAAGAAGTTCTAAAATACCCTATCAAAAATAAATATTCGCTGATGGGAATGGAGTTTTTGAGGCTCCATGATCACGGACAAGCATTGATTATTAGAACTAAATTCTCAGATAAATTAACAAAACATAACTATGAGTTTTTAATTGATAGTTATTTGAAGGAAGAATTTGTAAATTTTCAATTGACCGATTTTATGTTCGCTAGAGCTCAGGGATTTCATGGCCCATTTTTAACAAAAAAATTAAATAATAAATCATACGTAAAGATTGATTCTTCAGATTTCTTATCATTCGTGGTGGAAATTGTGATTTCTGAAAGAAAGCAGACTCCAAAAATTTCTTCTTCAATTTTAGAAAAGTTAGAGTCTTTTCTAAACATTATCCTTAACGAAGATTCGATAACTTTTTTTTTAAAACAAAATAAAATACGAAAAACCTCTAAGAAAGAAGAATTCGATCATGAGTGGTCTCATGCCTTAAATGAATTTTATGAATTTCTAGTCTTTAATCCATCAACGAATGAATTATTCATCCTAATTCTGGCTTATGACTAACGTAGCTCAAAAACCAGATTGGTCCATCTGGTATTTGGCTGCAGCCATCGCTTGCATTGGTGCCGGACAGTCGACAATTTTCATTTTAATTCCGGCAGAAGTAAGATCCCTTGGGTTTAATGAATTTGAAGTTGGAATAATATTTTCTATCTCGGCAATAGCATGGATGATTTTTAGTCCATTTTGGGGAAGATTAAGCGATAGGTTTGGACGAAAGTGGATTTTTTTAATTGGAATTTTTGGGTTTTCTTTGTCAATGATTTTGTTCGCTGCAATTATTTCAGCTGCGAGTTATAACTTAATCCCTTTTGTTTTAATTCTTCCTCTCTTAATTATTACCAGATTGATTAATGGATTATTAGGCAGCGCAGTTAGACCTGCAGCCGGAGGGAGAATTGCCGATCTAACGTCTCCCGAAACTAGAGCAGCTGGATTTGCTAGATTTGATGCGGGATGGCAAATGGGAGTGGTTACTGGTCCTATTTTGATAGGAGTCCTTTTATCGATTTTTAATAACAACCTTTTTATTCCTTTTTTATTTATCGCTCTGCTAGGTATTTCTTTAGGATTCTATAATTTTTTTCAAATGGGTGAATCCGATCACCAATTTAATGAGGAAAAATTAGAAATGCCAAGAAAAATAAGTATGTTTGATTCAAGAGTTTGGCCATCGTTAGTTATTGCCTCTTTTATGGGTCTTTCAAATGCAGGGTTGGTATTAACTAGCTCAATTTTTGTCAAAGACGTTATTCTTGCTAATCAATCAGAAGTCTATTCAACTGTCGCGATTGGATTTTCTATTGTTGCCTTGGCCTCAATGTTTTCGCAATTGGTAATAGTCCAAAACTACAAAATTAAATCAATAAGTCTAATCAAATGGGGCTTGCTAATAGTTTTTTTGGGCTTTTTATCTCTGTCGCAAGCTTCTTCAATACCGGGGCTATATCTGGGGTTGATGTTAAAGGGCTTAGGTATGGGCTTAGCTAGGGCGGGAAACATAACGATGTTGTCACTGTCTGTTTCAAAAGACGAACAAGGCGCAGCCAATGGACTACTCAATATGGTATTTCCAATTGGTCACATTCTGGTCCCAGTCGTCATAATGCCCCTATATATTTTATCTCCAGAAATTCCATACATACTATTATCTTCTCTAGCAATCTTATTAATAATATTTATACTTTCTAATCAGAAAAGATATTTCACTGTGGAGAAGATTTAATGTTTGATAAAAATTTATTAGAGGGAAAGAGGATTTTAGTCACCGGAGGCGGCAGCGGCTTAGGAAAAGAGATGTCCAGGCACTTTTTAACATATGGAGCTGAAGTCATAATTTGTGGCCGAAGAGATGAAGTCCTTCAAAAAACTGCAAAAGAACTTAATGATGAAACCAAAGGGAAAATAACAGCTCATAGTTTGGACATAAGAGATTCTCTGGCTATTGAAGAAACCATCAACAATGTTTTTGATGAAGGGCCTCTAGATGGTTTGGTAAACAATGCTGCAGGTAATTTTATCAGTAGAACCAATGACTTATCTCCAAATGGATTTAACGCTATTGCTTCTATTGTTTTTCATGGCACTTTTAACATGACCAATACTGTTGGTAAAAAATGGATAGAACTCAAACAGCCTGGTACGATTCTTTCGATCACTACTACGTGGGTTTGGACTGGATCGCCCTTTGTGGTTCCTTCAGCCATGTCTAAATCCGGAATAAATGCTATGACTAAATCTCTTGCTGTAGAGTGGGGTCCTCATAACATAAGACTAAATTGTATTGCTCCTGGACCTTTTCCAACAGAAGGAGCATGGTCAAGATTGAGTCCCGATACTGAAGCAACTGAAGGCGCAATGGATCAAAGCTCAATGTCATCAAACCCAATGGGCCGAGTTGGAGAAATGAGTGAACTTGGCAATTTAGCTACTTTTCTAATGGCTGATGGTTGTGATTATCTTACTGGTCAAACTATTGCCATAGACGGCGGTGCATATCTATCTGCCGGTGGAACTTTTTCTAGCCTTGGAAAATTAAAAGATGAAGACTGGACAAACATCAGAGAAACTATTAAAAAAAGTAACGAAAAAGATAAAAAAATGAGATCTTGATCAATTAGGAGTAAAACTATGACAAACGAAACAATTCAGGAAATGGAGAATATCTTAAAGCTCCAAAAAAAATTATACATCGATGAGGGCATCCCAAGTTTAGAGCTTAGACAAGATAGACTTTCAAGATCGGTTGATATGTTGAAGAAATACCATGTAGAAATACTTGAAGCGATTACTGCAGATTTTGGAAGTAGAGATCCTAGAGCAGGCTTTATGTCAGAGATTATGAGCACAATTGGTTCTTTGAATTATGCAAAAGAAAATGTAAAAAATTGGATGAAAGATGAGAAACGAAACAGCAATGCCTCTCAACCTTTTGTTGTTAGAACGTTAATGAGTTTGCTAGGAGCTAAGTCAAAAATTAAGTATCAACCTCTCGGTACAGTTGGCGTTATCAGCCCTTGGAATTTTCCTATTAATTTAGTTTTAGCTCCTTTAGGTACAATTTTTGCTGCAGGAAACCGAGTCATGATTAAACCCTCAGAATTTACTCCTGAGACATCTGAATTGACTAAAAAAATGTTTCAAGAGTATTTTGATTCTGCCGAAGCTGCAGTTTTCACTGGCGGACCAGATGTTGGAGCTGCTTTTAGTGCTCTACCTTTTGATCATTTATTATTTACCGGTAGTACAAATACTGGAAAATTAGTCATGAAGTCTGCCGCGGAAAATTTAGTTCCTGTTACTTTAGAATTAGGTGGAAAGTCACCAGTAATAGTTGATGACGATGCCGACATGAAATCTGCTACTACCAGAATTATGAGAGGCAAAACAATGAATGCTGGCCAAATTTGTTTAGCACCTGATTATGTAATGGTTCCAAAGGGAAAATCTGAAGAGTTTTATGAGAAATCTAAAGAGGCTATAGAAAAGTCTTATGAATCTTTGAAATATAATCCAGATTACACTTCTGTAATCAATGAAAAACACTACGACAGACTTAACGATCTAATTGAGGATGCCAAAGAAAAAGGTGCTGAGGTTAAAGTAATTAATCCTGCAAATGAAGATTTTTCTCAGCAAGAAGTTCATAAAATACCTCCAACCTTAATAATGAATCCAACGGATGATATGCAAATAATGAAAGAAGAAATATTTGGTCCAGTTCTTCCTGTGAAAGAATATGAAAACTTTCAGGAGACAATTGATTACGTAAACTCTAAGGATCGTCCATTAGGACTTTATTATTTTGGAAAAAATAAAGAACGAGAAGATAAAGTTTTAAATAACACCATTTCAGGAGGAGTAACTATCAATGACGTGATTTGGCACATTGGACAAGAAGACTTGCCTTTTGGAGGAGTTGGACCGAGTGGCATAGGAAATTATCATGGGTTTGATGGGTTTAAAGCATTTAGTCATGCTAAGGCTATTTACAGACAGTTTTCTGCTGACTTATTAGGGCCGATGATGCCTCCGTATTCCGGGAAGCAATTTGAATCTACTAAAGAACAAACTCTGAAGTAATCGATTTAAACAATGTCTAATGATATTAAAAGATCTATCTTTTTTAATAGCCATTAGATTTTTGAAAGCTCGAAAAAAGGGCTTTCTTTCTTTCGTAACAGGACTTTCATTTACTTGCATAGCCTTAGGTGTTGCAGTACTTATAGTTGTAACTTCGGTAATGAATGGATTCGAAAGAGAGCTTAGAGAAAGAATACTAGATACAATCCCCCACGCATCAATAGAAGGCATTAGACCAATTGATAATTGGGAATTAATTTATGCAGAATTAAAAAAGAACGATGAAATAATTGGGTTGGCACCCTTTGTTGAAAGCCAATCTTTATTGAGTCATAAGGGAGAAGTACTAGGCACAAAAATTTTCGGAATTAACCCCGACTTTGAAAAGTCTGTTTCTGTAGTGAATGATTTTATGTTGCAAGGTTCTTTGGATTCTCTTGAAGCAAACTCTTTTAATATTGTCATAGGGTTATCTCAAAGTAGAAAGCTTAATGCCGGTATTGGTGATGAAATTGCTTTAATGATCCCGGATACAAATGCATCATTTGCAGGGTACTTTCCTAAAATTAAGACCTTCACAGTCTCGGGAATATTTAGGGTAGGTTCACCAGAATTAGATCAAACCAACGCATTCATAAATATTAGTGATGCTTCAAAACTTATGTCGTTAGATAATAAGGTGCATGGACTTAGATTAAAATTTGATGATTTATTCAAAGCCGGCACTTTATCTTTAACGGCTCTGACAGATGCAGAAACAAAAACAAATCAATTATTAACCTCTAAAGATTGGACAAATTCGTATGGCTCTCTTTTCGAAGCAATCATGCAAGAAAGGGTTTTGGTTGGATTATTACTTTTTTTAATAATAGTTGTGGCAGCGTTTAATATTATTTCAATGTTAATGATGATGATTAATGACAAAAGATCTCAGCTGGCAATTTTAAAAACAATGGGAATGTCTAATTTTGAAATCCAAAAGATTTTTTTGTATTTAGGCTCCATCATATCTTTGGTAGGCACTTTGATTGGGCTTTTCTTTGGGCTCCTGATCACATTTTTTTTATCAACCGAATATATGGAAGTTTTATTAAGCTTTTTAATGCGTGATTCTTATTTTATAAATTATTTTCCTACCGATTTAAGATGGAATTGGATCGCCTTAATTATGTTAGCTGCTTTGACAATGACCATTTCTGTCTGTTTTTATCCTGCAAGATTAGCTTCTAGAATTTATCCATCAAAGGTTTTGAGAAATGAATAGTATTTTAAAAGCAAATCAATTAACAAAAACGTTTGACGCAACAACTATTCCTGTACATGCAGTCAAAGAAGTAAATATTGATATATATGAAGGTGAAATCACTGTTTTAACTGGCAGATCTGGATCAGGAAAATCAACTTTATTGCATTTACTGGCGGGTCTAGAGCAAAAAACTTCTGGGACAATTTTTTATAAAGACAAAAGTTACGATGACCTTAACTCTAATGAACTAACTAAATTAAGAAGAAGTGACATGGGTTTTGTATATCAATTTCACTATCTTTTAAATGAATTAACGGCTATCGAAAATGTTTCTTTGCCTTTATTGATGAATAATCTTGAAAAGAAAGAGGTTTTAGAAAAATCCAAAGAAATACTTAATATTTTAGGTCTTAGTCATCGATTTACTCACAAACCAAGTGAAATGTCTGGCGGTGAAAAACAGCGCGTGGCTATTGCAAGGTCTATGGTTCATTCTCCAAGTTTAGTAATCTTGGACGAACCTACCGGTGATTTGGATTCCCAAACAGCTTTGGAAGTAATCGAGTCGCTAAAAAATTATGTAAGCGACGTAAAATCAAGTTTGATAATTGCAACGCACGACATGAATTTCAAAGAAATCTCAGATCAAACCTTAATTATGGATTCAGGCATAATATAAGCTCTTATGAGTTATATTATTTTATCTGGTGGAATAATTATTTGGCCGATCATATTACTTTCCATTATTTCTCTTGCTATTGTTTTAGAAAAACTTTGGAATCTAGCTAGAGACATAATAATTCCAAGAAATCTGACTGAAAATTTGATTTCTCTGGTTTCAGATGACTCTTTATCAGAAAAAAAAATAAAGAAAATGTCGAATGATTCAGTTTTAGGAAATATTTTTGCTCATTTGATTAGAGAAAAAAATAAAGACAAGGCTAGTTTAAGGCTTAAAGCTGAAGAGGTAGGAAGGTTTGAAGTTAATCGCTTAGAACAGTATTTATCTTTGTTAGGGACTATAGCTACAGTGTCACCTATCCTTGGCCTACTAGGAACAGTCATGGGTATGATAAATATATTTAGCAACTTATTGGAGTCTAATTTGGGATCAGTAAGTCCTTTAGCTGGCGGTATTGCTGAAGCTCTAGTTACCACCGCTGCAGGTTTATTTGTGGCTATTCCAACTTTAATTTTCTATCGACACTTCTCGCGTACGATCGAGAATTACTCCCTTGAGCTGGAAGAAGAATCAAACAAACTGATTGATTATTTATCAAAATAAATGAAATTCTTAAGAAAAAAAAATACTGAATTGTCTTTAGAGGTGACTCCTTTAATAGACATAGTTTTCTTACTATTAATTTTCTTTGTGCTTAATAGCCAATTTGACAAATTAACTACTATGGAATTGAGTTTACCTAAAGTAAATTCCAATCAACTTAATGAGCTTGCAAATGAAAATTTGATAATTGAAATCAATTCAGCTGAAGAAATTATTCTTAACGGCAAACGTTTGAGTGAATTTTCATATACATCCTTAAACGATTTCATAATCAACAATTATCCTGAAAATAAAAAAGCTGTTATATCGGCTGATTCGGACACAAAATATCAACATTTAGTCACAGTCATGGATGTTCTTAATAAAAATAATTTCGATAGCGTTGAAATTAACGCCATTGAACTTAAATAGTAATAATGGCAAAGAAACAATCAAATTATTCTAGGCTTATTGGTTATGTTGTTCCAAGTTACGGTTTTTTTCTATTAAGTTTTTTTGGTTTCATAATCTTTGCAGGTTCTCAGGTTGCAATAGCGGAATGGTTTAGACAAATTGTAGATTTTGTGTCTAATCCAGTTGCAGACCAATACTTCTATCTTCCTACAGCCCTTGTTGTATTGGCTTTAGTGAGAGGAATAGGTTTTTACTTAGGTTCTTATTTCATGGCTTATGTGGCCACTAAACTTGTTCATGATCTTAGATCAGATCTATTTGTCACAATAGTTAATTTACCCTCAAAATTTTTTGATTCAAATACCAGTGGGCATCTTCTATCAAGAATTACTTTTAATGTTTCTCAAGTAAGCGAGGCCGGAACAGAAGCAATAAAAATTATTTTAAGGGAAGGTTTAATTGTTATTGGTCTCATCGGGTATCTTGTTTATTTAAACTGGCAACTAACATTAGTTCTCGTCTTCACTAGCCCATTTATTGCTGGAATAGTTTTTCTTGCAGGAAAAAGACTGAGGCGAGTGAGCACTAGAATTCAAAATGCTATGGGAGATGTAACTCATTTAAGTTCGGAATCTATCAATGCAAATAAAGAAGTGAAACTTTTTGGAAGGCAAGAGTCCGAATATGAAAAACTTGTCGAAGCAAGCGACCATAATAGAATCCAAAGTCTAAAATTAGAGTCTACCAATGCAATTGCCTCTCCTTTAATACAAATTATTTTATCTATTGCACTGGCAACTATTACTTGGTTCGCGATAGACGCATCAGTAATTACGAAGATGTCTTCAGGAACTTTTATTGCATTTTTTGGAGCTGCCGCAATGCTAGCTAAACCAATAAGACAACTTTCTATTACTAACTCGATGATTCAAAGAGGTCTGGCTGCGGCGGAAGTAATATTCAATCAAATTGATGAAAAGGATGAAGAAGACCATGGAGAAAAGGAATTAAATAATACTAAAGGAGAAATTGAGTTTTCTGACGTAAATTTTCGTTACGATGGAATGGACTTTGATTCTTTGAAGAACATAAGTTTTTCTGTATCCAAAGGTTCAACTTTAGCAATTGTTGGCTCTTCGGGAGCTGGTAAATCTACTTTAGTCAACTTAATACCTAGATTTTATGAAATTAAAGACGGAGCAATTAAGGTAGATGGCGAAAATATAAATGAATTTAGCCTCAAATCGTTGAGATCAGAAATATCTTTTGTTAGTCAAAATACTATTCTATTTAATGATTCAATTTTAAATAATATAAGATTCGCCAATCCAGAAGCTACCGAGGATCAAGTCATTGATGCAGCAAAAAAAGCTTGTGCAGATGAATTTATTTCTAAACTTCCACACGGTTATGAAACAAAAATTGGAGATGACGGAACTTTGCTCTCTGGAGGTCAAAAGCAAAGAATAGCTATCGCAAGAGCTCTTTTAAAGGATTGCTCTATTCTGATTTTAGACGAAGCTACTTCTGCCTTAGATTCGGAATCAGAGACCTTAGTTCAAGAAGCTGTAGAAAATCTGAAAGAAGGAAAGACTACTCTTGTTATAGCCCATAGATTATCAACAGTAGAAAATGCTGATGAAATTATTGTTTTAAGTAATGGAAGAATTTCGGAAAGAGGTTCACATGAAGACCTCATTGAAAAGAAGGGAGATTATTTTGATTTGTATAAAAATCAATTTGCTGACATAGAGCCACAAATCGAGGAGAAAAAACCTATCTTCGTTCCAGAAATTAAAATTGAAGAATCATTGCATAACGGTTACATAGAAAATGCTTGGTATAAAAATAAAGTTTGGATTAAATTATTTTATCCGTTATCAATTATTTTTCGTTTAATTTCAAACTACAGAAGGCAAAAATTATCAAAATCGTCATGGAAAGCCTCTGTTAAAACGATAGTGGTTGGAAATATAACAGTTGGAGGAAATGGCAAAACTCCTTTTGTGATTTGGTTGGCAAATATCTTAAAGAAAAATGGATACAAGCCCGGAATAATTTCCAGAGGTTATAAGAGCGTATCAAAAAAATTTCCACTTTCTGTAGATTCAGACACTCAAGTATATGATTCCGGAGACGAAGCTAAGATCATATCTAATTCTACACAATGTCCTTTAGTGGTCGGTCCTAAAAGAGTCGATTCATCAAAATATTTATTGGACAATTATGACTGCGATGTTTTGATTACAGATGATGGTCTTCAACATTATGCTCTAGGAAGAGATATTGAAATCGCTATGGTTGATGGGATAAAAAAATTTGGTAATAAATTAATGTTACCAGCAGGCCCTCTCAGAGAGCCAATCAAAAGGCTTAATGAAGTAGATTTCATAGTGAATACAAATTCATTTTGCAATAATGAATCTGAAAGAAAGCAAAATGAGTTTTTAATGACATATAAACCAATTTCATGGATAAATATTTGTACAAAAAAAACCTACGAAATTCATGATTGGCCATATCAGAAGATGGTTCATGCGGTAGCAGGAATATCTAATCCAAACAATTTTTTCTCGTCTTTGAGAAGCTTGGGCTTTGAAGTTGTCGAACACATTTATCCTGACCATTACAATTTTTCAAAAAATGATTTTGAACAATTAACTAATTTACCTGTAATCATGACTGAAAAAGATGCCGTAAAATGCGATTACTTAAGTGACAATTTTTGGTATTTGAAAATTGAGGCTCAGATACCTGAAAGTTTGGAAGGGAAAATCATTGAAAAATTAAGATCTTGAATAAAATAATTTTAATACCTTCTCGCCTACAATCCGAAAGATTACCTGAAAAACCCCTAAAATTAATTGGTAGTAAAACAATGATTGAGATGGTCTATGATGCTGCATCTAAATCAGTTGCAGATAAAGTAACAATAGCTACAGATTCTCAATCCATATTTAAAGAAGTTAAAAATTTTGGTGGCAATGTTGAAATGACTAATCCCAACCACTCAAATGGAACTGAAAGGATCTTTGAAGCAGCAGAAAAAATGGGTTTAGCAGGCGAAGATATTGTGATCAATTTACAAGGAGACGAGCCTTTTTCAGATCCAAATGATATCAATAATATTTTTGAGTTGCTTCAAGAAAAAAATATTGAAATGGTCTCAATGTTTACCGAACTTAAAGATAAATCTGATCTTAAAAACCCCAATGTAGTGAAGGTCTCAGTAGTAGACTCTGTTGCTCAAGATTTTTATAGGAAAGAAACTAACATCGATAAAAAAGCTTATATGCATCTAGGAGTTTATGGTTTCAAGTTTAGTACTTTAAAAAAAATAATAAATTTACCTAAATCGGAAAATGAAATTGCACTTAAATTAGAACAAATGCGAGCTATGGATAATAATATTTTAATTCACATGATTAAATCAGTAGCAAAAATACATTTAGGAGTTGATACACACGAGGATTTAGAATTAGCCAATAAACTAATTGGAAATGACTAATAAAAGTTTAAAAAATTTAAATTCTTTGAAATTTGATTATTCCTGCAAAAGTTTTATAGAAATAACGTGCTATGAGGATTTATTCCAATTATCTAAAAAAATTAGAGAGTCAAAAACTAAATATTGGATTTTAGGCGAGGGTACCAACGTCGTTATTCTTAATGACCTAGAAGGCCTAGTCATTAAAAATAAACTTCTTGGGGTAACCTATAATAATAATTCTGTGGAATCAGCCTCAGGAGAAAATTGGGACGATTTAGTAAAAGATTGTCTTCAAAAGAAGCTATATGGTTTTGAAAATTTATCTGGAATTCCTGGCAGCGTTGGCGGTAGTCCAATTCAAAATATTGGGGCATATGGCGTCGAAGTTTCAAACTTCATTGATTATGTTGAAACAGTGAATCTAGATACTGGAAATTTAGAAATATTTAATTTTGAAGAATGCAAATTTGGTTATAGAGAAAGCATTTTTAAAAAATTTCCTAGTTTGTTTATAACAAAAATAAAATTTTCTTTGAGCAAAGCTTTTAAACCAAATTTAGCTTATGAATCTATTCCTGAGGATATAGAGATTGATTCAGCTGATGAAGTGAGAAAAATCATATTAAAAATAAGAAATGAAAGGTTGATAAATCCTAAGGAGGAACCAAACGTTGGTAGTTTTTTTAAAAATCCAGTCATATCAAAAACTCTTTTAGATAAATTATTATTAAAATTTTCAGACTTGAAGTTTTATTACGTCAATGAAAACCAATACAAAGTTTCTGCTGCCTGGCTAATAGAAAAAATTGGAATGAAGGGGTACGAAGCAAAAGATTGTGGCGTTTCAAAAAAACATTCTTTAGTGCTAGTCAATTTTTCTCAAAAATCAGAAAATATTATTCATTTATCAAATAAAATAAGGAATGAGATATCTAAAAAATTCGATATCACATTGGAATATGAACCAACATTAATTACTTGAGTATGGTTACAACTGCTAGTCTTTTTCAAAGTATTATGGAAGCCCAGAAAAATAATGGAGGTCTTCCGCCAGTGGAAAAATGGAACCCTCCTTTGTGCGAAAACGTTGATATGAAGATTGCTAGAGACGGCAAGTGGTACTTTATGAATTCTCTTATTTCGAGAGAGAAGATGGTTAACTTATTCAGTTCAGTTATTCGATATGATGACGATGGCTTCTATTATTTGGTTACTCCTCATGAAAAAATAAAATTAGACGTAGAAGACAAACCTTTTGTAATTACGACTTATAGTAAAGAGACGGTGAAGGGCATTGAGACTTATTTGTTTAAAACTAATGTTGGTGAAATTGTTCCATTAAGTGATCAACATCCTATGAGAATTGAAATTTCTGAAAAAAAGGAACCTTCCCCTTATGTGCTTATTAGAAAAAATCTTGAAGCCTTGCTGACTAGAAATGTTTATTACCAGCTAGTTGAAGAAGCTGAAATGGATGACAAAAAAAAGGAACTATATCTGTTAAGTTCCAACAAAAGATTTAGTCTTGGAGTTTTTGAGTAAGGGTAATAAAATAAATTTTAAATTGGAGAAAAGATGAAATTAGTATTTATTATTTTAAGTTTAATCTTAAGTTTTAACATTCTTAGTAACGATCATCACAGCATGAGTAATCATGATCACACATCGGCAGAATGGCAAATTAAGACTTATTCATCTGCAGCACCATCATTTATAGGTGACTTTGCAACTGTAATCGGAGGAAACGGTGAAACTCTTCGAGTAGGTACTAATGGATGGATTTGCCAACATGGCAATCCTAGACCTTTTCCTGAAATGGGTTGGAAATCAGCTCACGAAGCTATGCCGGTTTGTCATGACGATGAGGGAATGAAATGGATGATGGCATACGGCGAGGGAAAAAAACCAAACTTAAGTCGGGATTCGTTTATGTGGATGCTTCACGGAGATGTTGGAGAAGATAATTTAGTGCCAGGAGTATTAAATAAAAAAGACTCTACTCCTGGAGAGTGGATTGAATCTGGTCCTCATCTTATGCTGATGCCTAAAGATCCTAAGACAATAGAAAATTTTACAACTGATTTTACCAAGGGCGAGCCCTACGTTATGTTTCCAGGCACAGATTACGCACACCTAATGATACCTGTTGAAGGATATTACAAGTATCAAAACGATTAAGTAGTTTTTTAAAATTACATGTTGGGGTAGTTCGGACCACCCATCCCCTCAGGAGTAACCCAAACAATATTTTGGCTGGGATCCTTGATATCACATGTTTTGCAATGAACGCAGTTTTGTGCGTTTATTTGAAATTTACTTTCTCCATCTTTTTCCACTACTTCGTAGACTCCCGCAGGGCAATACCTCTGGGCGGGTTCGTCATATTCAGGAAGATTTACAGAAATAGGTATGGAAGAATCTTTGAGCGTTAAATGACATGGTTGATCCTCCTCATGATTAGTATTTGAAAGAAAAACGGAAGATAATTTATCAAAACTAATTACTCCATCGGGTTTAGGGTAATCTATCTTTTCACATTCAGCTGCTTTTTTCATACAAGCATAGTCTGGAGTTTTATGTCTCCAAGTGAAAGGTAGCTTACCTCTAAATAAAAATTGTTCTATTCCCATAATTAAACCGCCAATTAGGGTTCCATATTTATGTAGAAGGGCAGTCATGTTTCTAGATTTGTACAAATCAGTTTCAATCCAAGAGGATTTAAGTTTTTCTTCAAAATCAATTAAATCTTCTCCAATCCTGTTTTTGCTAATAGCTTCAAATGCGCTCTCAGCAGCAAGCATTCCCGATTTCATGGCTGTATGTGTTCCTTTAATTTTTGTGAAAACCATCAAGCCGGCATCACAACCAACTAAAATTCCTCCAGGAAAGGTCATTTTTGGTCTTGAGTGGTAACCGCCTTTGGTTAAGGCTCTAGCCCCGTAAGCAACTCTAGTACCATTTTCTAAAAGTTTTTTTATATCTTTGTGATGTTTCCACTGTTGAAATTCATCAAAAGGACTTATGTGAGGATTAGAATAATCCAAAGGCACAACAATACCTAAGTACACTTGGTTATTTTCTCCGTGATAACAATAAGAACCAGCATTTGACTTACTTGGCCAGCCAAATGAGTGCATAACTGTTCCTTCTGAATGAACTTCTTTCGGAACATCCCAAACTTCTTTAAACCCTATTCCGTAATGTTGTGGATCGGAGTTTGCATCCAACGCGTATTTCGAAATTAATTTCTTTCCAAGATGACCCCTACATCCTTCGGCAAAAATTGTATATTTTGCTCTTAGTTCCATTGGAGGTTGGTAGGAAGGCTTTTTTTCACCTTCTTTAGTAAGACCCATTTCTCCGGTTAAAATTCCTTTTACCATATCGTTTTCGTAAATAACCTCAGCGGCAGTAAAACCAGGAAATATCTCAACTCCTAGATTTTCAGCCTGAGTAGCTAACCAGCGGCAGAAATTTGCTAAGCTCATTACATAATTTCCATGATTGTTAAAGTTTGGAGCAAAAAAGGACGCAAATGGTATACCCAGAGACAATTTCTCTGTTAAGAAAAATTTTACGATATCTTTTTTTGCTGGGGTGTTAAGTGGTGCACCTTTTTTCTTCCAATCAGGAATTAATTCATTGAGCGCAGTAGGTTCAAAACAATTTCCAGATAGTATGTGAGCACCTATTTCAGATCCTTTCTCAATTAAACAAACACTTAAATCTGAGTTATTTTCAGCAGCTAACTGTTTTAATTTAATGGCAGTAGATAGGCCAGACGGACCTCCTCCGACGATGACCACGTCGTACTCCATTGAATCTACAGCAATTTCTTCACTCATTTAAACCCTCAAACCATATAATTTTATATTCTAAAGCTTTGCCGATAAGCAGTATATCTTTTAGAATGGGGTTTTTTTGAAATAATTCAAATATAATATACTTATAAATATGAAGATTCTTATTCCAATTAAGAGAGTTGTCGACTACAACGTGAAAGTAAGGCCAATGGCAGATGAATCAGGCGTTGACTTAAATAACGTAAAAATGGCAATAAATCCATTTTGTGAGATTGCTGTGGAAGAAGCAGTAAGACTAAAAGAATCAGGTGCTGCAGAAGAAATAGTTTCAGTAACTATTGGATCTTCTGCTTCCCAAGAACAACTCAGAACTTCTTTAGCTTTAGGAGCTGATAGGGCGATTTTAGTTGAATCTGATGCGGAGGTAGAGCCGTTAGGAATCGCAAAGCTCCTAAAAGCAGTAGTAGAAAAAGAAAATCCAGATTTAATTATTATGGGAAAACAGGCAATTGACGGGGACAATAATCAAACTGGTCAGAAACTTGCTGCTTTATTAGGTTATCCTCAAGCAACTTTTGCTTCAGAATTATCCATTGCCGATGGTAAAGCCGTGGTGACCAGAGAAATTGATGGCGGCTTACAAACTGTTTCGGTAAATTTACCTGCAATCGTCACTACTGACTTGAGGTTAAATGAGCCAAGGTACGCATCATTACCCAACATAATGAAAGCAAAGTCTAAACCTCTTGATATTATGCCAGCTGCAGATTTTGGCCTAGACATTACCCCTAGAATATCTACATTGAAGGTGTCTTTGCCTCCTGAAAGAGAAGCTGGAGTCATAGTGGAAAGCGTAGACGAACTAATTGATAAACTAAAAAACGAAGCAAAGGTGATTTCATGACAGCACTAGTAATCTCAGAACATAACAACAATGAATTAAAACCAGTAACTCTTAACACTGTTACTGCTGCTAAAGCACTTGATGAAGAAGTGCATGTTCTAGTAGCTGGAAAGGATTGTGCAAGTGTAGCCGAAGCTTCAAGTAAGATTGAAGGCGTTACAAAAGTGCTTCTAATAGATTCAGAAGAATATGAGCATTTCTTAGCCGAAAACATATCAACCTTGGTTTCAAAAATTGCCGCTGAATATAATTTCATTTTGGCGCCCACAACTACCAGTGGTAAAAATTTTATGCCGAGAGTTGCAGCTCTCTTAGATGTCAGTCAAATTTCTGATATATGTGCTATCGAAAGTTCAGATACTTTTCAACGCCCGATTTACGCAGGAAATTGTATTGCAACAGTAAAAACAACTGACGAGAAAAAAGTTATAACTGTTAGAACAACTGCTTTTGATGCCGCTCCTGCAGAAGCTGGTTCAGCAGACATTGTCTCCATGGAAGAGGTTCATGATTCAGGAATTTCAGAATTTATAAAAGAAGAGTTAGCTCAATCTGATAGACCTGAATTAACAGCTGCCGATGTAATTATTTCAGGAGGAAGAGGAATGCAAAACGGCGAAAATTTTTCTTTGCTTGAGGGTATTGCTGATAAATTAGGTGCGGCAATCGGCGCATCTAGAGCTGCCGTGGATTCGGGTTTTGTTCCAAATGATTATCAAGTTGGCCAAACAGGTAAAATCGTTGCGCCAAATTTATACATCGCTGTAGGAATTTCTGGTGCGATTCAACATTTAGCGGGAATGAAAGATAGTAAAGTAATTGTCGCAATTAACAAGGACGAGGATGCTCCAATCTTTCAAGTAGCGGATTATGGTCTAGTTGGCGATCTTTTTGATGTGGTTCCTGAATTGGAAGGCAAAATTTAATTTTCATGGAAAATTTAAACATAACTGATTCAGCTCAGGAGTATTTATCTGAATTACTTTCAAAACAAGAGGAACCAACAAATATAAAAATTTTCGTTTCTGATCCTGGTACACCTAAAGCTGAAACTTGTATTGTTTATTGCAAAGAAGGAGAGCAAGAATCAGACGATGTTCTGTTTGAGTTAGAAAAAATTAATGTGTTTCTTGAGAACTTAAGTATTCCCTTCTTAGAAGACATTAAAGTTGACTACAATCCTGATAAGTTTGGCGGTCAATTAACTATAAGAGCTCCTAATGCCAAAATGCCGAATCTTAATGAGAACAGCAGTATTGAAGATAAAATTAATTATTTTTTGTACAGTGAGATCAATCCTTCTCTGGCATCCCACGGAGGCGAGGTTCACTTAGTCGAAGTACTTGAGGATACTAAAGTAGTTTTGAGGTTTGGTGGAGGTTGTCAAGGTTGCGGAATGGTCGACTTAACTTTGAGAGACGGAGTAGAAAAAACTTTAAAAAACAATATTCCAGAGCTTACTGAAATAATTGATTCCACCGATCATACTCAAACTGAAAACGCTTATTACAAGTAATTTCTTTCGTCATAAAAGATTTTTTCTGAAGTATAATTTTCTCTAATGGCTGAAAAATCGTATGTATTTAATGATACAGAAACAACTGGACTTAATACTTGGTTTTCTCAAATCATTCAAATAGGTTCAGTTTTAACCGATAATCAATTCAACGTTGAAGAAGAGTTAAATTTAAACTCTAAAGTTCTCCCTTGGGTTGTTCCTACAAAAGGTGCGTATGAGACCCATAAACAAACTAAAAATCTAAATGAAGGAATGTCTCATTTTGACATGATGCATTTCTTAAAAAATAAATGGCTAGGTTGGGGGAAAACAAAGGAGCTAGTTCACGTTACGTATAACGGGATGAAATTTGATGAAGAATTATTTCGAAGACAATTTTATTGGAATTTGATTGATCCTTATTTGACAACCAACGTTAATGGATCTTCCCGAGTCGATTTGATGGTAATAATATTTCTCATAGCAAATTTTTTTTCAGATAAAGTCAAAATACCAACTGATGATGAAGGCAACTTAAGATATAAACTTGAAATGGTGGCTGAAGCGAATGGTATTTCATCTTTAAATGCTCATGATGCTGTAGTGGATTCTTATTTGATGATCAATCTAGTAAGGTTAATCAATGAAAAAATTCCTCAACTCTGGGAGTCGGCTGTTAAAACTGCGACAAAAAAGGATTTCATTACATCAATTAATAAAGAGCCGTTTTCTATGTTGGCAGAAATTGTTAAAGGCCAAGCTTTTAATTATCCAGTTTTTCCATGTGCACAAAACTCTAAAAAACCAAATGAAGTTTTGTTAGCGGACCTTTATTTCGACCCTAAAGAGCTTTTTGAAATGTCTTATTCTGAATTAAAAGGACAGATAGGAAAATCTGGAGCTTTTAAAAAGATTGCTATCAACAAAACTCAACCGATAGTTAACGTAAATCTCATTGACAATCCTGACAAGTTTTTAGATCTTTCTTTAGAAGTTTTGGCAGATCGGGCTCAAATGATAAATGAGAACCAAGAGTTCAAGCAAAAGTTATCTCAAATTTTAGAGGACGACGATAAAACATGGCCAGAGAAAAATATAGTTGAACAAAAAATCTATGATGGGTTTAGTTCGAATGCTGACAAACTATGGATGGAAAGATTTGAGATAAGTAATTGGGATGAAAAAGTTAAATTAATTGATGGGTTTGAAGACGAAAGATATAGAGAATTAGCTTCCAGGATTGTTTGTTATGAAAAGCCAGAATTTGCTAGCGATGAAATGTTAGAAAATTATAACAATCTAGTCAGATCAAGATTATTTACTAAAGGCCCTTGGAATACTCCTGGAGAGACTTTAGACCAAGCAACTCTAAAAGTGGAAGCGGCTATTAGAGAAACAGATGATCAAGAAAAAAAGGAAATTTATAAGCAATTACTAAATCACTACAAAATTAAGACTGCTCAATTTTCTCAGTCTTAACAATTCTATAAATTATTCCAAATTTTGGGTGATCAATGTAGTGAAGTTCACCGGACTTAAGTTTTCTTGATTGTTTGAGTTGATAATTTAGTTTCATAGAATCTTCCTTGCTTAAAATTACATATTCTTCGGGAGATTCTCTCGTTAAAAATAATCTTAATTCTTGAGATTCAGATTCTTCTACTTCATCGGCTAAGAAAAAATTAAAATCAGAATGAAGGAATCTTTTTTTATAAACATTTAAAGTTCCAAAAATTTTGCTTCCTTTAAATTTTTCTGTTTCGATCAATAGAGGTACAGAAGAATCTTCCTCGGCAATAGGTTGAAACCAAGAGAAATGACCAATGACACGATAATCGCGGCTTTTCTCAAAAGATTCAACTTCTGATGCTAAAGAAAATTTTTCTCCAATATCTATCTCAAAAAATTTTCTATTTTCAGGTTTGGTTACCGATTTGGAATCAGTTTCTTCTTCAGCAACAATTTCTGGGGATGAAATCTCAATAAATAATTCTTCGAATTGATAATTTAAATCTAAGGTAAGCGGATCAATAAATTCTGGGTATTTCATTGAAGAAAGAGTAAAAAGATTTTCTTCAAATTCTGCCTCAGGGATTTTAAATTTTTCTTTGGATTCAAGATTAGGAAGAAACTTAAAAAGTATGATATCAATCCTGTAAATATTTTCCTGAGCAAAAAGAAAAGGGCTTACTAGTATCGAAAAAGTTAATATGATCAGTTTCATATTGTTTTAATTAATTACTAAAAGATTTTAACTTATTTAAAACAAATTCTGATTTAGAATTCAGTTGATCAGGATAGTTGAAAGAAATTTCTTTCAAATTAGATTGTTTAGAAACTAAATTTGAATTTTCACTCAAAGATAAAGTGCATTTTTTATTGTCACCTCTTATCTTTGTTATAAGAAGATTACTCGATTCTATTCTTATGTGAGTTAAATTAATTAAAGTTTTAATATCTTCAGGAATAGATCCAAACCTATCTTCCAATTCTTTAATTAATTGATTCAGCGAATTAATATTTTTTACTGAGGAGAATTTTTTATAAATTTCTAATCTAACTTCAGT
Organism: uncultured SAR86 cluster bacterium; assembly: GCA_902616715.1. Taxonomy (GTDB): domain Bacteria; phylum Pseudomonadota; class Gammaproteobacteria; order Magnimaribacterales; family AG-339-G14; genus AG-339-G14. The sequence continues at coordinate 168,037 of CACMTR010000001.1, forward strand.
TTGAGGAATGAATGTTTCAGGAATGAAACCATTTTCTCCAATTTTTACCTCAAAATCTTCATAGGTTTCATCGATTCCTTCAAGAAGTTTTATAGATCTATTTATCATGGATGAAAAAAGACTTAACCCTACATAGTCTATGAGTCCACTTTGCTTTTCTCCTAAAATTTCCCCTGCTCCACGTATTTCTAAATCCCTCATAGCTAAATTAAATCCTGAGTTTAATGAATCACTAAATTTAAGAGCTTCAAGTCTAGCCATAGCATTTTTTGATAAAGTTTTATCGGGAGTAATAAAAAAGTAAGCATAAGCCTGTCTATTTGATCTACCAACTCTTCCCCTTATTTGATGTAATTGCGATAATCCGAAATTTTCAACACCTTCTATAATTAGAGTATTTGCATTAGCGATATCAATTCCACTTTCAATGATTGTCGTGCATAGAAGAATATCTATTTTTTTATTGAGAAAGTTCAACATCACTTCTTTTAACTTCTTCGGAGTCATTTGGCCGTGAGCAATTTCTATTTTTGCTGTCGGAATTATCTTTCTAAGTTCAATAAGTTTTTCCTCTAGGTAAGAGACATTATTTACTAGATAAAAAACTTGACCCGATCTCGTAAATTCTCTTTCGATTGCTTCTTTGGCTAAACTTTTAGAATAAGTTGCGACTAAAGTTTCAACTGTTTTTCTTCCAGGTGGGGGGGTGCTAATAATTGATATATCTCTTACTCTAGAGAGGGCTAAATTTAAAGATCTTGGAATAGGCGTAGCCGATAAAGAAATAGAATTAATGCCTTTAGAATATTTTCTAAGCTTTTCTTTTTGTCTCACACCAAACTTATGTTCCTCATCAATCACTAAAAGCCCTAAATCAAAAAATTCAAGTTGGTCACTTAAAAGTGCGTGAGTACCGATAATTATTGAAGTACTACCTTCACTTAAATTTTTGAAAATTGTTTTTTTTTCATTTAAAGTTTTTTCCCGCGAAATAAATTCAATTTTTATGTTTGTTTCTAAAAATCTTTCACGAAATAAATCGAAGTGTTGTCTAGCTAAAATAGTCGTAGGGGCGAGTACTGCAACTTGTTTATTATTTTTAGCACAGATAAAAGCTGCTCTGAGAGCGATCTCTGTTTTGCCGAATCCAACTTCTCCGCAAATCAGCCTATCTTGAGGTTTCTCTGATGCAAGATCATTTTTTACTTCTGCAATAACACTAGCTTGATCGTTTGTCTCTTGAAATCCAAAACCTTTTGAGAAAGAATCTAATTCTTCTTGGTCAATAAGAAATTGCTTAGATTTATCTATTTTTCTTGAAGCTTCTGCTTCTAATAATTCTGCTGCAATATCAAAAGCCTTTTTTCTTGTTTTTTCTTTTTTTATTTTCCAGTTATTTTTTCTCAGTGAATCGAGTCTAATTTCGCTGTTACCATGATAAGGCGTAAGCAGATTCATCGAACTTATTGGAACATAAAGTGTTTCGCCTTCGGCATATTCAATAGCGAAACATTCGGTATTACTTAAATTTTTTAATCCTTTGAATATTCCAATCCCATGATTGCTATGTACAACTTTCGAATCAACTTTAAATTGGTACTGTTCTTCTTGAATAAAACTCTCTTTTTCATTTATTTTTTTTACAACTGTAGATCTATCTTCATTAACAATATTTTTTTGGTCTTTATCAAGATCTACATTTTCAATACATATGCCTTTTTTTGCCAAGAAATCTTCTGCGCTATTAAATAGAATAGAAGGATTTAACGGAGGCCTATCTTCATTATTTATGAATTCCTCATATCTTAAGTTGATAATTTTCCAATAAGATTCTGAAGAGGCTTCTACATCTCCATAGAAAAAAATGTCAAACTTTGAAAAGAAATCTTCAAATCTTGGCTTTTCAAGGTAGAAAAGTGGAAAGTAGGACTCTATCCCTTCAGGAAATCTGCCCTTCGAAACATCATCAAAAATCTTTCCATCATTACTAAAATTTGATCTCCAGTTTTTTTTAAAAATAGCTATTGAGTCTGGATCAAGTGTAAAACCTTTTGAAGCTTTACATTCATACTTATTAATTTTATGAATCCCAAGTTGTGAATCTTTATCAAAAGTCCTTATTGATTCAATAAAATTATCTTCTAAATTTATTCTTATAGGATTTCTCGAATTAATTGGAAAAATATCTATTACAGAACCTCTAATTGCAAATTCTCCTCTTGACGAGACGACTTGGACAGCTTCGTAGCCAGAAATTCCCAATTTATTTACGAGTTCATTTCTATCAATCTTTTTTTGGATTTCAAATAAATATGAAAATGAATTTATTGATGTCCTTTCAAAAAGAGGTTGTATTAAAGCATTAGTGGTCGTAAGTATAGTAATTTCTTCAGAATCAGCCTTCGAAAGTGTCTCTATTCGGTTGGAAAGGTTGTCTATATGAGGTGAAAAATTATCATATGGTAAAGTTTCAAACTCTTTGAAGATAAGAAAATTTTTAGACGAATTAATTCTTAAAAACTCAGAAACTAAGTTTAATTTAGACACATTTTCACAGATAACTAGGCTTTTTTTCTTATCTAAAATTCTATGCATATGAAAAAGATTCTACTTTGGATAAAATAATCTGAGTGTATAATACAGCTTTCAGAATGATTTCAAATTTTAATTATGAGGTATAAAAAATGAATCTATCTTTTTCACCAGAAGATCTAAAATTTCAGGATGAGGTTAGAACTTTTCTAGAAAAAAACTATCCTGCCGATGTTAAAAGGAAAATGGATAATGGCATTCCATTAGAAAGAGAAGACCATTTGAAATGGCAAAAAGTTTTAAGTAAAAAAGGTTGGTTTGCAGTAAATTGGCCGGAAGAATATGGTGGAACTGGCTGGTCGGTTACTCAAAAACATATATTTCAAAATGAATTAGCCGCTATAAATTCTCCTAATATAGTTCCTTTTGGAGTAAGCATGTGCGGTCCTGTAATTTACACTTTTGGAACTGAAGAACAAAAAGAAAAATTCCTTCCCGCCATCAGAGATAATGATGTTTGGTGGTGCCAAGGTTACTCTGAACCTGGATCAGGTTCTGATTTAGCATCCTTGAAAACAAAAGCTGAGAAGAAAGGAGACAAATACATAGTTAATGGAACTAAAACTTGGACTACTATGGCACAACATGCTGATTGGATTTTCTGCTTGGTTAGAACAGATTCATCAGGAATTAAACAAGAAGGTATAAGTTTCTTATTAATAGATATGAAGTCTCCGGGGGTAGAGGTTAAGCCTATCATTACTATAGATGGTTCTCATGAAGTTAATATGGTCTATCTTGATAATGTTGAAGTTCCTGTTGAGAATTTAATAGGAGAAGAGGGAGCTGGATGGAGTATTGCTAAATTTCTTTTGGCTCACGAAAGAACTGGAATAGGCGGCATTCCTCACTTAAAAAGAGAAATTAAAAGATTGAGGGAAATTGCTAACGAGTTACCTTTGAATGATGGTTTTCTAAAAGATGACGACCTTTTTATGGATAAGTTGAATAAACTTGAAATAGATCTTTTATCAGCTGAGTTTACAGAGCTAAGAACTTTAGCAGCTATGTCGGCAGGAGGTCACCCTGGACCTGAGTCTTCAATCTTAAAAATTGGAGGAACAGATCTACAGCAAGCACTTTCTGAATTATTTGTTGAAGCTCTAGGATATTATGCTCATCCTTTTATGAGTGAAGCAGATCTTGCATCAAATGAAAAAAGAATTGGCCCTGATTTTGCCGCAACTGCAATGCCTCATTACCTAAACTTTAGAAAAGTTTCGATTTACGGAGGAAGTAACGAAGTTCAAAGGAACGTGATTGCTAAAGCCGTTTTAGGTTTATAAAAAATTTCATATGGATTTCGCTTTATCTGACGAACAGAAACAAGTTCAGGAGCTCATCACGCAGTTTATTGCTAAAGACTATCCTTTTGATGTTAGAGAAAAACTAGTTAAGTCAGAAGACGGTTTTAGTAGAGAATTCTGGAAAACTTTCGGCGAATTTGGCTTGCTAGCCATGCCTTTTCCTGAAGGAGACGGTGGATTCAATGGCGGGCCAGTTGATCTGATGGTAATTCTCGAGGCTTTTGGTACCGGTTTGATTGTTGAGCCTTACATACCAAACATCGTTTTATCAGGTCATTTGGTAAGCAAACTTGGCAGTGAAGACCAAAAAAAAGAAATACTACCTAAATTGATGTCAGGCGAACTTCAAATGTCTTTTGCCTTTACAGAGCCACAAAGTAGGTTTGATCTAAATGATGTAACTACTTCCGCAAAACTCGATGGAGATAACTATGTGGTTGATGGATATAAAGCCGTTGTTATGAATGGCCCAGCATCAGATAAGATCATTGTTTCATGTCGAACTTCGGGCAATCAATTGGATGAAGATGGAATTTCCCTTTTAATAATAGATAAGGATTCAAAAGGGCTCAGTTCAAGAGATTACTCTAATGTAGATGGATCAAAAGCTTCTGAAGTCACTCTTGAAAATGTTTCTGTGCCCAAAACTAATTTAATTGGTGATGAAGGTAAAGCCTTCAAAATTATTTCTCAAGTAATAGACCTAGCAACACTAGCTATATCAGCGGAAGCTGTTGGGATAATGCAAAAAATGAACGAATTAACTCTTGAATATACTAAGACTAGAGAACAGTTTGGTCAGACTTTAAGTAAGTTTCAAGCTTTGCAACACAGAATGGTCGATACATTTATGGTTCACGAACAAACTAAGTCACTTTTATTAATGGCTGCAGCAAAATTGAACGATAATGCGCCAGATGCGTCTAAATCTATATCGGCTTTAAAATTCCAAATTGGAAGTGCTGCTAAGCTGATAGGTGAAGAATCTATTCAACTTCATGGTGGAATGGGTGTAACAGAAGAAATGAGCATTGGTCATTACTTTAAAAGATTAACTACTATTAGAACTATTTTCGGGAATTCTGATTATCATTTAAAAAGATATTCCTCTCTTTAAGAAATGACAGAGATAAAGTCTGATACTAATCCAGACAAAAGAAAAAGAGATAAACCAGATAATTACCTAGATAACTGGATTGAGAGACAGTCTCTAATTGAGTCTGCAATACCTATCATTGGAAAGATGCATAGGAAAAACGTTCGAATTCTTCTTTATGGCGCTCCTTTAATGACACTCTCTGTAATTGAAATTATGCAGTTACATAGAAAAGTTAGAGAAGCAGAAGGAAATGAATTAAGCGAATTCGAAACCTCAAAGGTTTTAGAATGCTTAGATGCTATAGATGTCGGTCCTTGCCAATTAGATATTGGAATTTTAGCTGCAGGATATATGTTTGATTCCAAGGGATTGCCTTTGGAGGAATTTGTTAAAGAGCAAGTAAAAGATGTAATCGGTATACACACACCAATCCTGGATAAGTCACAAGATTTAGTTTTGTATGGGTTTGGTCGGATTGGTAGACTTTTTACAAGACTTCTATTGGAAGACACTGGAGCAGGCGAAACTCTTTGTTTAAAAGCTGTAGTAACAAGATCAGGATCCGATGAAGATCTTCTAAAAAGAGCAGAACTGATGCGAAAAGATTCAGTGCATGGCAGATTTAAAGGCACTATCAGAGTCGACGAACAAGAAAATGCTCTAATTATGAACGGAAATGTTGTGAAGTTCATTTCTGCTGATAGTCCAGATAAAGTTGATTATGCGAGCTGTGGAATTTCTAACGCTATTGTTATTGATAATACAGGAATGTCATCTTCAAAAGAGGGTTTAGAAAAACACTTAAAAAATAAAGAGATAAAAAAAGTTTTATTTACTGCTCCAGTAAAAAAAGATTTAAAGAATATAGTTTACGGAGTCAATCACGACAACATTGCTGACCAAGACACAATAATTGGAGCTGCATCCTGTACAACGAATGCAATCGTACCTGTTTTAAGCGCTGTCGATAAAGAATTTGGAATTGATAATGGTCATGTAGAGACGATACATTCCTATACTAATGATCAAAACCTTATCGATAATTACCATAGAAAATCAAGAAGGGGGAGGGCTGCAGCTCTGAATATGGTGATTACTGAAACTGGAGCTGCTAGCGCAGTTTCACAAATTTTAACTAATTTAGAAGGAAGACTTAGCGCCAATGCAATAAGGGTTCCTACACCAAATGTTTCTTTAGCAATTTTAAGTTTGTATCTTAAAAATTCTTCTAATCAAGAAAATTTTATTGAATTTTTAAAACAAACCGCTTTTCATAGTTTATTGAAGGACCAAATTGACTTTACACAATCAGCTGAAGTCGTCTCCTCTGATATTGTCGGCGGAAGATATGCCGGAGTAATAGATGGACAAGCCACTAGATGTAACAATAGAAACGCCATAATTTATTTATGGTATGACAATGAAATTGGCTACTGTGCGCAATTAATTAAAGTCGTCAAAAGAATGGCTGGTATTAAATATATAAAATTACCTAATTTCTTATAACACTATTCGTCTCTGCAGATAATGGTTTTTAAAATAAAAAAAGGACTGGAAATACCTATTAAGGGCGAACCTAGTTTGGACACAGTGAACGAAGTCACAACAAAGTCAGTGGGCGTTCTCGGAAGTGATTTTCATGGCATGAAGCCAACTATGTTAGTAAAGGAGGATGACAGTGTTGTAAAAGGCCAACCTTTATTTGAGGATAAAAAAAATCCAGGCGTAATTTTCACAGCACCAGTATCTGGAATTATTTCAAGCATCAACAGAGGAGATAGAAGGGCTTTTTTATCTTTGATAATAGAAAAAAAAGAAAATGATTTAGATCAAATAGAATTTTCAACATCTCAAAATTTATCAGATCTTGATAATGAGACAATCGTAAATACTTTAATAAATTCTGGAACATGGACTGCATTTAGAACTAGACCTTTTTCGAAAATACCCAACATCCAAGATCGTCCTAATGAAATCTTTATTTCTTTGATCGACTCAAATCCCTTAAGTATCGATCCAGAGTTGATCATTAAATCCGATGAAGAACATTTTAATGAAGGCTTAAAAGTTCTACTGCGCTTAACAAACAACTCTTTAAATGTATCCACAAAACCATCAAGTACGATAAAAAAACTTGATTTAGAAAATCTATTTTATTACGAGTTTGATGGACCTCATCCGGTTGGCTTAGTTGGGACTCAAATTCATAACATATCACCTGCATCACTTTCTAATCAAATATGGACGATTGGATATCAGGATGTCCTAATGATTGGAAAACTTTTCAAAACTGGTCTATTAGATAATACAAAAAAAATAGCTTTATCAGGTCCAATGGTTAAAGACCCAACTATGATTATTTCTGAAAATGGAGCAAATTTAGATGAAATTCTTGACGGTAAAACTATAGGTGAAAATAATAGAATTATTTCAGGTTCTGTTCTGAATGGATCTGAATCTAAAGCTCCTACAAATTTTTTAGGCAGATATCATAATCAAATAACTGTTCTGAGAGAGGTAAATAAAGGCGATAGAGAATTTTTAAATTTTTTGAGACCTGAGTTAAAGAAACACTCTTTTTTAAGAGTATTTCTAACCAAATTAAAAGAAAAAGGTTTAAATTTAAATTACACAACCGCAATGAATGGTTCTGATCGCGCCATAGTCCCATTAGGAATATATGAGGATATATTTCCTTATAAGATAATGATTACTCAATTGTTGCGTAGTATAGTTGTCGGCGATACTGAGTCAGCTCAAAAGCTTGGAATACTTGAATTAGATGAGGAAGACTTAGCTCTCTGTACTTATTCCTGTCCTAGCAAATACGACTACGGATCATTATTAAGGGAAATGCTTACTAAAATTGAAGAAGAAGGTTAAATGAGTGATCCTCTAAGAAACTTATTTGATAAATCTAAACCTCTATTTGAAGGTAAAGGTAGATTTGCGCGTTTTTTCCCTTTGTTTGATGTTTTTGAAAATCTCTTTTATTCCTCAGAAAGGAAGACTTCAGGCCTAACTCACGTAAGAGATGGGAGTGATATCCAAAGAGTAATGGTAGTGGTTTGGTTAGCAACTTTCCCTACTATGTTTTTTGGTATGTACAACATTGGTTATCAGGCTTTAGCAGCTCTTGAAGCAATTAATTTGGCAGGAGCTGAACACATTAAAGATTGGCACTGGCCATTAGTACAGCTTTTTTCGGGTTTAGATCCTAATAGTATTTTAGATTGTATAGCCTATGGTGCGATTTATTTTATTCCAATTTACTTAGTAACTTTTTTTGTCGGGATTGCCTGGGAAATGGTATTTGCCGTAGTTCGTCAACATGAAATCAGTGAAGGAGCCTTTGTAACTACAGTACTTTTTGCTCTTTCTTGTCCTCCCGATGCTCCATTATGGCAAGTAGCTTTAGGTATTAGTGTTGGACTTGTTATTGGAAAAGAAATCTTTGGTGGTACAGGGAAAAATTTTTTAAATCCTGCTCTAACTGGAAGAGCTTTTTTATATTTCGCTTATCCTGCATCTTGGTCAGGAGATATGTCATGGGTTGCGGTAGATGGCTATACGGCTGCAACAATGCTCGGTATTTCTGCTCAAGACGGTTATGCCAACATGCCAGATGCCTTTACTTGGAGCAATGCTTTTTTTGGATTGGTGCCAGGCTCTATAGGAGAAACTTCTACAGTTGCGATTTTGGTAGGATTAGCCATTCTTCTTTTCACCAAAATAGCTTCTTATAGGATTGTTGGAGGAGTAATTTTAGGAACAATTGTTACATCGTATCTATTTAATTTAATTGGAAGTGATACAAATCCAATGTTTCAAATGCCATTTTGGTGGCACATGGTCATGGGGGGGTATGCATTTGGGTTAGTCTTTATGGCCACGGAGCCTGTATCTGGGTCACACACCAATACTGGAAGATGGATTTATGGTTTTGTTATCGGATTTATGGTGATAATGATTAGAGTTTTAAATCCAGCATATCCTGAAGGAATGATGCTTGCCATACTTTTTGGCAATTTACTTTCTCCGTTAATAGATCATTTTGTAGTTTCTCGAAATATTAGTTATAGAGTTAAGGTTTTGAATGCAAAATAAAGACAGCATAAAAAATACTTTATTTATTGGATTAGGGCTTTGCCTAGTCTGCGCTGCAGTAATATCTTTTATTGCAGTTGGTTTAAAACAACTTCAGAAACAAAACATCATTATCGATCAACAGAAAAAAATTGTCGCTGCAGCAAATTTAGAAAGTTTTTATGGAAGTGTTTCCAATGCTTACAATTCTATAGAAGAAATTGTCATCGATCTTGACACAGGTAACTTCACCGATTTGAGTCCAGAAGAATATGATCTCTCTAAGGAACTTCAAGACACTTCAAAATATATAAGCCTGTCATCATCGGAAGATATAGCAACTATCAAAGTAAGAGAAAATTTTTCGAAAGTTTTCCTCGAATATAGAGATGGAGATCTGAATACAGTAATTTTGCCAGTAAGAGGCTATGGTCTATGGGGTATTCTTTATGGTTATTTAGCTATATCTAACGATTTAAATACAATAGTAGGGTTAGAGTTTTACGAACATAAAGAGACTCCAGGGTTAGGTGCTGAAATCGATAATCCTGCCTGGAAGGCCTTATGGAACGGAAAAAAACTCTTTGATGAAGAGGGAAATTTATTAATAAAAGTTATTAAAGGTAAAGTAACAGTGAACGAAGCTAATTCAAATTACAAAGTTGATGGATTGTCTGGAGCTACGTTAACCAGTAACGGAGTAACCAACTTACTTGCTTTTTGGTTAGGAGAGTTAGGTTATTTAAAATTTTTATCTAACTTAAAAGAAGAGGTTTCAAATGTCTAAAGCTTCTGATGTATTGTTCGCGCCACTTTTTAAGGATAATCCTATTGCTTTGCAAGTGTTGGGAATCTGTTCTGCGTTAGCTGTGACTAGCAAGCTTTATCCAACTCTTATAATGTGCGTCGCTTTAACAGCAACAATAACTTTATCGAGCTTCTTTATCTCTCTTATCAGAAACTATATTCCTAACAATATTAGAATCATAGTTCAAATGACTATAATTTCCTCATTAGTCATTATTGTGGATCAACTTCTCAAAGCATACGATTACGAAACAAGTAAAACTTTATCTGTTTTTGTCGGCCTGATAATTACCAATTGTATAGTCATGGGAAGAGCGGAAGCTTACGCAATGCAAAATGGTCCAGCAATGAGTGCACTTGACGGATTTGGCAATGGACTTGGGTATAGTCTAATCTTGATAATTGTTGGTTCCATTAGAGAATTGATTGGAAGTGGGCAGCTTTTAGGTTATCAAATACTTCACATGACAACTGATGGTGGTTGGTATGTTCCCAATAATTTCTTTTTATTACCCCCCGCATCTTTTTTAATAATTGGTCTTTTTATATGGGCTTTGAGAGTTTGGAAAAAAGAACAAGTTGAAGTTCCCGAATTTTCAATGAAACAAAACGCGCCCAAGGAAATAAAGGTGGAACATGCTTGAGCAATATTTAAGCATCCTAGTTAATTCTATTTTTATTGAAAATATTGCTCTTTCAGTATTCTTAGGAATGTGCACTTTTATTGCCATTTCAAAAAAAATTGAAGCAGCAATAGGATTGGGTATAGCGGTAATAGTCGTTATTGGAATTACAGTGCCTTTGAACAATCTTATTTATACATACGTGCTTAAAGAAGGCGCCTTGTCTTGGTTAGGTTATCCGGAAGTGTCACTAGAATTTGTTGGGTTAATTAGTTACATAGGGATAATTGCTGCGGTAGTACAAATTTTAGAAATGTTTTTAGATAAATATGTCCCGGTTCTCTATAACGCTTTAGGAGTTTTTCTACCTTTAATTACAGTTAACTGTGCAATTTTAGGTGCCTCATTGTTTATGGTTGAGAAAAGTTTAGCTTTTGGCGAAAGTGTCGTTTATGGACTTGGAGCAGGTATTGGTTGGGCATTAGCAATTGCTATGCTAGCTGGTATTAGAGAAAAACTAAAATATAGTGACATTCCCGAAGGACTTCAAGGATTAGGTATTACTTTCATCACAGTTGGATTGATGTCTTTTGGTTTCATGTCCTTTGGAGGAATAAGTTTGTAATGGTCGATACAATTGAAATAATCTTAGGAATTGTTTCTTTTACGATAATCGTAAATTTAATGATTTTCGTGATTTTACTTGCTAGGTCCAGATTGGTTTCAACTGGAGATGTCACGGTAGAAATTAATGGTGATCCTGAAAAAACAATTAGCGTTCCTGCCGGAGGCAAATTATTACAAACTTTAGCTGAACAAAATTTATTTTTATCCTCAGCCTGCGGCGGCGGCGGAACTTGTGCTCAATGTAGATGCCAAGTATTTGATGGAGGAGGATCGATCTTATCTACCGAAGAAGCTCACTTTAATAATCGAGAAAAGAAAAACAATTGGCGTCTTTCATGTCAGGTTCCCGTTAAAGGAGACATGAAAATTCAAATTCCTGATGAGGTATTTGGCGTTAAACGATGGGAAACTACTGTTGTCTCTAACGATAACGTTGCTACTTTTATAAAAGAGTTAATTCTAAAGTTACCTGATGGCGAAGACGTAGGTTTTGATGCAGGAGGTTACGTCCAGATGGAAATTCCACCTTACAAAGCTGACTATAAATCTTTTAGCATCCAGGATATTTACAAAGGCGACTGGGAAAAATTCAAAGTCTTTGAAAATGTTTCTACTGTTGGAGTTCCAGTCATTAGAGCTTACTCTATGGCTAACTATCCGGAGGAAAAGGGCATCATGAAATTCAATATTAGAATTGCTTCACCTCCCCCTGGAACTAGTTTTCCTCCAGGAGAAGCTTCTTCATATTTATTTAATTTAAAGCCTGGAGATAAGTTAACCATTTTTGGTCCTTTCGGAGAATTTATGGCAAGAGAAACACTTAACGAAATGGTGTTCATAGGAGGTGGCGCTGGGATGGCACCTATGAGATCTCATATATTCGATCAGTTACTAAGATTAGATTCTTCAAGAAAAATAAGCTTTTGGTATGGAGCGAGAAGTTTAAAGGAAATGTTTTATGTTGACGATTTTAATAGGCTTCAAGACCAATATGAAAATTTTTCTTGGCATGCAGCTTTATCAGATCCTCTTGAAGACGACAATTGGGATGGCAAGACTGGCTTTATTCATCAAGTTCTTCTAGAAAATTATTTGAAAGATCATCCTGCACCTGAAGATTGTGAATATTATCTCTGTGGGCCTCCAATGATGATGGAAGCATGTTTTAAAATGCTTGATAGCCTTGGGGTCGAACCTGAGAACATAATGTTCGATGACTTCGGTGGCTAGACTTTCACTTTATTTTTTTCTCTTATTTCTTTTCATAGCTTGTACAAGTGTAAGTGATCCTTATAGCCTTCAGGGGGAGGCGTATGGAACTACTTGGCAAATAAAATTTTTTGAAGACCAGAATGTAATTGATAAAGAAGAACTTGAAATAAAAGTTAAAGAGGAATTAATGAGAATAGATTCGATTTTCTCCCTTTATGATAAGGAATCTTCAATTAGTAAAATTAATAAAAACAAAAATTTAAGTTGGAATAATTTACCTGGTAATAAAGACTTTCAAGAATTATCTAAAGTTTCGAGTGAAGTCGTAAACAACTCAAATGGAAGTTATGAAGTTTTTTTAAATGGTGAGTGGGACTTTAATTCAGTTGCAAAAGGATATGCTGTCGATAGAGTTTGTCAAATATTAGAGCTTTTTAACTTAAAGAATTATATGGTTGAGATTGGAGGAGAAATAAGATTTTCAGGTAAAAAACCAGATGGATATTGGAAATTCGCAATAATAAATCCTTCATTGCAAAATAAAATGTTTGATGAGTTTTCAACTCCTATTACTCTGTCAATTGCAACTTCAGGAAATTATAGAAATCCTGGACATATTATTGATCCCGATACTAATTTATCAATACAATCTAATTTGTTATCAGTTTCGGTGATTGACGAAACATCTACCGCAAAAGCAGATGCTTGGGCAACTGCATTATTTGCTACCAAAATAGACTGGTTAAATTTGGCAAATAATAAAGAAATTGCTGCTTTTTTTATTTTTGAAGAAGGAGGAAAGATGAATTCGATTGCTTCTGAAAAATGGATAGAACTGTTAAAATGAATCTATGGCAACTGTGATATTTTCTCTTATAGTCGTAGCTCTTTCAATTGGAGGAATGGCAATAGGATTAATTTTAAAAAACAAACCTTTACAACCTAGTTGTGGCGGTATCTACCTCAATAAAGGCGACACTTGTCAGGTTTGCGGGAAAATAAAAGACTAAATTAAAACTGATTCATCGTATTATCTGCACCGCCAGCCTTTAGCGCATTATCTCCTGAGAAGTACTCTTTATGAGTATCTCCCACAGTCGATCCAGCAAGATCTTGGTGTTTAACCGATGACATTTCTCTTCTAATTTCTTGTCTCTGAATTTCCTTAACATAAGCCAACATACCTTTATCACCAAAATATCCTTCCGTTAAAACAGCCGTCCCGAGTGCCGTTTCATGATATGTTGGTAAAGTTATCAAATGATGGAAAATACCTGCTTCTTTGGAAGCGTCTTTTTGAAAATTTTGAATAAGGGCATCGGCCTCGTGAGCTAATTCACTGTCATCAAATTTTTGATCCATAAGACCTCTAGGCTCTTTCTCAGGATTTGGATAAGCTGATACGTCTTTACCAGAGTTAACCCATTCCTCATAAACCTGTTCTCTAAAAGCTAGTGTCCAATTAAAAGAAGGAGAATTATTGTAGACAAGTTTTGCACTTGGCTCGACTTCTCTAATTTTATTAACCATTGAAGCAATTTGTTCGACATTTGGTTTTTCGGTTTCTATCCATAACAAGTCTGCACCATTTTGAAGACTAGTGATGCAGTCAAGTACTACTCTATCTACACCAGTTCCATCTTTAAATTTATAAAGACCATTTGGTAGCCTCACAGGCTTAACTTGAATCCCTTTTTGATGGATGGCAATGTCATTTTCGGCTAATTCTTCTAAATTATGTATTTCTTCTGTTTCTAAAAAAGAATTATATTTATCTGCAAGATCACCTGGCTCTTTTGCAACGGGGACTTTTTGAGTTAAACCTGCACCAAGAGAGTCTGTTCGAGCAACTATTAAGCCATTTTCAACACCTAATTCTAAAAATGCATATCTGACAGCGTTAATTTTGGCTAAAAAGTCTTCATGAGGAACTGTAACTTTTCCGTCTTGATGGCCACATTGTTTTTCATCTGAAACTTGATTTTCTATTTGAATACAGCATGCGCCTGCTTGAATCATTTTTTTTGCAAGAAGATAAGTTGCCTCTTCATTTCCAAAGCCAGCGTCTATATCTGCAATTATTGGGACGACATGAGTTTCAAAATTATCTATTTTCTTAATAATTTCTGAAGTGTCTGAGTTATTTTTATAAGCTTCATCTAACTCAGTAAAATAATGTTGGAGTTGGACTGAATCAGCTCTTTTCAAAAATGTATAAATTTCTTTAATTAGATCAGGAACAGCTGTTTTTTCGTGCATACTTTGGTCAGGTAAAGGTCCAAATTGAGACCTTAAAGCGGCAACCATCCAACCACTAAGATAAACATATGACTTAGATGTTGTTTTTTGGGATTTCTTTATTTCCATCATCATCTGTTGAGCAGTAAAACCATGCCAACATCCTAGAGATTGTGTGTAATTTGCAGGATCGTTATCATAATCTTTCATATCCGCATGCATGATATCGGCTGTATATCTAGCAATGTCTAATCCAGTGTGAAATCTGTTTTGCAACCTCATTCTTGCTGCACTTTCTGCATTGATATGCTTTAAAAGATTTGGTTCACTCTCTCTTAGATCTTTGTAATGAGAGATCATTTCTTCATATTTGAGCATTCTTTCTCCTTGACTGATGAAAAATTAAATTTCTTTGGCTAGTTTCTCCGCTAGCCCGATGTATTTTAATGGAGTTAAATCCGAAAGTTTAGTTTTATCTTCTTCGCTTATGTCCAAAGCGGCTATGATAGCTAAATAAGAATTTTTATCAAACGATTTTCCTCTGGATAATTTTTTTATTTTTTCGTAACTATTCTCAACATTATTTTTTCTTAATATTGTTTGAATTGCTTCTGTCAGAACTTCCCAATTTGATTCTAAATCTTCAGAGAGCTTCTCTCTATTCGCTTGTATCTTTGATAAACCTTTAATTAAAGAAGTAATTGCAAGATAAGAATAGGATAGTGCAGAGCCAAGGTTTCTCAGAGTTGTTGAATCAGATAAATCTCTTTGCATTCTTGAGATCTGAATTTTTTCTTTTATCGAAATTAAAAGTGAATTTGATAATTTTAAGTTCCCTTCTGCGTTTTCAAAATCTATTGGATTGACTTTATGCGGCATTGTTGAGGACCCAACTTCTTTATCTTTGGTAAGTTGTTTAATGTATCCCTTAGAAATGTATAACCAAATGTCTTGAGAGAAATCTATTAAGACATTATTTAAGTTTTCTTGATAAGAAATCATGGTAGCTAAATTATCTTTCAGTTCAATTTGCGTCGAATACTTTGTCCAATCTAACCCCAATGAATTTACAAACCTTTTAGAAAAGACAGTCCAATTTATTTTACTGTCTATTAAATAATGAGCATTATAGTTGCCTACAGCTCCATTTATTTTTCCTGAAGGTTTAAATTTATTTATTAAGTGAAAATGAAAATCTATTCTGGAATAAAAGTTAGCGAGTTCCTTCCCCATGGTTGTGGGAGAAGCAGTTTGTCCATGAGTGTGAGACAGCATTGCATAATTCGCCCATTTCTTTGCTTTTCGCTTTATATCTTGTCGAAGCTCTATAATAATTTCTTTAAATTCAGATTCTAGATAATCTTTAATCATTAAATTGTAAGATAAATTATTTATATCCTCTGAAGTACAAAAGAGATGCACAAATTCGTTATATCTGTTTAATTTTAGAGAAGTTAATTTTTTTGTAATAAAAAGTTCAACTGCTTTTACGTCATGGTTTGAAGTAGATTCAATTTTTTTAATTTCCTTCGCATCCTTCAATGAAAAATTTTCTATAAGATCTCTTAGTGCAGTAATATTTTTTTTAGAAAGTGGCTTTATAAAACTTATTGACTTCTGATTACTTAGAAAAATTAACCACTCAATTTCAACTTTGAGTCTAGATTTTATTAAGGCATATTCGCTAAATCTTTCTTCTAGCGCTTGAAGTCTTTTTGAATATCTACCGTCTAAAGGAGAGATAGATCTTAGTTCGTCTTTTAGCATTAAGCTTGGCAATTATACATAAATCAATGATCTATTTCTCCTCCACCCAAACAAATATTGTCTTTATAAAAAACAATCATTTGACCAGGAGTAATCGCCCTTTGAGGCTCTTTGAATTCTACATTCCAGTATTCTTTTTTATTTATGACAGAACAAATTTGGTCCTTTTGACGATATCTAATTTTCGCACATATATTTTCTAAATCCGGTAACTCATTAACCAACCAATTAATTTTTTTTACTTTTAATTCCGACTTAAATAACAGTGGGTGACTATTGTCTTGAACAACAGTTAAAGTGTTATTCAAATGATCTTTCTTAGCAACATACCAAGGTCTTTCCTCAGCATCTTTTACGCCTCCGATCCCTAGACCTTGTCTTTGTCCTAATGTGAAAAAATGAGTGCCGTTATGAGTACCTATTTTTTGGTTATTTTCGTCAATTATTTCTCCTTTTTTGATGGGAACATACTTAGATAGAAACTCTGGAAACGGCCTCTCTCCAATAAAACAAATACCAGTACTATCTTTTTTGTTAAAAGTTATTAACTTTCTAGCTTCAGCGATCTTCCTCACATCTTTTTTGAGAAGTTTTCCTAAAGGAAAAAGACAATGATCTAAGACGTTTTTATTTATATCGCCTAAAAAGTACGTTTGATCTTTATTATCGTCTAGGGCTTTTACTAAGAAAGTATCTTTAGTTGATATGTCTAAATCACAATAATGTCCAGTAGCAATGTAATCAAAATTATTTTTTTTTGCATAATTAAAAAATTCTTTGAATTTTATAAACGAATTGCAAAAAATATCAGGGTTTGGAGTCCTGCCATTTTCTAATCCTTCTATGAAATGTGAAAAAACATTGTCTCGATATTCTTGAGAAAAATTAAGATCAATTAGATCAATCTTTAAAATGTCACAAACCGAGGCCGCATCTAAAAAGTCTTCTTTGACACTACAATAGGGCGTACCGTCATCATCTTCCCAATTCTTCATAAATGCCCCAGTCACTTGGTATCCCTCGTCTTTCAGTAAAGCTGCGGCAACGGATGAATCCACTCCACCAGAGATTCCAACTAAAACTTTTTTATCTTTATTCATTTTTTAGATGCGCTTAAGTAAACTTGCTTAAAATGATACAATAGCTTTTTCCTTTATTTTTAAAAAAAATTATGAAATATAAAAATATAATTACACCAAAAACTGGAGAAAAAATATCTTTCGACAAAAGTGGAAAAATGATCGTCCCTGATCACGTAATTGTTCCTTTCATTGAAGGCGATGGAATTGGAACCGATATTACTCCTGCGACAATCAAAGTAGTCGATCATGCAGTCAAAACTGCTTATGGCGATAAAAGAAAAATTGAATGGATGGAAGTATATTGTGGTGAAAAATCTGTTAAAACTTATGGGGAAGATACTTGGATGCCCGATGAGACTATCGATGCAATCAAAGAATATTCTATTGGAATAAAAGGTCCGCTTACCACCCCAATTGGAGGTGGAATAAGATCCCTAAATGTAGCTTTACGACAAAAGTTGGATTTATTTCTTTGTCAAAGACCTATTACTTATTTTGAGGGAGTTCCTTCACCTGTTCGATATCCGCAAAATACGGACATGATTGTTTTTAGAGAAAATTCTGAAGATATTTATACTGGAATTGAATTTGAAGCTGATTCAAAAGAAGCTAAAAAAATAATTGATTTCCTTTCCAATGAAATGGGAGTTGAGAATATTAGATTTGAAAACAATTGTGGAATAGGGGTTAAGAACATCTCCAGAGAAGGTACTGAAAGGTTGGTTAGAAAAGCAATTGATTATGCTATAGAACATGACAGGGCCTCAGTGAGTATTGTTCATAAAGGTAATATTATGAAGTTTACCGAGGGTGCTTTTAAGAAATGGGCTTATGATCTTGCTGAAAAAGAGTATGGTGCAACCTCATTGGATGGAGGAGACTGGATGTCCTTTGTGAATCCTAAGACAAAGAAACAAATTATTCTAAAAGATATTATCACTGACAATTTTTTACAACAGATTTTGATTAGACCCCTTGATTACGATGTGATTGCAACAATGAATTTGAATGGCGATTTTATTTCAGATGCTTTAGCTGCAAAAGTTGGAGGACTTGGATTAGCTCCTGGGGCTAATATTGGAGATAGAGTTGCCTTGTTCGAGGCGACACATGGAACCGCTCCTAAGTACGCTGGACAAGACAAAGTTAACCCTTCGTCATTAATATTATCGGCTGAAATGATGATGAGATATCTTGGTTGGAAAGAAGCTGCAGATAATATTCTTAAAGGCGTTAGGTGGGCAATAAAGAATAAGTTAGTAACTTATGATTTAGAAAGATTGATGAAAGATGCAACTTTATTAAAATGTTCTGAGTTTGCTGATGAAATAAATCATGGCATGACTACAGAATATTTTAAATATATGGAATCTTAAAATGAACATTTTTGCATCGAACTCAGAAGAAAATGATTTTGAGGGAGGTTCATCCTTTGCAACTCAAACAGTAGACCCAATTTTAAAAAAACCTACTCTTTATAGAGTAATTTTATTGAACGATGATTACACCCCAATGGAATTTGTAGTTTACGTACTACAGAATTTTTTTGGATTTGATAAAGAAAAAGCTACTCAGGTTATGTTAGCGGTTCATACTAAAGGAAAAGGCGTTTGCGGGGTATTTACTAGGGAAGTTGCTGAAACAAAATCCATGCAAATAAATAATTATTCGCAACAAAATGAGCATCCTTTAGTAAGTGAAATAGAACCAGTTGAGGAAGAAGATTAATGTTAGAGAAAAATTTAGAAACTTGTTTGAATAATTCTTTTAAAAAAGCTCATGCTGAAAAACATGAGTTTGTTACAACAGAACACTTGTTGTTATCTCTTCTTGATAACGAGGATGCCTTAAATGTTTTAGCATCATGCGATGTTGATGTTGAGGTTTTAAGAAAAGAACTCACAGAGTTTATAGATAATCATGCACCAAAGACAGAAACGGAAACTAAAGAAATCCAACCTACTTTAAGTTATCAAAGAGTTATTCAAAGAGCAGTTTTTCATGTCCAATCTACTGGAGCAAATGAAGTATCGGGGGCTAACGTCCTGGTTGCCTTATTTAGTGAAAAAGAAAGTCACAGTGTTTTTCTTTTAAAAAAACAAGGAATGACTAGATTAGATGCTGTTTCTTATTTAAGTCACGGCGAGACAAATAAATTGAATGATGATTCTTCCGAAATAAAAGACGAGGAAACAGAGCAAAATACTAACGAATCAAATATTTTAAAATTTGCATTAAACCTTAACGAAGAAGCCAAGGAAGGAAGAATTGATCCAATTATTGGAAGAGAAAATGAGTTGGTTAGGATTTCTCAAATTCTTGCAAGAAGAAGCAAAAACAATCCGATCCTAGTTGGGGAGTCTGGAGTTGGGAAAACGGCCTTAATCGAAGGGTTAGCAAAAAATATTGTTGAAAATAAAGTTCCAGATACTCTAAAAAACTCTCAAATATTTTCGTTAGACATGGGTTCTCTTCTAGCAGGAACAAAATATCGAGGTGACTTTGAGAAAAGGTTGAAAACTATTTTAGAAGAACTTTCAAAAATAGATAATTCAATTTTATTCATAGACGAAATTCATACCATTATAGGTGCTGGAGCGACATCTGGAGGAGTGATGGATGCTTCGAATTTACTAAAACCCATCCTAGGTAAAAACTCCGTGAAATTTATTGGTTCGACTACTTTTAAAGAGTATCGAACCGTCTTTGAAAAGGATAGAGCTTTGTCACGTAGATTTCAGAAAGTAGATCTGGATGAACCTTCGGTCCAAGAAACTGTTAAAATTTTAGAAGGGTTGAAGAATAAATACGAAGAACACCACCAACTTAAGTACTCCTCAGGATCCATTAAAGCCGCCGCAGAACTTTCTGCTAAACATATTCGAGATAAATTTCTTCCTGACAAAGCAATAGATGTAATTGATGAAGCTGGAGCAAGGATTCGTCTTTCTTCCACAAAAAGAAAGACTGTGTCTGAACAAGATATACAAAAAATTATTTCACAAATGGCGAAAATTCCTGAAAAAACTGTATCTGTAAAAGATAGAGTGTCATTAGGAAAACTTGAAGAAGATTTGAAACGAGTTATTTTTGGACAAGACAACGCTATAGAAAAACTTGCTAGTGCTATAGTTTTATCTAGAGCAGGCCTTGGAAATGAAGAAAAGCCGATGGGCTCCTTTTTATTCTCTGGTCCTACTGGAGTTGGAAAAACAGAAGTTTCAAGACAACTCGCCTCTTTATTGGGAGTAGAGTTAATTCGTTTTGATATGTCGGAGTATATGGAAAGACACACTGTCTCAAGACTTATCGGAGCACCTCCTGGCTATGTTGGTTATGATGAGGGTGGTTTATTAACAGAGGCAATTACCAAAAACCCTCATTCAGTAATTCTACTCGACGAAATAGAAAAAGCTCATCCCGAAGTTTTTAATATCCTGCTTCAAGTCATGGATCATGGAACTTTAACGGATAATAATGGTAGAAAGGCTAGTTTTAGAAATTGTGTCATTATCATGACTACTAATTCTGGAGCACAAGAAATGGCTCGCGAATCTATGGGTTTCCAAAAACAAGACAACACCACTGATGGCAGCGAAGTAATTAAAAAAACCTTTAGCCCAGAGTTTAGAAACCGTTTAGACGCGATTGTTCAATTTGATTCACTGAGTAAAGAAGTGATTCATACAGTTCTTGATAAGTTTCTAACTGAACTTCAAGCTCAATTAGATGAGAAAAAAGTTACCCTTGAAGTTGAGAAAGATGCAAGAGAGTGGCTAGCTGAAAATGGTTATGATTCTAAGCTAGGTGCAAGGCCGATGCAGAGGTTAATTCAAGATAAGATCAAGAAGAATTTAGCTGAATCCATTTTATTTGGCGATCTATCCAGTTCTGGTGGAGTGGTAACTGTTAAATTAGAGGATGGAGATATAAAGGTTTTATTTTCAGAACATCAAGCTAACAAAGAAAAAGAAAAACAAACCAAATAAATTTATTTTGCTCTAAAAGTAATCCTGCCTTTTGTTAAATCATAAGGCGTCATTTCAACTTTTACTTTATCTCCGGTGAGAATACGAATGTAATTTTTCCTCATTTTTCCAGAAATATGCGCAGTAATTATATGGTCGTTTTCTAATTTAACTTTAAAGGTAGTGTTGGGCATGGTATCAATAACTTCGCCCTCCATTTCAATCAAATCTTCTTTAGCCATATAAATATTTAATGTTAATGTAGGTTATTATGACAGATAGGAACGAGGATAAGAAATTTAACCTGAAGGGATTGATGATTTTATTGATCTCAGTGACAGTTTTTTTAGCTGTTGTAAGTTACTTGATAGACTATTTTTTTTAATGCTTCTAACCTTAATTAGGCATGCAAAATCTTCTTGGTCAGACCTCTCATTAGATGACTTCGACAGACCTTTAAATGAGAGAGGCAAAAGAGACGCACCAAAAATGGCTCGGTGGTTTTTTGAGAATATTCAGGAGACACCCATTCTTTTTACTAGCCCAGCTAATAGAGCTTTATCAACTGCAAAATATTTTGAAAAAGAATTTACTTCGATCAAATTAAACAAAGTTGATAATTTATATCATGCAAATTTACATGATTACGAGAGTTTAATTTTAGAAAATAATCATGAGAAACATATTGTTATTTTTGGACACAATCCAACAATTTCTTCCGTTGCAGAAGAGATGCTTAATTTCAAAACTATATATTTAAAGACTTGTTCTATTTGCCAAATAAATTTAATTGAACCTGATACTTTAATTGGAGAATTCAATTTTCTTAAAAGTCCGAAAGATTTAGCTTAAGTTTTAATATTTTTAGAAAATCAAAAAATAAATCAGTTTTTAAACAATTGGAAATTATTTCTTGTAAAATTGAAATATGAGCAAAGATAAAATTTTATTAATCGAAGACGAACCGGATTTGCTTCAAACCCTTGCATTTAATTTTGAAAGTGAAGGTTATAAAGTTAAAAAAGCAACCAATGGTAAAGAGGCAATGAAGTCTCTTGAGGATGATGATTCCATATCTCTAGTTATTCTTGATTTAATGCTGCCAGATATGAGCGGTTTAGATATTTGTAGACACATCAGAGCTAAAAATAACCTAAAAGACATCTTAGTTATTATGGTGACTGCTAAAGGTGAGGAAGTAGATAGAGTGGTAGGTTTTGAAGTTGGCGCTGACGATTATGTCGTGAAACCTTATAGCGTCAGAGAGTTATTACTGCGCGTTGGCGGTATGCTGAAGAGATCATTGAAAGAGGATCAATTAAATGATAAAGATTTGGTTGAGTATGAAAATCTTAAAATAGATAACAATAAGCACAAAGTCTATTTGTCTGATAAAAAAATATCTTTAACTTCAAAAGAGTTCAAATTACTCAGACATCTTGTAAGAAAAGCTGACAGAGTCCAGACACGAGATAATCTTCTTGAAAAGGTTTGGGGTTATAACAGTGACGTCACCACAAGAACTGTAGATACTCATATTAAAAGATTGAGATCCAAAATTGGAAAATACGGGGATAAAATAGAAACCATTAGAGGAGAAGGGTATCTCTTTAATAAATCAGACTAAATGAAATCTATTATAAAAATAAGACTATTCTTGATCGTATTATTAGTTATATGTCTAGTTACTTTGGTCGGAGCTCTAATTTATAGAGGAAATACTTTTCTAAATGAAAACTTGTTAATAGGATTTAGTTTATTATTTCTCACTTCAATTGTTACAACTTATTTCATTTATCAATACTTTAAAAGACTAGTTAATTCAGCTGCCCAGTTTATTGCTAAAAAAATTGTAGATGATCCTTCAGTGGCTTCTGAAGAAATTTTTGATCAGCTTCTTGAAGAATCTAAACAAGTTAAAGATGAGCTAGTTAATTACTCTCAACAAACTGAACGATTTAGCTCTGTGTTATCAAAAATGGGACAAGGAGTTATTTTAGTTGATAAAAACCATCGAGTATTGTTTGCGAATAAAACTATTAATTCAGAATTTTGGTCTGACTTAAAAATTGGCGATAAGCTCTTTCAAAAAATTAGTTACCCTCAATTTAAAAAATTTATTGAAAAAGCCTGGATTAAAGAAGACTTGGTTAGAGAGATTTCAGGCCCTAGGTCTATTAAGACTGTTTATCTGGTAAGTGCTAAAAAAGACGACATGAGAGATGAATTGTTGATTGTTTTTAGTGACATATCCAAATCTAAAAACCTTGAAAAAATGAGAGAAGATTTTATTGGCAACGTTTCTCATGAATTGAGAACACCAATTAGTGTTATCAAAGCTAATGCTGAAACTTTGATTAACAATAAATTAATTAAAGATGATGAAAACGCTAAGTTATTCACAGAAGCAATATCTTCTCAATCAGAACGTATGAAAGTAATAGTTAATGATTTGCTTAAAATTTCAAGCATGGAAGCAGGGGAATATCCGATCTCAATTGAGTCTTTAGATTCATTTTCAATTGTCAATAACTTAATTGAAGGATTTAAATCCAGTTTAGAAGAGAAAAAATTAGATGTTCAAAATAATTTGAACGAACAAACTAGGGTAATGGCTGATGAAGCTGCTTTGAACATTATCCTGACAAATTTCTTAACTAATGCCATCAAACATTCGCCTAAAAAAAGCCTCATAAACATAGAAGAATCTTACTTATCTGAGGGTTTTATAAGACTATCTATATCAGATCAAGGTAAAGGCGTACCAAAAAAATACAGAGAAAGAGTTTTTGAAAGATTTTACAGAATAGACAAAGGTCGATCGTCAAAAATAGGCGGTACAGGTTTAGGCCTTTCGATAAGTAAAAATTTAGCTTTGATGATGGGGTATTCCTTAGGAGTTGGATCGAATAAGCCTAAAGGTGCAACTTTCTTTATTGATATTAAAATCGATGAAGAAAAATCAGCTCAAGCTGCCTGAATATTTTTATTCTCCTGAAGTTTTTTTTCTATCACTGCATCAGCAATATTCCATGAACTATCAAATAGGCAGGAATTAGGAAAAAACTCCATGATCTCTATAAAAATAGCAATAGCGTGTTCAAGAATATCGGCTCTATCCTCGGGTAGAGAATAAAATGATACTTTTTCTTCAAAATTCTTGTTTTCTAGTTCTTTTTTTAAAGATCTCAATTCATCGATGGAAGATTTTCTATCATGTTTATTGATAATTTCATTGATAAGCCTGGCGTTTCCTCCAACACCAACTATATTTTTTATATTTTCAGATGGAATTTTAGTAAGCCACTCTTTTAAATTATTCCAATGCTTGGGTGAGTCTTTTTTTTCTAAAATTCTAACTGCTCCAAGAGGAAAAGATTTGGCAAGATTTTTACCATTTCCTCGATAAAAAATTTCGGTACTGCCACCGCCGATATCTACAACTACCGTTTCTTCTTTTTTAAAACTTTTGTAATTAAAAAAATTTAACAGCTGCGCCTCTTCGTTTCCGGATAATATTTTAATTTCTATATCAGTTTTTTTTGTTATTTTTTTACAAATTTTATGTCCATTAGAAACCGTTCTCATAGCGGAGGTAGCTACTCCAGATATTATTTTTATATCTTTTTTATCAGCTTTGTCTTTGAGTTTAATTATGCTTTCTAATAATTTCTGCTCAGTTTCGGAAGAAATTTTCTTGAATTTGAAGGCATCGGTGCCTAGCCTGACTGAGATTCTTTTAAAAGTATCCAATTCAGCAAAAACTTTTCTTTTTTTTGTTGATATTCGATACTGTCTATATTTAATCGCGTTTGAACCAATATCAATACAAGCCAGGCGCTGATTTTTATTCTTCATCTGCCAAAACTTTTAAAACCTTGTATTGCTGATAACTCAAGTTATTAAAAGGGACTTTATTTATAGTTAAAGAGTAATCGTTAATATTCTCCGTCCAAATTTTTGGTTTTGGCAGGTCTTTATTAGGATAATCAAAGGTTCCCAAAATGTAACGTAAAGCATGAAGCACCGCTATTTTTTTATCATTAGCATTTAAAACTATCCAAGGCGCTTCAGGATGGGAGGTGTTCTTAAACATTTGCTCTTTGTAAAGAGTAAAAATATCCCATCTGTCTAAACCTTTTAAGTCGTTTTCACTTATTTTCCAATACACCAATGGACTATTCTTACGTTTCTCTATTCTCATCTTCTGAGTTCCTTTTTCTATGGATAAATAAAACTTAAGTATTTTTGTGTCATTTTCCATAAATCTTTCTTCCCAAGGGATAACTTTTTTCATAAAAGATTTGTACTGTCGTTCTGTGCAATAGCCCATAGTTGCTTCTACTAAAGCCCTGGTATACCAAGATCTGTCAAAAAAAACTAACTCACCAGTCTCTGGCATTTGTCTTTCATATCTTTGAAACCAATTTTTAGATTCATTTTCAGTAGGAATGCCTAGTTTAACAAGCCGGCAATGTTTGGGTATTAGATACTTAGACAAAACGGAAATACTCCCAGTCTTTCCAGCTGTGTCTCTTCCTTCAAAGACAACTGCTATCTTCTTTTTCTCTTGTATGATCCAATCCTGGAGTTTGACAAGTTCAATTAAAAGCTTTCTTTTCTCTTTTTCATAAAGCTTTGAGTCAATTCTTCTGTAGTTTGGTATATCAAATTCAATCATACTTTTTTGGCGAAAATCTATTCTAGCTAAGTTTTTATGGAAGATTAAATTATTTATCGTAAACAATTTTATTTTTTCTTCTCACAAATTAATAAGCTATTCTTAATGTTTATGGCCAAATAAATATGGCTGCTAATGACCGTAATGGCAATGGTGATTATTTTATCAATACACCTAGATAAGGAGTAAAAGGAATTTTGGGTTTTAACGGATTGACTGAAATTTACTAGGTTCAATAAGAATTAGATCCTAGCGATGGTTATCCGTGAGATGAAGTTAAAAATTCCAACGGTGTTGTAACGGACTAAGTTTGAAAAGATCTTATATATATAAAAGGGCTAAAACTTTGCCCTTTTATAACTTACTCATATCTATTAATTAAATGCCAAGAATTTATTTCGTTTAATATCGTTACAATGATTAGAAAAAAGATCTGCGAGATTATTTTGCTTTTCCTCTATTAGATAGTTAACTTGCAAATCACAAGTCAAAGAATTGTCTATTAATCCAATATTTGAATGTTGAAGATAATCGCTATATAGACCAAAAATCACAACATCATGATGCGTTTTCGATAAATCATTTTCTACAAATATTCTACCCATGTCAGCAGATATATAGCAGCCTACTGATTGTTTTGGACAAAAGTCTTTAACTAGATTGAAATCATATTCAATCTCTATATATTTTGAGTCTAAATTTAAATGTTTTTTAGCACTTTCGAAAATTTCTTTATTAGCCATGACACTTGTACTAGCCAAAATGATTGATAAAAAAATTATATTTTTAAAGTATTTCATAACAATTCTCCCTTTTTTAAATGTTTCATAAATGAAACATAATTAACATAAATGTAACTTAAATGTAACATATTTGTCAAATTAGAACCTTTTAGTAAAACCTTTTTTAAAGGTAACTAAATCTCTCATATTTCAAAACAGAAAATTTTTTTTTAATTAATTTTTTTAAAACTTGTTTCATAACAATTTTCATTATCTTTGGAAAGACGTAACATTTCTGTCACTATCTATTTGTAAGATTTTTGGATTATTTTTTTATTAGTTAAAGAGGAAATCTTATGAACCTAAAATCAACTAAATTTTTATTGTTAATTTTTTCAATGTTCGTTCTAGTTTCTTGTGGCGGCTCCGGTGATACTACTATTGCTTCGCCCGGTGAACTAGCACCACTAACAGCCCCAGCTAGTTCTTCTAGTGCTGCAGCTACTGCTAATAGCACTTTATTAACAGGAACATGTCCTACTTCTCCGTTTATCTCTAATGATGCAACGCTTGCTGGAAACACATTATGTGCAATTTCGGGACCAATTACTTCAGATCTTACTTTAACAACTGATGTAATGTATCGTTTATCTGGCTTAGTTGATGTTGGAGTCGATATGGGCGGAAACGGCCAAAAAGCTGGAGGAGTTTCTGCAACATTAACGATTCCAGCTGGTGTAACGCTTGCTCAAAAAACACCTGATGATTACCTTGTTGTTCAAAGAGGTTCGAAAATAATTGCTAATGGAACAAGATCTAATCCTATCAGATTTACTGCAGCTTCTGCTGTTGATGGAACTTTAACTAATCCGGAAAGTGCAACTGGTCTTTGGGGAGGAATAGTGATTTTAGGAAAAGCACCAATTAACAGGTGTGCTGCTGCTGATTTAAACACTGCTGATTGTGAAAGAGTGGTTGAGGGTTCTACCACTGCTATTATGGGTGGAGCTTCTCCAGCTGATAACTCTGGTCGCTTAAACTTTGTAAGAGTTGAATATGCAGGTAAAGAAATATTCCCAGGCAACGAATTAAATGGTATTACCTTTGGTGGTGTTGGTTATGGTACCGAAGTAGACTACGTTCAAGTTCATAACAACCAAGATGATTGCGTAGAGTTTTTTGGTGGAACTGTAAATGTCAAACATTTAGTTTGCACTAATGCGGGTGATGATAATCTTGATATCGATTGGGGTTATCAAGGAAAAATGCAATTTGTTGTTGTTAAACAAAATGTTGGTGCTGGTGATCACATTGTCGAATCAGACAACACAAACTCTAATGCAGCAGTAGGTTACCTAACAGAGCCTAGATCACAACCAATGGTTGCTAATTTTACCTTTATTGGAGGAGGAGCTGATGAACCACTTAAGTATAAAGAAGGAGTATCTGGAATTTATATCAATGGTATTGTTGTAAACCAAGCATCAGCAAATCTCATAGAGGGTACTTTTGCAGAAACTACGCAAGATGGTGCATTAACAGATAAAATTGCCCATCATTCCATATTTTTTGATTCAGCTAAGACAGGACAACCTACAACGTTAGATGACACAGTAGTAGCGTTTGATTCCTCAGCAACTGCTGCAGCTTTTGCAACATCACTTACATCAAGATCAACTAATTTAACCATTGGAACCAATACTTTGGTGGACACATATTTCTTGGGTAATGCAGAGTCTGATGTTCCTAGCGCTTTCTCCATAGCACATAAGAACGCTATGTGTGCAGTTGGAACTCATGCAGCTGGTGCTGTTACAGAACTATGCCCTGCATATGATGACGGTAAATACTCAGTTAATACTTGGTTTTCAGCGACTGATTATATTGGTGCATTTTCACCTGGGTCTGATGCAGAAAATAACTGGGCTGCAGGTTGGACAGTTGGTTTATTTACCGATCCTGCATGTCCAGCTGGAACTCTTGAATCAGAAATTCTCTTAGGTAGAAAAGTTTGTGACTTAAATGGAGTTATAACAGATGACATAACTCTAGTTGCAGGAAACTATTATAAGCTTGATGGTAAAGTTCAAATCGGTGTTGATGTAGGAGCAGATGGCTCTGCTGCAAGCGGTGATGCAGCTACACTAACTATTAATCCTGGCGTTACAGTTTTTGGTGAATCAGGTAATGACTATTTAGTTATCATGAGAGGTTCCGATATTAATGCTGTTGGAACAAGATCAGCTCCAATTGTGATGACCGGAAGACAAGATATTCTTGGTCAAGCAGATGTTAACCAAACAAGAGGACTTTGGGGTGGATTAGTCATTCTTGGTCAATCACCTATCAATAAGTGTACATACACAAATGGAGTAAAAGCTGACCCTTGTGAAAAAGTGGTTGAGGGATCAGCTGGAGATGTAATGGGTGGTGAAATCCCTACTGACAGCAGTGGAGCACTCAAATATTTAAGAGTTCAGTATGCAGGATATGAGGTATTTCCAGGTAATGAGCTAAATGGAATTACTTTTGGTGGTGTTGGAAGCGGTACCTCGGTCGAATACATCCAAGTGCATAACAATGCTGACGATTGCGTTGAGTTCTTTGGTGGAACTGTCGATGTGAAACGTTTGATATGTACTGGAGCAGATGATGATAACTTAGACATTGATTGGGGTTATCAAGGAAGACTTCAATACGTAATAGTTCAACAGGCCAACGATAAAGGCGATCATATTGTAGAATCAGACAACACAAACTCTAATGCAGCAGTAGGCTACCTAACAGAGCCTAGATCAAACCCCATTGTTTCTAATTTCACATTTGTAAGCAGAGGTCATGACGATGTATTTAAGTTAAAAGAGGGTGTATCAGGTCAATATTATAACGGAGTTGCTGCAGTCCTTAGCGCTTCTGGCAAATCAACAGGTTGCATTGAAACAACTCTTGCAGAAACTATTCAAGATGGAGCTAGCACTCCTAAGTTCTCAATGAATTCTGTTGCAATGGATTGTCCTAGTTATATATCTACAGACGGTGCTGCAACGGTTGCACAGGTAGATGCAATTGTAAAAGCAGGAGCAAATAATCTCTATGGAGCTAATTCAGGCGGAGGTAATTATCAGAATTCTCTTATAGGAGTTGTTAACGGTCCTGCAGAGGCTGCAGCTACTCCGACAGCTATTCCTGCAACATACAATGCCGATGGATTTTTTGACACTCCTACATATATAGGTGCAGTTAGCGGAGCTACTGATACTTGGTACAAAGTATGGACATTACCTGGATCAATAAAACTTAACTAATACCTTTTAAAACCTATTTTGGAGTCAAAATGAAATCTACAAAAAAAATAAATAAAATCATGGGTTTTTTAAAGTTTGCTTTACCCTTCATAATAGTTTTTCCATTATTTATTAATGCTCAAGAAACTGAACAATCTCAGGAAACTGAAGAATTGGTTGTGAGTGGATCTTTTATACCAGATGCAAAAAGGAATACATCTGAGATTTCTGCAATATTAGATTCGTCAGATATCGAAAGAGCTGGTGATGACAATATTGCTATCGCCCTTACAAGACTTGCGGGTCTTAGTCTAGTGCGAGGTAAATACGTATTTGTTAGAGGTTTAGGTGATAGATATTCATCTGCTTCACTTAACGGCCTTAATCTTCCAAGCCCAGAACCACTCAAAAGAGTTGTACCACTTGATCTTTTTCCAACAAGCATCATTGAATCGTCTGTAGTACAAAAAACCTATTCAGCTGACATGCCTGGTGAGTTTGGTGGAGGTATGGTTGAGATAAAAACAAAGGCTGTGCCTTTAGATAGAATCTTTGAATTTTCAGCTTCAACAAGCTTCAACTCCGCTACTTCGTTAAAAGATGATGGGTTGATGTACGACGGCGGAGAGAATAATTTTGGGTACGATGACGGGATCAGATCAGTTCCAAGCAGTATTCAGGACGCTATCAATAGCAACCTTAAACTTGATAGATCGAACTTTAGTTCAACACAATTGGCTAACTTTGGTCGAGATTTTGAAAATTCAAAGCTTTGGGTTTTACAATCAGGAGAGGTTCCTCTAGATCAATCTTATAGTTTAACTTATGGAGATAGTCTCGACGGTTTAGGAATTGGTCAAATCATTGGTATTCCAAGTGCAACAATGGGATTTATGGTTACAGCAGGTTACAAAAATTCTTGGGATACACAAGAAGGAATCAGACAAACCGGTGATTTACAAAGTCAAGGCGGTACTGTTAATGTAATAGTTCAAAATGACAAAACTTTTAGAAGCACAACGAATGACATTACAGCATATGCAATGGCTGTTCTTGGGGTTGAAACGGATTTATCTGAATTAAAATACACCGGATTATATATTCATAAAGGATCAAAAGAAGCTCGTATCTTGCAAGGGTATGACTCAAGTGATTCAGCTAATGTTCGAGAAGATTTTCTAGAATTTTACGAAAGAGAATTAACAAATCATCAGTTAAATTTTAATAAGTCTTTTGAAAATGGCTGGAATTTAAATGTAGGTTTGGGTGATGGAGAGGCAGAGAGAGACTCTCCATACGAAAGAGTTGTTTTCTATGAAGATGGAAACAATGACGGAGTTTACTTATACGATGTTAATACAGGTAGGAACCAAACCCAGTTTAGTATGGTCGAAGATCAAACTACAAATGTTGTTATAGATTTAGAGATACCCTTTGGTTCTTCAACATTTTTAAGAGCTGGAATTGAAAGTCTTGAAAATGACAGATCGGCTGAAGTTAGAAGCTATAGATTTCTGGCTGCTGGCGGTCCCATACCTCAAGATGGTCTAGATAATAGAATAGATTATATTTTTGCTGATCAAAATTTTGATCCTAATAGATTGTTGGTAATTGAGAATACGGCAAGTTCATCGCCAGCTGGGTACTTAGGATTATTGGAAGTTGATTCAACGTATATCAGCGTTGAATCTCAAATTGGAGATAATTTTGAAATTACTGCTGGAATAAGGCATGAAGATGGCCTTCAGCAAGTTAATACATTTGATTTATTTACAGGCGTTGACTCTACTATTGATAAATCAATAGAAGAAGATTATCAGCTACCTTCAATGACATTAACTTATCTTCCTGAATTTGATGAAAACCTTCAAATTAGATTGGGTCTTTCTCAGACAATTGCTAGGCCAACCTTCAGAGAGCTTTCTCCGACACTATTTATTGATGTTGATACTGACAGAGTAATAGCTGGTTCACTATATTTGCAAAATAGTGAGATTGACAATATTGATTTAAGAGCTGAATACTATTTTGGTTTAAATCAATTTTTAACAGCTGGAATTTTTTATAAGGATATTCTTAATCCTATCGAAGAAACTGTTAATGAGTCAGGTGATTTAATTATTACTTCTTACCAAAACGTTCCTTCGGCTGAAATCACTGGTTTTGAAATTGAATATGAGCAAATATTTGAGGCGATTATGGACTCTAATAACGACTTAATCGTTAAGTTCAATTATACGGATACTGACTCTGAAGTAATTGTGAATCCTGGAGATACTTATATAAATAATCTTGGTACTTCAGTAAATGCTCAAACTCTTCTAGCGAACGGAAGAGATACCAGATTACAGGGTCAATCAGATACAATTGCAAACTTTCAAATTGGTTTAGATAATTTACAAGATCAATCTGAAGCCACCCTAATCTTTAACTATGTTAGTGATAGAGTAAGGGCTAGAGGTGTTGATGTTTTACCAGATATTATTGAAGAACCTCCATTATTGGTTGATTTTACATATTCAAGAGTTTTAGCTTACCCTAATTACGATTTGAAATTGTCGCTTGAATTAAGAAACTTACTTGACGAGGAGTACTATGCTTCTATGAGAAATATTGCAATATATGATCAATATGATCTTGGTCAATCAGCTTCATTAGGATTTAAAGTCTTATTTAAATAAGAGGTTTATTTCAATGAATCGAAGTTAAGTTTTTATTTTGGTTCTCTGTTTATAATAAAAACAATACAAAAAGGCCATGCTTAGGTATGGCCTTTTCTAATAAAATTATTAGATTAATTTAATTACTGTTAAAGACAAAGCGAGCTACTTAACGATATGAATTTAATAAAAACACAAGAAGTAGTTTCCTTAATATTGATGTAAAAATATGAATTAGAAACAGGGAAATTGTATGAGCTTTTATATTAATTTAAAGAAAAAAGTTTGATTTTAGGAATTAATGATAATAAAAAAATACATTGCTGAATTCTTAGGAACCTTTTTTTTAGTTGCTACAGTCATTGGTTCCGGGATCATGGGTGAAAATTTATCTTCTGGTAACGTGGCAGTGGCTTTATTAGGAAATACGATTGCAACCGGAGCAATTCTTTATGTCATCATTAAATCTTTTGAAGATTTATCAGGAGCTCACTTCAATCCAATTGTCTCAATAGTCTTTTATTTTTTAAAAGAGATCAACTTAAAAGATTTACTCTTCTATTTAGTTATTCAATTCATTGCAGGAATTTTCGCAGTAATATTAATCCATTTCATATTTGAACTTAGTTTGCTTCAAATTTCATCCAAACCCAGGATGGGAATCAGCATGTTTTTTAGTGAAATAATTGCATCATTAGGATTAATTTTAACTATCTTAATGGTTAGAAAAAATAATAAGTCTAATGTAGCTATTTCAGTTGCTTTATTTATTACAGCGGGTTACTGGTTTACATCGTCTACCTCATTCGCAAATCCAGCAGTAACTTTAGCCAGGACATTTACGGATACCTTTACTGGAATTTCACCAGAGTCGATTATTTATTTCTTTTCAGGCCAATTAATTGGTCTGTTTATTGCTTTGTATGTTTATAAATTTTTAAGATGAGAGAATCAAAGAAAATATTATTTCTCTGCACTGGAAATTCTTGTAGATCGCAAATGGCTGAAGGTTTTGCAAAAAAATTTACTAGTTTTCAGGCTTATTCAGCTGGCACAAGAAAAACTAATTTAAATTCATATGCAATCAAAGCAATGTCAGAAGTCAAAATTGATATATCTGATCAATTCTCTAAAACCATAAACGAATTGGAAGACAAAGATTTTGATTATGTTTTTACTTTATGTTCAGATGCTGAAGAAAACTGTCCAGTCTTATTCAAAGGGAAGACCATACACAAGGGTTTTGAAGATCCTCCTAAGCTCTCAGAAAATATAAATGATGATGAAAAAATATTAAATATTTATAGAAGGGTAAGGGATGAAATTCTTGATTTCATTCTAAATATCAATCATTACATTTAAATTTAGTCACACTGGGACAATAGTTTCACAACAACTTTATCGTGTATTATTTTTCAATTTAGAGAAATAAAATATGAAATTTTTATTTTTAATCTGCTTTCCATCTGAATTGTTCTCATTAATTTATTCATTCGTCACATACCTGTAACAATTTTTATTTAAAGTATTTTTAATTTCATCTATATAAGGATTACCACTATGAAAAAAATATATTTATTTCTTTTAATTTTTGCAAACCCTTTCGTTTTTTCACAAGAAGACTCAGAAAATATTGAGGAATTATTTGTAGTTGGAACAAAAGCCAGCATTATCTCTGCTATAGAAAAGCAAAGGGAATCCGATCAGATTATATCTGTTATAGATTCAGATGCATTAGGTGAATTTCCAGATACTACCGCAGCAGAGGCTTTAAGAAGAATCTCAGGTATTTCAGTTGAAAACGATCAAGGTGAGGGCCGCTATGTTACTGTTAGAGGTCTCTCGGGAGACTTAAACAATATTTCTGTTAATGGCGCTACTGTTCCTGCACCAGAAGGTGGAAGAAAAGTGATGCTTGACGGTCTACCAACAGAACTTTTAGATTCTATTGAAGTATACAAATCTTTAACTCCTGATCAAGATCTTGATTCTATTGGCGGAAAAGTTGAGTTTAATACGAAAAGTGCTCTAGACTTGGACGGGACGTATTTCAAATTAAAAGCAAATACTTTGTACAACGATCAAACATATAATAGTAGTAATCCTAAAATCTCCCTTACCTATGGAGATATGATTAGTGAAAATGTAGGACATATAATTGGTCTTACTTATTCTGAAAAACAAGTAATTACTTACAACAATGAAACCGGTTTTCCAGCCTGGAAGCTCATTAGTGGAAACTATGCAATAGATGACGATTTTGAAAGCAGATACTATGATTTAACCAGAGAAAGATTAGGAATTACTTACGACATTGACTATAGGATGAATGACGAATCTTCTATCTATGCAAGCATTTTATGGAATGAATACGTGGATGATGAGCTCAGATATAAAGACGAGTATAAAATGAGAGAAGAACAAACTAATGTTACTGCTACAGGAAGTACTATTACTGAAATAAGAAGAGATGCAGAAGTAAGAGTTAGGGAGGAGCTTAGAACAATCAGAACATTTATTCTAGGTGGTAACACAATAGTCAACGGTTGGGATGCAGAGTTTGCACTTTCGAGTTCTTTTGCTGAAGAAGATGATACCGACAATGTTGATGCAAAGTTTAGAAGTAGTACATTTGATGCAGGTGATTGTGGAGGACTTTGCGGATCTTTTGATTATTCAAATCCTCAAAAACCACGTATGACTCTAGCTACTGCAATTACTACTGGGGCTGGAAATATTTATGATCCAGCAAGCATGGGAGTAGATGAGATTGAAGAGGAAGATTCTGTAATTCAAGACAGAGTGTCATCATTTAAGGCTGATTTTACAAAAGAAGGCTTTATGGTTTCTGACATTCCAACGACTTTAAAATTTGGCTTCAAATATAGCACTCGAGAAAAAGAAAAAACTGTTTCAGGTTTCGCTTCGGAACCTAACACTAATCAATCAGATTACAATCCAATCACTACACCTGTTAACTGGCCTTTTCCAAACGTTTTTGGTCCCATGGCAGATCCTGCAACAATCTTCGCTCTTCAGGGCACATTTGGTGCATTAACAAATAACTATGCAAAACCTAACTTTGACAATGATTTTGTTTCTGAAGAAGATATCACAGCACTTTATTTAATGGGCACAATGGAATTTGAAAATGCTGTTGTGATTGCTGGTCTAAGGGCAGAGGACACTTCATTTGATACACTTGGATACAATAAAGAAGATGACTCTATTATTAGAGCATCTAAAAATTACACATTCGTATCACCAAGTGTAAACGTAAAATACTTCGTCAATGACGACACAATAGTTCGTGGGGCAATTTGGCGATCTTTATCTAGACCTGGATTCGGTGAAACTGCTCCTGTAGCAGACTTTGAATCGGATGGAACTGCAGCGGATGGAAGTACAATCTATAAGGGAGAAATGGGTAATCCTGACTTAGAACCATATGAATCTACAAATCTGGATCTTATCTTTGAAAAATATTATGACAATGGCGCAGTATCATTAGGTTATTTTAGGAAAGATGTTAAAAACGCTATTTATCCTCAGGTTACAGCAGGTGTTGTTGGAGGGATTAACTTTAACGAATTAGAAACATACATTAACAGCGAAAAGTCATCAGTTAATGGAATAGAATTCAATTTTTTCAGGGAATTTGTGGATCTTCCTGAACCATTTGATGGTTTATTCATCTCAGTCAATTTAACTAAAGTTGACGCTGAAAGTGATGTTCCTAGCGCTGCCGGTGTGTTTACCGTTCCATTTAGAAAACTCGCTGATAGCACAGAAAATTTATCAATTGGTTACGACAAAGGAAAGGTTGACATGAGACTCTCAGTAGCTCGAAGAAGTGATTACTTAGATTATCTTGCTGATGATGACATAGAAACTACTGTAGATGATCTAAATTATGACAATATCAGATTTACTGACGATCATTCGCAAATAGACTTTACAGCCAAGTACTATTTGAATGACAATTTAACTCTTAAATTAGACTTAATTAATATAAATGACGAACCAGAATTTTATTATTGGGGCAGTCCTTCAAGACTTTCCCAATATGATGAATATGGTAGAAGCGCGACAATTGGTTTCACTTATAAGTACTAAAAATTATTTTCCCCCTAAAAAGGCAAGTTTCATACTTGCCTTTTTATTGTCTACTCTTACTTTTGCAGATTATGTCGAGGTTGAGGCAATTTACGAGACACCGCCAGTTATAACGGAGGGAGATGCAGCCGATGATCCTGCAATATGGGTAAATAAAAATAATCCTTCAAATTCAATTATCTTTGGAACTGATAAAAAAAGCGGAATTTATAGTTACAATCTTCAAGGACAAGAGTTGAGCTATACAAATCTTGGTAGGATTAATAATATTGATACAAGAAGTATGAATCTTGGTGACGATGAGAATGTCTCTGATTTTACTTTCCTTTTTGGGTCTAATAGAACATTAGGATCGGTAGATTTATGGGTATTTGAAGATAATAAAACAAGACAAAAACTTAAAAATAATTTATGGGAAGTTCCATCAAAACCATCATTTAGAGGCAAATCAAATATTATCGTATACGGTATATGCGCTGGAATCGATCCAAAGTATGGATTGGTTGCTTTTTTAACAGAAGACACTGGTCCGCGAGTTGAAGTATGGAACCTGACTGATAATGGCCTCGATCTTATAACAACTTTTAATAATGGTGGAGAATCGGAAGGGTGTGTTTATGATGATTTCAATAGAACTCTTTTTATATCAGAAGAAGAAGTAAGAGGGGTTTTAAAAGCTTATAGACTCGATGATAGTTTTGATTTCTCTGAGCCTTATATTGTCGATTCTAGAGAAGGTCAAATTGGTGGCGATCCAGAGGGTGTATCTTTATATAAAACATCAAACAATTCAGGTTATTTAATTTTATCCTCTCAAGGCGATAGTAAATTTAATTTGTATGATAGGAATTATCCATATGATTATATAACCAGTTTTAGAATAGGTTCTTCAAAAAGAATAGACAATGTTACTGATACTGACGGTATAGAAACAATCAACTTTAAACTGAGTGATGAGTATCCAGAAGGTATTATGATTGCACAAGATGGTCTTAATAAAGATGGGTATAAAACTAAAAGACAAAACTTTAAAATTGTCTCTTTCAAAGATGTGCTTGATGCTATAAATGTTCCTAGATAATCTCTAGAGTTTATATTTAATAATTCAAACACTCATATGCATTAATTCTTACCTTTGCCTTTTATTGTTTTGGATAAATTTATTTTTTGTAAGTCTAAGGACTAAACTGAAATAGGTATCGAATTCAATTTTTAAATATTTAAATTTAAAGTTTTGAAAAAAATGCTAGTTTTTTTTATAAAATTCGTCTATTGTGTCAATTATGTGACATAAAAGTGTCAATAAAGTTACAAATAGTATGAATACTAAAACCGTTCTTAAAGATCAAAGATTAATACCTGCAAAGTCTCAAGTGCAAGAGATGGTTATATTTGGTTTTATTTCTTTATGGATAGTTTTAGTGGCAGTTCTTTATTTTTCATAAATATCTCTGAAAAAAAACCTAAGTCTTTTTATTTATCCATAAATTGCAAGGATTTGAATCATTCACTATTTCATATAAATTTTAATTTAATATCTAAAATTAAGTTACATTAAGGCAACAGTTTCTTAACAATCTTGTAGTAAAATTATTTTTAATTTAGAGACTCTAAATATGGAAACTTTGTTTTTGGATCCTTTTAACATACTTTTGATTGCAGGATTTATTGGTTTTTTTATGGCTTTCGGCATTGGGGCTAACGATGTTGCAAACTCCATGGGGACTTCTGTAGGAAGCAAAGCTATAACCCTTAAACAAGCAATAATAATTGCGGCTATTTTTGAATTTTTAGGAGCTTTTTTAGCAGGTGGAGAAGTAACTTCTACAATTAGAAAAGGCATCGTAGATCCAAATCTATATGCCAATGATGTAAATATATTTGTAATGGGCATGATATCAGCTCTTTTAGCAGGAGGTACTTGGTTGTTTATCGCGAGTTTAAGAGGCTGGCCTGTTTCTACTACTCACTCAATAGTGGGAGCTATTATTGGTTTCGTACTAATTTCTAAGGGAGTAGATGCTGTATCTTGGGGTAAGGTTGGTAATATAGCAATGAGTTGGGTAACTTCCCCTTTATTCTCTGGAACTTTAGCTTTTGGACTCTATATATCTGCAAAAAAATTAATTTTAGATAGAGCCAATCCTGGAAAAGCAGCTATCACTTTTATTCCATTATATAGTTTTCTAGTAGCAGTCGTTATTTCACTCGTCACAGCAAGGAAAGGTCTTAAACATGTAGGAATAGAATTTTCAGAAAATGAAATTTATTTATTTACTTTAATTTTTAGCATTATTGTTGCAACTGGAACAGCATTTTTTTTAAGAAGGAATAAAGATCAAATAATGAGAGAAGGTGGCATTGAATTTGCATTTGGTTTGCTGATGGTAGTTTCTGCTAGCGCCATGGCTTTTGCCCATGGTTCAAATGATGTTGCAAATGCAATTGGACCTTTGGCAGCAGTTGTAAGTGTTGTGGATACTGGCGAAATAGGATCTAAATCTTCGATTAGCCCATGGGTTTTACTTGTTGGAGGTATTGGGATAGTTTTTGGTTTAGCAACTCTAGGTTCCAGGGTCATCTCAACAGTCGGAAAAAAAATTACAGCTCTAACACCTAGTCTTGGCTTCTCCGCAGAAATGGCCACAGCGTCTACTGTCGTTGCTGCAACTTATCTTGGGTTTCCTATTTCAACTACACATACACTAGTCGGTGGAGTTATAGGCGTTGGGTTAGCTAAAGGCGCAGAACACTTAGATTATGTTTCGATAAGGAGAATAATTGCTTCTTGGTTAGTAACTATTCCTACTGGTGCGGCATTTACAATTCTCTTCTATATTTTATTAAGAATAATTTTTGGTGTATAAAATTAATTTAAAGAATAAATAATAACCAGATTCCAGACAAAGCAATGTGCGGACCAAAAGCAATAGTTTTTTCTGAAACATTTCTTTTTTTAAAAAAATACCAAATTATTCCTGATAAAGAAGAGACAAATAAAATAAAGGGTAAATTGTAGATACCAAAAAATAGAGATAGATTGGATATCAATATTATATCCCCCCAACCAAAAGAATCTTTCTTCAATATATAGTCTGCTAAAAATTTGATAGCAGATAACACGGCAAGGCATATCAAGAAAGAGACAAACCCTAGGCCTAAAGAAGTGAAATAAAAATTGGCAAGAATTCCAGTAAAAAAAACGATTAAATTAAGCGAGAAGGGAATTTTGAAAAAACTTTCGTCCAAGCGAGCGATTAAGATTAAGGTAAAAATAAAAAGACAATCTAAAAGAAAGATATAATTTATCGAACCTGCTTTGATCAAAATTAAGGCAAATAAAATTCCAAGCAAAATCTCGAAAA
The DNA here is from genome assembly GCA_902616715.1 of uncultured SAR86 cluster bacterium. Classification (GTDB taxonomy): domain Bacteria; phylum Pseudomonadota; class Gammaproteobacteria; order Magnimaribacterales; family AG-339-G14; genus AG-339-G14. The sequence goes on from CACMTR010000001.1 coordinate 208,273, forward strand.
AAGGGTAACTGATTGAAATACTTTGTTTACAAGATTTACATTTACCCATTTGAATAAAAAAACTTAAAACTGGTATGAGCGAAAATACTGATAAAGGTGCTTTGCAATTTGGACAAAACGACCTGGGAAAAGAAAGTCCCATATCTGGGAACTCCTTCAAAGCATTGCGATAATTAAGGATAATAGGCAAGCGATATGACAAGCTATTGAGAAAGCTTCCAAATATAAGTCCTAGTAAGAAAGCATATAAAATTTCCATAAAATAATAATATTCAAATTGTCACTTAATTGTCATTCAAAATCGCATATTTAGTAGATAATATATCCTCTTAAGGTCAAACTAGTATATTTAAAACATGAATATAAATTTTTTTAATATTTACGATAAAATCGCTGATTTCGTTTCTAAAAAGGCCAAAACAATTGTTATTGCAATAGTTGCTTTGATATTCTCATTTGAGACTTCAAATGTAATTCTAGAGATCGTATTTTCCGATAAACCAGTTTTAAACTTGTCCCCAGTTGCAAAAATCCAAATCAAAAAGATAGATCGAAATCCTTTTATACCAAATTATGAATCGCAAAGAAATTCCAATGCTTTCTTAAACGATATTAAAGCACCAGAAACATCCTTATCTTTAAAGTTATTTGGCGTGACTTCCTCCGAGGACAAAAATTTTGCAATTATTGGCCTTTCTAAATCAGATCAAAAAGAATATCAGCCAGGAGATGGCATCTTAGACGATGTTTTTCTAGAATCGATACATAAAGATTATGTAACGATCAATAGATCTGGAGTTACAGAAAGTCTCTCATTTAACAAACCGAACTTAATTTCCGGAATAGAAACAGAAATTACAAAGGATCCTCTTAATGAAAACGACAATATAATCTCTGCGGAGTGGTTATCAAATCAAAATATTTTAGACGCGATTTCCTTTGTTCCAATTTTTTCAAACGGTGCTTTGTCAGGACTGGAAGTCAATCCTGGTGAAAATAAAGAGTTTTTTGTAAATTTAGATCTTATGCCTGGAGATGTTCTTGTATCAATAAATGGTGCTTTAGTCTCTGATTTAAATGAAAATTATCTTTCTAATTTAGAGACTTTTTTTAAAGAACCGAAGGATCTAAACCTTTCAATTTTAAGAGATAACAATCCAATTTCAATTGGAATTAAAGTTAATTAAATAAAATATGTATTTAGGAAATTACTTAAAATTATGCGCGACTTTGACGCTTATTTTTTCTTTATATAGCCATGCTGTAACTATAAATATGCGTGATGCTGATATCAGAGCTTTTATATCTGATATTTCTTCTTTAACGGGCAAGACTTTTATAGTCGATCCAAGAATAAATGCAAAAATCACGATAATATCTAGTGAAGATTTATCTATTGATGAGGCTTATGAAGTAATGCTATCTGTTTTAGCAGTGAATGGATATGCTGCTATCGAACAAGATAACGCTACTAAAATAGTTCCTGAGATAATCGGAAGGCAATCTTTTAATTCTTTCGCTAGGTCAAATAGCCCAGTCGATTCCTTTGTGACTGATATTATTAAACCCAAATTCGCTGCAGTGAATTCTTTGGTTTCAATACTGAGACCGATTATCTCTTCGCAGGGCCATTTGGCCGTTTATGAGCCGACTAATTCACTAATAATTGCAGACCGGGTTGGAATTGTAGAAAAGTTAAGAGGCATAATAAACGAACTTGATAAAACACCAGGTGAAAAGTATGAGGTTGTCAAACTCAATTTTTCATCCTCAAAAGAAATCTCACAGTTAATAGATAAAATTTTCAATGAAAACCCAGGAGGAGTTAATCCTAATCAATTTGCATCATATGCAATTGATCGAAGTAACAGCATTCTTTTAGTTGGGGATGAGCCCATAGTAGACCGGATGAAAAATCTTATTCAGAATTTGGATACCGAGCAAAGCGGTTCGAGCACTTTAAAAGTGAAATACCTTAAATATGCCGATGCCAAATCTCTTGAAAGTATTCTTAAGAACTTATCAAATAATTTATCTGCACAAGATAAAAGTACTAGCAAAATAACAACTAGTATCGAAGCACACGAAGGTACCAATTCATTAGTAATTTCAGCGGACCCTGAGGTAATGTCAGCAATTGAAGATGTTATTGCGAGCTTAGATATTAAGAGGGCTCAAGTTTTGGTGGAAGCTATTATTGTTGAAATTTCAGATACTTTAGCTAACGAATTGGGTGTCCAAATCCTTTTTTCAGGCGAAGGATCTGATACTCCAATAGTTTCTCAAAGGTTTGGAACTCCAACACCTGATTTGACAGCGATCGTTGGAGGAGAAGTTTATGACACTACATCCGGTTCATCTTCAATTCCAGCTGCAGCGCAATCACTATTAACTTTAGATGGACTTGCTGCTGGAGTAGGAAAATATAAAAAAGATGGAGAAAGTTTTGCCGCGATTCTTAATGTTCTTCGTAAAGATACTGAGTCTAATGTGTTATCTACTCCTTCTATTCTTACAATGGATAATGAAGAATCCTCAATTATAGTTGGCCAAGAAATACCTATTACAACTGGAGAATCTTTAGGTGCTGACAATACAAATCCTTTTAGAACGGTTAGTAGAGAAGAAGTTGGCGTCAAGTTACTTGTCAAGCCACAAATTAACGAAGGAAACTTTATCCGATTAGATATAGAACAGGAGGTTTCTAGTGTATTTGGACCTTTGTTAATTGGAGCTTCTGATATAGCTACTAACAAAAGAGAAATTAAAACAGCTGTAATGGTGGAAGATAGTGAGATAATTGTTTTAGGTGGTTTAATAAGTGATGACGTTCAGGAATCAGAAAGAAAAGTTCCTCTACTAGGTGACATACCGCTCTTAGGAAGATTATTTAAATCTACTACAACTTCAAGATCAAAAAAGAATTTAGTAGTTTTTTTAAAACCTACTATTGTTAGAGATGCAGAAGATATGCAGCTAATAACTAATGAAAAATATAATTTACTTAAAGCTGAGCAAATTTTAAAAACAAAAAGAGGCAGGCCTACACCAGACTTGAAAGTTTTAGAAGACTTGATAACCGATTAAAATAAGTAGTCATATGAGAAATCAAGACATAGATCTAAGTTATAAATATTGCAAAGATAATCAAGTCCTTTTGGAAAAAGAAGAAAACTTACTTTCAATTAAATGCACTGAAGACACAAAAATTTCTGCAATCTCTTATTTACAAAAATATTTTGATTTGCCTTTAAATGTATCGAAAATTTCATTTCAAGATTTCAATAAAGCTTTATCGGAAAGTTTTACAAATAGCACATCTTCATCTGAAGATTTAATTCAAGGAGTTGATGAAAATGTTGATCTCGATTCATTGGTGTCTAACTTACCTAAAACGGAAGATTTACTGGATGATAGTAATGAAGCACCAGTAATACGATTAATCAATGCAATCTTATCTGAAGCAATCAAGGATGGAGCATCCGATATTCATATTGAGCCATACGAAGAGAACTTAGCGATAAGATTTAGAGTTGATGGAATTCTTAAAGAGAAACTAAATCCCAATAGCAGGATTGCACCGCTTCTCAATGCAAGAATAAAAGTGATGTCCAATTTAGATATAGCCGAAAGAAGAATGCCTCAGGATGGAAGAATGTCCTTAAAACTGGGAGAAAAATGGATTGATATAAGAGTGTCAACTTTGCCATCAAGCTTTGGAGAAAGGCTAGTTTTGAGATTGCTTGATAAGGCAGATGCAAGCTTGGATTTAAGAGAACTAGGTATGAGCGATGAAATGACTAAAGATTATTTAGATCAGCTGAAAAGTACAAGTGGAATAATTTTAGTAACGGGACCGACAGGCTCAGGTAAAACTACAACTCTTTATTCGGGTCTTAATTATTTAAACGATCAATCAAGAAATATCCTAACAGTTGAGGATCCAATTGAGTATGCCTTGGAAGGTATAGGCCAAACTCAAGTAAATAATAAAGTAGGTTTGTCATTTGCAAAGGGTTTGCGAGCAATTTTGAGACAAGATCCAGATGTAGTTATGGTTGGTGAGATAAGAGACAAAGAAACTGCTGAAACGGCAATACAAGCTAGTTTAACTGGACACTTGGTCTTATCTACAATACACACAAATGATGCTGTGGGTGCTATTACAAGATTAATAGATATGGGTGTAGAGCCCTATCTTTTAGCAAGCTCAGTCAAAATGGTAATCGCACAAAGATTAGTTAGAAAAATAGACGATGAGCAAAAATTTTCAGGAAGAGTAGGAATTTTTGAGATGATTAAAATTGATAATGATATTAAAAAACTAATTAACGAAAACATTGATGAGGATTCAATTAGAAATAATGCTTTTAAAAAATATACATCTTTAACTAAAGATGGAGAAAACAAGGTAAAACAAGGGGTAACTTCAGATTTAGAGTTAAAAAGAGTTCTCAAAGAAGTTGAATAAACATGGCAAGTTTTTCTTATAAAGCTTTAGATCATAAAGGCGAAACTGAAAAAGGGTTCCTTGTAGCTGAGAATATAGACGAAGCCCAAAACGAGCTTAAAAACAGAAAACTAATTCCAATTAAGCTTAAAGAGTACAAGCAAAGAATTAATTTAAGTTTTTTTTCTTCTATCAGTAACTCAAAATTGTCTTTGATCTCTAGGCAATTATCGACATTAATCAATAGCGGAATACCAGTTGATCAGGCACTAGATTCAGTTTCTGAACAAATAGAACCCCCAAGAATTGGTAATAAATTAAGACAAGTTTCTTTAAAAGTTAAATCCGGTTATAAATTATCTGAGTCTCTTGAAGAACATCCTGAATCCTTCGATAGGCTTTTTTGCTCTCTTATAAAAGCAGGGGAGTCTTCAGGAGAACTAGGTAAAATTTTGGAAAAAACATCAGATTTTTTAGAAAAAAGGGCAAATATGTCTCAAGAAATAACTGGTGCTTTAGTTTATCCTCTAATTTTATTCACTGTAGCTATTGGAATAATTAGTTTATTGCTTGTCTATGTAGTGCCAGACGTAGTCTCTCAATTTTCTAACCTTGATAGAGAGCTACCTCTTCTTACTAAGTCCCTTCTTTTCTTATCCCAGGTTCTGACAAATCCAATTTTTCAAATATTTATAGTTTTATTTTGCTTACTTTTATATGTTCCTTTGAAATATTTTGGAACTCAGAAAGTAAAGTTCAAATTCGATGAAATTTTATTAAAAATTCCGGTCGTAAAAAATTTTTTGTTAGATGCTGATCTATCTAGATTTACTAGTTCACTCAGTCTATTAAGATTAGGTAATGTGTCTATTTTGAATGCTTTAAAAATTTCTTCAGACACAATTTCAAATTCTTATTTAAGATCTTCGATTATTAAAGCTTCCTCAAGAGTAGGAGAGGGAGAATCCCTAGCAAAATCTCTTGGAAGAGTTAACGCTATCCCGCCTTTGGTGATTCAAATGATTCAAAATGGAGAAAAATCGGGAAAATTAGAAGATATGCTATCTAAATTATCTGATTATTTAGAGACGAGATTTAGAAATTCTACAAAAATTGCTATGAATCTTTTTGAACCATTGGTTATTATAATTTTAGGAGTTTTTGTGGCTCTAATTGTTTTAGCAATCCTCTTACCATTAATACAATTAAATACATTTACAACAACGATATGAATATTAATAAAAATAAAAAAGTTAACTCTAAATCTTTAGAAAATGGTTTTAGTTTGATAGAAATTTTAGTAGTTTTAATGATTATTGGAATGTTAACTGCGGTTGTTGCAATCAATGTTTTGCCAAGCCAAGATAGAGCAAGAGTCGACAAAGCTAAAGCTGACATAAGAATAATAGAGCAAGCCTTAGAGCTATATAGATTAGATATGTTTTCTTATCCAACTGAGCAGGAAGGTTTGAAGGCATTAATTGAAAAACCTGCAAATAATAGATTTTCAGATAGGTACAGACAGGGTGGGTATATAAAAAGATTAGAAGCCGATCCTTGGGGCAATGACTATTTATATGAAAGACCAGGAAAAAATAATACATTTGACATTATTTCATTAGGAGCTGATGGTCAAAAAGGCGGCGATGGTTTAGACAGCGACATATCTAATTGGGACTGATTTAAGTGAAAGGTTTCACTTTAATTGAAGTTTTAGTTTCTTTATTAATTTTATCGGTAGTGGCTGCGGCAGGGCTATCTAGTATTTCTTTCTCCACTCAAAGCTATCTAACTTTAAAAGAAAATTTCTATACTTCTACAATTGCAGAAAATGTTTTATTACTTTCTTTTTATGATGATAATTTTCTTACTAATAACGTTACTAGTCAGCAAGAAGTTTTAATGGGTAGTTTTTATATTTGGAAAAGAGATATCAATATTAATAAGTCTCAAAATTCCTTGAGCATATCCGTGGAAGTTAATTCTGAACTTCAATCTAATCCTTACAAACTAGAAATATTCAAAACGATAAAATGACAATTACTAAAGGTTATTCTTTGATAGAAATATTAGTAGTCCTATTAATCTTTAGTTCCATTGCAATAATTTCTGCATCATTTCTATCTTCTGCAGCAAACTCGTTTTTTCAAGTAAATTCAAAAACCGATGAACTAAGAGAGCTCATAATAGCTACGGAAATAATAAAAGAGGATCTGATTCATATTGTAAATAAGTCAACACGTAATGAATTCGGAATAAAGAAAAAATCTTTTTATTTGTCAAATGAGTTAAAACAATCAGGGAAAATAATAGAGTTTGTAAGATTTTCTTCTAGTGACGGCATAGAAGGTTTAGGGTCTCTGCACAGGGTTAAATATATTTTAGAAAATGGAGTGCTAAAGAGATATTCAAGTAATTTTTTAAACTCTCCATATTTAAATGATCATATAACTCTGATTCAAAACGTCAGTGAAGTTAAAATTAATAATCCATTAGTTTTTTCAAGACCAGCAAACAATTTAAACATTTTGCCAAAAATTCTTAATTTTAAAATAAAAATTAAAGAAGTCTTTTTTAATAAAGTTTTCGTAGTTTCTAATGCTTAATAAAGAATCAAAAATAAATAATGGAGCGACTCTTTTGCTAACTTTGTTTATCACAAGTATTGTTTCAATTATAGGTTATAGGCTTTTTGATTTAACAATGTTCACATCCGAAGTGGAAAAGAGAAACCTAAGTTACCAACAATCTTTTTTAATGGCACTCAGCCTAGAATCTTACACACTTGATTTCATGAGTTCAGCTGAAAAAAGAAAATCATTATCTTTAATGACTAACAGATATGATCCATATAGCCCTATTGAAATTCCTTTGAAAAGAGGAAATATAGTGGCTCAAATCGAAGACAAAAGTGATTGTTTTAATTTGAATTTGATTGTTACAAATGATGAAGAATCAAAGACAAAAACAGTTAATCAAGATGAACTACTTTTTTTTAAAAATTTACTTTCTAGTTTAGAAATTCCAAGTGACAAGATCGAAATCATAAGCGCATCTTTAATAGATTGGATAGATGAGGATGATTTTCCTGATTATTATAATGGCGCGGAAGATTTTTATTATTCTAATTTGAAAATACCATATCTGACATCTAATCAGTATATGCAAAATATTTCGGAATTAAGAAAAGTTAAAGGCGTTACAGAGGTTATTTATAAAAAAATTGAACCGTATATATGCGCACTGCCATTAAATTTTAAGTTTATAAACATAAATTCGATTTCGCCACTAAAACCGAAAATACTGGTAGCTTTGAGTGAAAAAAAACTTTCAGATCAAGAGGCTATTTCAATCTTAGAAGATAGACCTTTAAAAGGTTATAAAAATACCGATGAGTTTTTTAATGACGAATTTGTAAAACAATCTCTTTCATCTAGTTTTTCAAGAAAGAAACTAAATGCTGAATCTTTTTATTTTAATTTAGAATCTCAAATAAAATATGACGAATTCACATTTATAATGAACTCTAGAATCATTAAAGACGATGAAGACATGAAGATAATCTCTAGGAAAATAGGTAATTTCTTATGAGTAAGGCAATTTATGTCCTTTTTAACTATTTTTCTGATGAAAAGCTTTATTTTTTGGTTAACGACAATGAAATAAAAGAATTAAAAGAAAAAGAACTCGAAAAATATTCCGATATTAAAAAAAATATTTTTTTGATATCTGACTTATTTGACTCTATAGATTTAGACTTACCTGAAACAAATTTAGCTAATCAAAAAAAAGCTATTCCATTTTTAATTCAAGATAGTTTATTAGATGATGTTAATAATTATTCTTGGCTTTTAAATACCGATGACAAAGTTCTTCTTTTAACTAGTAAAGAAAAATTAAATACTTTAATAAATAAGATAGATCTTTATTCAACATCTTCTCTGAATCCAATCGAAGCATCTTTTGATAGAGATAATTTGATAATTATTGATGATAAGGTAATTTTATCGCTCCAGAATCAATGGTATTGGTCGGGTTCGTTAGGAGTTTTCTATAATCATCTCTCTTTTATCGAAGAAAAGCTAAAAGACAAAATTATTGAAAGTCATTGTCTGATCAAGGTACCAGAAAAACTAAAAGATAAGGAATTTTTAAATTTCACCTTACATAAAGATATTCGATCTTTATGGATGGCAAATCTGCCATCTTTAAAACTAGGATTTAATATTTTACAAGGTAAATTCGAGCCTAAAATAAACTGGCTTCAAAAAATAAAGGATTTCAGATTTTATATTATTTCTGCTTTAGCTATCTATTCTATTTTCTTGGTTTCAAATCTTATACAGTTTGGTTCATTATCAATTTTAAATTACCAATTGAATAATCAGCTTTCTGAGGTTTTTAAATTAAAATTCCCTAATGAAACAATTGAAAATGATCTTATTTCACAGGTAAATAATCTAGTAAATCTAAATTCTTACTCGAAGAAAAATTTAGATTCTTTAAGACTTTTGTCTAATGAAATCGTAATGATGGAAAATTTAAGTCTCATTTCAATTAATTCTGATGGTAGCAAAATCACCATAGAAGTAGAAGCAGTAGATTATGACCAATTAGAAAAATTAGTGAAATTAATGTCGACCATGAATATTGACTTATCTATTGGAAGTTCTAGAAGATTAAACAATCTATTAGTAGGAGAGCTAAATGTTAGATCTTTTTAGAAATATTATAAAGATTAGAATATCAAGACAAAATCAAATTATTTTTGCAGCTTTTAATCTTTGTCTTTTGATATATATCTTGTCATCATCGTTGATGATTTTAAAAAATAACGTCAATAACTTAAAAAAAGAAAATGAAATAAATCTAAACCGAATAGAGTTTATAGCTGCTATTGAAGAACAGGAAATAAATTCTAAATCGGCATTCTCATCAAATTTTGCTTCTTCAGTCAATTCTTCTGCTAGAGACAATAAATTAAAAATTGACCGGACGTTGCCTATTTCAAATAATGAAATATCTATTTGGATTAATGAATCTAATTTTATAGATTTATTCAACTGGTTTTTAGAAATTAATAATAATGGAGTTGAAATAACAAAGATGAGTATTAGGAGGATTTCTAAAGAAACAGTAAGCGCACAATTAACAGTTAAGTTATAAAAAAATGAAATATTTTATTTACTTTATTATTTCAAGTTTTTTAATTATTTCGTTAGTTGTGGTTATTAATTTACCTTTGAGAATTATCAAGCCAGTTATGGCTGAATATTTTCCAGAAATTACCTTTAGTAAAATTGATGGAACAATTTGGTCTGGAAAAATTTATGATTTGAGTTTTGCTAATGAATATTTAGGAAGTCTAAATACAGAAATGGATTTAAGGACTTTAAAATTTTATTTAAATGATAATGAAGTTTCAGTAGAAGGGAAAATAAATATCATTAGCTCAATAATTGAAGAAAAAATTAATTTAAGAGAAACAAATTTTGAGATAGGCTCTAGAAGATTTTTGCAGAGAGTTCCTTCGATTTCTGCTGTTTCTGGAAATAACTTAAATATGACTTTCGACGTAGATGGGTGTTACGAGGCATCAGGTAACCTTTATGCTGATTTAGACAGAAAAGGCCTTCTTAACCAAGCTGTGACAACAAAAATGGAAGTAATTTTGGGCTGCAAAGATAATAAGCTGATAGGAGATTTCTTTAGTACGCCAAACCAAGATGTTTTGAAGGGCAATTTTACCGTTGATAATGAGCTAAACTATGTTTTAGTTGCAAACTCAGCATTAGTTTTATCTAAAATTTCAAAACTTTTAACTAAACCACTAAGTCGTGCACCAGATATTAAAATTAAGGGAAATTTATATGAATTATTTTATGGAGATTAATAAATGTTGATAGGAAAGAATCCGTTGAATGAATCACCTAAATGGTTCACACGTAATATCGGAATTGAGCCAGAAAATAATTCTGTTGAAGTAGACGGTACTTCGATAAATTTTAATGTTTGGGGAGATAAAAACCTTCCTGGACTCCTTTTATTGCATGGCTTTAATGCTCACAGTCTTTGGTGGTCACATATTGCTCCTGCATTCATGGAAAAATATTGTGTAGTTGCCATGGATTTTAGTGGCATGGGCGATAGTGGGCGCAGAGATTTTTACTCTCAGGAAATCTATAGCAAAGAAATCAAAGGTGTCGTAAATGCAATGGGCTGGGATTCAGTGACTTGTCTTGCACACAGTATGGGAGGATCGGTATCAATGTTTTCTACCTCTATTTTTCCAGATTTATTCTCTAAACTAATTCTTTTGGATTCAATAATCGTATTACCTCCTGAAAAAGCAACTGCAATGAAATCGAGTAGACCCTCATCAAGATTTGCCGTGTTTTCAGAGGACTTAGAGGAAGCCATAGCAAGATTTAGGTTGATGCCCCCACAGCCTTGTGCAAAAGATTATGTTTTAAGGAACGTCGCTAAGCATTCATACAAACAAACTGAAGAGGGTTGGACCCTTAAAGCAGATCCACTCATACCAAAAACCTACGAATACAATGATTTGCACGAAATTTTTATGAAAGCCAAAGTTGATATTGAAATAGTGTACGGAGGCTCCAGCCAACTTTATTCTCAAGATGTTATAGACTATATGGTTTACGTTGGTAATTTAGACCAAAATAAGATGCATAAACTTGATGGTGCCATGCATCATTTATTCTTAGATATGCCAGAAGAGTTTATTGAGTTAATACAAAATATTTTAAAAAAATGACTGTTGCTAAGGTTGAAGGATTTTGTGATCCAAAGTTTTCTAAACTTGGAGATATTTTTTCCAAAGCAATAAAATCTGGTTTTGATGATGGTGCTGCTCTCTCTTTGGAAATTGAAAATGAGTTGGTTATTGACATGTGGGGAGGTTATAAAGATAAAGAGCATACGGAAGTATGGACTGAGGATACTATAGCCAACGTTTTTTCCGTGACTAAGGCAATGACCGCAACATGTGCTCTTAAATTATTGGAAGAAAAAAAAATAAATTTAGGCGATAGAGTTTCCAGGTACTGGCCTGAGTACGATTGTAAGTCAAAAGGGGATACTACGATAAAAGATTTTTTTACCCATCGTGCCGGAATGTTTGGCTTTCAAGACCCACTTCCATACGAATGCTGGGAAGATTGGGATTTGATAGTCAATCAATTGGCCAAACAAGAACCTTTTCACGTTCCTGGAACAGCTCAAGGGTATCACGCAATGACTTTCGGATTTTTACTTGGAGAGATCATAAAAAGAGTAGATGGGAGAACAGTAGGTACTTTTTTTAGGGAGGAAATTGCGGATGTTTTTGACATTGATTTCAAGATTGGGTTAGACGAGAGCGAGTTTGATAGATGTGCTGAAATGATAATGCAGGGCGCTCCGATAAACGTAATTAATTTTTTCAGAAGAATTCCTCGATGGCTTCTTCCGAGTAGAATTCGAGCAATTGGAGACACTCTTTCAAGTGCAGAGTATCGAAAAGCTTTTATTGAAATAGTTCAGGACGATCAAAATTTAAGATCTGTAACTGATTTTCCAAACAGTCCTCAATGGCGTAAAGGAGAAATCCCAGCTGCCAATGGACACGGAACGTCAAGAGGTGTAGCTAAATTCTTTGGTATTCTCTCGAATGGAGGCGCTCGGGACGGAAAAAAAATATTAAATCAAGAGACTATTGATCTGGCCACTACAGAATTTACGATAGGACCTGACAAAGTGTTACTGCAAGCTCCTTACAAATTTGGGTTGGGTTATATGCTTGATGCGCCTTTTTCTCCAATTGGATACAAAAATACAATGTTTGGTCATACAGGCATTGGTGGAGCTGCAGGTTTTGGAGATAAAGTTAACAAGATAGGCTTTGCTTTTGTAAATAATAGACAGCATTCGCTTGGAAAGTTATACAAGTCTGCTAATGATTTAACCAAAGCACTTTACAAAGCTCTTTAAGGTTTAATGATCCTCGATCCGTATTTTTACGTCGTTGCCGTGTTATCAGTTTTTTTTCATGGCATGGGCAAAGCAGGTTTTGGTCTTGGACTGCCTATCCTTGCGATACCGCTTATGAGTATTTTTATCCCTCCGTTACAAGCTTTAGCTATATTAGTGATTCCACTGATTTTTATGGATTTGGTAACCATTAGACGATTTTGGAGCTTATGGGATCTCGAATTAGTTAAAGCCATCATACCTCTAACGTTATTTGGTGTGATTATTGGAACAATTACCTATAGTTTTCTCTCTGATAATTCGATTAGAATTATTTTAGGAGTTATTGCTTGTGCTTTTGGATTGGAATATTTTATAAACAAGTCCAAAAAAATTGGTAAAAGCAGCAAAACCTCTGGAACTTTTTGGTCAACTCTTGCTGGATTTACCAGTTTTACAATTCATGCTGGAGGATTGCCATTAAGTTTTTATCTTTTACCGATGAGACTCGATCGCAGAAAGTACGTTGCAACTTTGGCAATAGTTTTTTTAGCTTTAAATCTTTTTAAAACGATTCCCTATGCCTATTTTGGCCAGATAAATTTTGAAAATTTGTTAACTTCTCTTTTATTACTTCCTTTAGCTCCTATTGGAGTTTACTTCGGAGCTTATTTGACAGAAAGAGTAAGTCAGGAAATATTTTATTCAATTACTCATTTTTGCTTGATTTTAACTGGATCAAAATTAATCTATGATGGGCTCACTATGGTTTCAATCTAAATGACGAACTTAAGCGTAAATATTAATAAAATTGCTTTATTGAGAAATTCTCGACCAGGAAATAACCCTTCACCTTTAGCATTTGCGAAGAATTGCTTGGAATATGGAGCGCAAGGAATTACGGTCCATCCACGTCCAGATTTAAGACATATCAAACCTTCAGATCTAATAGGAATAAAAAAAATCACTAAAGAATACAATGTAGAATTTAACATTGAAGGAAATCCTTTTGAGAACAAAAATAATCACTATCCAGGTTTTTTAACACTCGTCGAGGAAAATTTACCTGACCAAGTGACTTTAGTTCCTGATAATCCCGATCAACTCACTTCTGATCATGGGTGGGACCTAAAATCTAGCCTATCTCAAATAAAAGATTTTTCAGAGAGATTTAAAAACAACAATATTAGAACAAGTATTTTTTTAGATCCTGATCAGAAACAACTTGAAATTGCTAAAGAAATTAATGTTGATAGAGTTGAGTTATACACTGGTCCATTTGCAAGGGCATTCGAAGAAAAAGATATTAAAACTTTAAAAACTTATCAGGAGGCAATTAGTTTTGCTAACAATATAAATGTTTCTTTAAATGCGGGACATGACTTAAATTTATCTAATCTGCCAACTCTACTTGAATATGGAGATATAAAGGAGGTTTCGATTGGACACGCATTGATAATTGAAAGCTTAGAACTCGGAGTTAAAGAAACTATCAAAAGGTATCTTAAAATACTAAAATAATATTATGAGTACTGAAGAAAATATAAAAAAACAAATCGAGGATAATAAAATTCTTTTATACATGAAAGGCTCGCCAGATAAGCCTCAGTGCGGTTTTTCTCAAAGAGCTACTCAAATTTTAATGGCATGTGGCAAAGAATTTTCTTTTGTTGATATTTTATCTAATCCAGACATTCGAGAAACTCTTCCAACGGTTTCAAATTGGCCTACTTTTCCGCAATTATATATTGAAGGAGAGTTAATTGGCGGAAGCGATATCATGATGGATATGTATCAAAACGGTGAACTAAAAAAGTTAATAGACGACGTCGAGATTTAAGACTTGCAAAGAACTTCTCATTCCTTATAAAGTCAAAAATAATTAACAAATTGGGAAAATCATTCTCATGATATTATTCTCACAATTATGTCTGCAAAAAAAGTAGTACTAGCCTATTCTGGTGGATTGGATACCTCTGTCATTCTCAAATGGCTTCAAGAGGAAAAAAATCTGGAAGTAATCACCTACACTGCCGATATGGGCCAAGGGGATATACCGGAAGACCTTGAGGAACGCGCCAAAGGTTTTGGTGCAATCAAAGTGATAGTAGATGATTTATCCGATGAATTTGTTTCAAATTACGTCTTCCCCATGTTTCGATGCAATACCTTATACGAAGGTGAATATTTACTGGGTACAGCCATCGCTCGACCATTGATTGCCAAGCGTCTTGTCGAGATTGCAAATCAGGAAGATACGAATTTTATTGCGCATGGAGCTACTGGAAAGGGCAATGACCAAATAAGATTTGAAATGGGCGCCCATGCTCTTAACTCTGAGATACAAGTTATCGCCCCATGGCGAGAATGGGACATGTCTTCTAGAACAGATCTCATGAATTACTGTAAAGAAAATCAAATACCAATGCCTGCTAGCAAAGCCGAAGAACCGCCATTTTCTATGGATGAAAATCTATTACACATTTCCTATGAGGGCGGAGTTTTAGAAGACTTATCAACTCCACCTCCAGAGGACATGTGGTTAAAAGTTAAATCAATAGAAAAAGCAAATTCAGAACCAGAGACAATAAATATAAAATTTCAAAATGGCGATCCAGTTGCAATTAACGATAACGCTTTAACTGATGCCGAAATTCTTAAAAACCTTAACGATTTAGGCTGTGCTCATGGGATAGGAAGAATTGATATTGTCGAATCCAGAGCGACTGGCATGAAATCTAGAGGTTGTTATGAAACTCCAGGAGGAACAATTTTACTTAAAGCTAGAAGAGCAATGGAATCCTTATGCCTAACTAGAGATAACATCATTGAAAAAGACTCGCTCATGCCTACATATGCAAAATTGATTTACGATGGACTTTGGTGGAGTAATAAAAGAATAGATCTCCAAAATAAAATTGATTCAATTTCAGAAAAAGTGAGTGGCTCTGTCTCTTTGAAACTTTATAAAGGTAATGTCATTAGCTTGGGCAAAGAAAGTCAAAATTCACTCTATGACGAAAACAAAGCTAGCTTTGAGGCAAAAGGCGGATTTTCTAATGAAGACATGGCTGAGCATATAAAAACTAATATATTGAAGTTTGATAAATAATTTACATATCCAACAAGCTAGTCTTTTCAATATCTTTTAACTTTCGAGCCATATTTACAATTGTTTTCCCTGGGCCCGCATCAATGATCTCTTGAATTTTGTTTTCAGTTAAAAACAAAAGAGTTTCTCTCCATCTGACGGTACTTGTAAGTTGTGTGACAAGAGCGTTTTTTATTTCGTCTGGGTTATTGGTCGGTTTTGCAAGCACGTTTGGAATAACCGGTATCTTAGGACTTTTAAATTCCATCGAATTCAATAATTTCTCTAGTTCAGCTTGAGCCTCAGATAATAAAGAGCAATGAGAGGGTACAGACATTTGGACCATCTGAGTTTTAACTCTTCTAAAATTATTGTCTTCTATATATTTTTTACATGCATCTATAGATGAGTTTTTTCCAGCCAAAACAGAAACCCCTTCAGCATTGTCAGTAGAAAAATTAATTTCCTCTCCTGACGAATTAACTGAATCAATCATTTTATAAACCTCATTTAAATCCATATTCAATATTACCAACATTCCGGCAGTTCCTTCTGGAACGGCGTTCTGCATAAGCCTGCCACGTACATTGACCAATTTAAGTGCATCTGAAAATTTTAGACAATTGGCATAAACTAGCGCTGAGTATTCACCTAAAGACAATCCAGCAGTTACGCTTATATTTGAATTAAGTTTTTTAGCTCTAATTATTGTTATGCTGCTGGCTAGAATGGCTGGCTGAGCGTATTCAGTTAAATTCAATTTTTCTTCGGGACCTGAAGCAATTAATTTGATTAAATCGAAGTCTAGTCCCTCTGAAGCTTTTGCAAGAAAATCATAAATTTCTGAATTAGAAGAAATAATTTCATCTAACATGCCAATTTTTTGAACTCCTTGTCCGGGAAATAGAAGCGCTTTCATATTTTTAAACAAAAACTAGTTTCTAAGCTTTCAATGATTTTCGAGGCATCATCTAAGGATTCTATACCTCCATAAACGTAACGATCCGGTCTTACTAAAATTAATTTATATAAGCTAAAGATTTTCTCCATCCTATTTTCTTCATCATCTTCTTCAGAAAGCTCAACTATTTGGATGTCCAGCGTTTCAATAATTTTTTCTGCTTTGTTACTGAGTTTAGGAATACCGTCTCGAGTGAATATGCAAAATTTAGATCCAACCACTCTGTCAGAAAGTTGCTTTATTCCGTCTCGCGATAACAATGGCTGAGGGCAGGGGTATCCAGAAATTTCGTCTGAAGCGTCTTCAAAAATACCTGAAGGTAGATGAGGAAATTTAACTCCATATCCGTCATTTTCTTCAGGAGTAAATTCTTTTCCCTCTTGTTGGGCACATATCCCTTCAATGATTTTTCCAATTGAAACTGATTGAGCAACAGTCCATTTGGCATGTGGATATCTTTCAGCTTTGTAGGTATCAAGAATATCATCTCCTGCCCGTCCAGATAAGACTAGATCCAACTTCCAAAACAAATTCATTGCGTCTCTTATACCTGTACCCATTCCAGCTCCCATAAAAGGGGGCATCTGGTGCGCAGCGTCTCCTGCAATTAAACAATTTCCTATTCTCCAATCTTTCGCTAAAGCGGCATGAAATTGATAAACGTCTGCTCTTTCTAAAGAGGCATTATCAGGATTTATCCAAGGAGATAAAAGTTCCCAAACTTTCTCCTTTTTTTCTAATTCCTCCTTCGATTCACCTGGCATCAATTTAAATTCAAACCTTCTATGACCTCTTCTTCCTGGCACATAAGTAGCTGGTCTTTTTGGATTACATACTTGTTTAGCATGATGTCTCGGAATATCTACTGTTTGCGTTAGATGTGCGTCGGCAACTAACCAATCTTGATCATAACCAAGATCGTCTCTTTCGATTTTTAATATTTTTCTTACACTGCTGCTTGCTCCATCGCACCCAATCAAATATTTACATTCGTATTGACTGATTTCACCATTTGAGGAGCAACTAAGAGTGATTTTGTCTTTTTCGATACTAAAATTTTCTAAAATGGTCTCTTCTTTAATTTCAATATTTTTGTTCGATTCAACCGAATATCTAATTATTTTCTCAAGTTCTGGTTGATAAAAAAGAAGTTGAGGTGGCCATCCCATTGCGCCAATTTCCAAAGGTTGATCCTGAGTGATTATTTCGTTTAACTCAGCATCTGTGAATGAAACCTTATCAATATAACCAGTATTTTCTACAACTTCTTCTGCGAATCCTAGGAGATCGAAGGTACGACATTGTTCCCCATCTGTATTAATTGCTCTTGCTGTAGGACTAGTTCCTTTATTAGCGTCTATTATAAGGATGTTGTGCCCTTTAATAGCTATCAAATTAGCCATTATTGATCCAACTGGTCCGTATCCAATTATTGCAACATCAAACATCGAATTTGGATTTTAACTTATTTAAAAAATAAATTTGTTGATAATTTAATTCACAATATACTTACTTTATGTCGGCTTTATTCTCTTGATAATCTCATAAAGAGTTATTAATATTTTTGGAAGGAGGAGATTATGGATCCAATTATCAAAGCATCAGATGTTCAATATTGTACGTTGCAATGTCCTGATTTAGATGTTCAAGAACAGTTTTTAATTCATTTTGGAATGCACACAGTTGAAAAAACTGATGAGATGCTTTTAATGAAAGGCGATGGAACTCAACCTTTCATTGAGAAAGTCTTAAAAGGGGAGAAGAAATTTATTAGTCTCGCTTTCGTTGCATCTTCAATGGAAGATTTAGAAAAAATTAGCAAGACAGAATCTTTTTCAGACATTGAAGAACTTAGCACTCCAGGCGGAGGTTACGTATCTAAAGGACAAGACCTAGACGGGTTTGGTGTTGAAGTTGTTTATGGAATTAAAAACTTAGAAAAAACTGCAGAGACAATTCCAACCAATGAGGGAAGAACCGTCAATAGGGTTAATCAAATGAAAAGGTTTTTAAAAGGGTCTTATCCTAGAATTCTAAGATTTGCTCATGCTGGTCTTAACGCAATCAACGTCCAAGACTCTTTTGATTGGTATCAAAAACATTTAGGACTTATAGCAAGCGATAGACTTTTTCTCGGCGATCCCAAAGATCCTAACACTCCTTTACAGGGTATTTTTTCAAGATTAGATAAAGGCTTGGAGCCCGCCGATCATCATACAATTTTCTTTTTGTCTGCAGCTATGCTTTCTGAAGGCAAGCCAGTAATGAATCATGTATCTTTTGAAATGTTTAATATTGATGATGTATTTACAGGAAATGAAATGCTTGAAGCTAAAAAAGACGAGTTTAATTATTTTCAAGAATGGGGAATAGGAAGACATTATCAAGGTAGTCAATTATTTGATTATTGGCGCAACCCATTTGGTCAAACTCATGAACATCAAACTGATGGAGATATGTTTGATAACACTTTTCCCACAAGAGATTTAAACGTAACTATAGATGAAGCTGGTCTAGGAGAAGAGCCAGGAGAATCTCAATGGGGCCCTGCGTTTAGTAATACTTTTGGTAATGCTGAAAACGGTTAGTAAGTGGATTTAGGGATATCAGAAAAAAGAGCGATTGTCTGCGCTTCTAGCAGAGGTTTAGGAAAAGCATGCGCTGAATCTTTGGCCAAGGAAGGAACAGAGATTATTATTAATGGAGTTAATGAAGAAAACCTAAAAAATACTGAAGCTGAATTTAAATCAAAAGGTTATAAAGTTACTTCAGTCTTAGGAGCAATGGAGGATAAGGCAACAAGAAAAGCACTACTAGAAGCTTGCCCCGAACCTGATATTTTAATTAATAACAGTGGCGGACCCCCACCAGGAAATTTTTTTGAATGGAGTGAGGAAGATTTTCTGTCAGCTATTAAGTCAAACTTTACTCAATCTGCAATGCTAATGCAGTCAGTTCTACCAGGAATGAAAGAAAGAAAGTTTGGTCGAATTATTAATATCCTTTCAGCGATGGTAAAAAATCCTCATGTAATTATGGGACTATCAACTTCCGCCAGATCAGGCTTGCTTGGACTTTCAAAAGGATTGTCTAGGGAAATGGCTCAATTTAACATAACAATAAATAATCTACTTCCTGAGCGAATTGATACAGATAGACAGACTAGAGTCATAGAATTTCAAGCAAAACTTGCTGGAATATCTTATGACGAAGCAAAAAATAATATGGAAGAAGAACTTACTGCAAAAAGAATGGGAACTGTCGAAGAATTTTCTGATTTAGCAGCTTTTTTATGTTCCGAACAGGCGGCTTATATATCCGGCCAAAGTATTTCGATAGACGGTGGAAACAGTACTAACTTTTATTAACTTTTAGTTTTTCTTGAAGACCTTTATTGGAGGTTGTGTATCCAAAAGGCACGCGTTCTCCAGGATTTATTCTTTTAAAAGCTTCTTGAACAGCTAAAGTAGTTTCATGAAAGCCACATAAAATTAGATCTAACTTTCCTGGATAAGTATTAATGTCTCCAACAGCGAAGATACCCTTTTTATTGGTTTCAAAATTTTCGGTATTTACGGAAATTTTTTTCTCGCTCAGCTCTATCTCCCAATCCAAAATTGGACCCAGCTGTTTATTCAATCCAAAAAAGAAGAGGGCTTCATCGCAATCAATCGTTTCGATTTCTTTAGTTTCAAAATGCATTAAATCAACACCTGAAAAAGAATCTTCTCCGTTGATATCTTTAATAACATAAGGAATTTTTAAATTAATTTTTCCTGATTTAACTAATTCCCTCATTTGCGATTCTGTGTGCTGCGCACCACGAAATTCGTCTCTTCTATGTACTAAATAGATCTTTTTGGCTATCTTGGCCAATTCAACCGACCAATCAAGTGCACTATCTCCACCGCCGAATATAATAATTTCTTTATTTTCATATTTTTTAATATCTCTCACAGCGTATTCAATACCGTTTCCTAAAAACCTGTCAGGACTTTCTACAGGAGGTCTTCTTGATTCAAACGAACCAGCTCCTGCTGCAATAAAAATGTTACTAGTTAAAAACTCCAAATCGTTATTAGTTTTTACGATCCATTTTTCTCCCTTCGATTCTACGGATTCGACCCTTGTATTTAAATGAACGTTATAGTCAAAAGGTTTGATTTGTTCCAACAGAGCTTCTATGTGCTGTTTCCCTGTCTGATTTGCGACACCTGGGATATCATAAATTGGTTTGTCAGGATAAAGTTCAATGCATTGACCTCCAATTTTGTCGAGATTATCAACCAATTCACAATTTAATCCTAAAAGTCCTGCTTCGAACACTGTAAATAAACCAACAGGTCCAGCGCCAATGATTAAAATATCTGTTTCTTTCATGTTAGGTAACTTTATCTCCGGGCTTTGCACCGCTGTCTGATCCAATCAAAAATACACCTTCGTCATTACTCGATGCTAAAATCATTCCTTCTGAAGTTCCAAATTTCATTTCTCTATTTTTTAAATTGTTCACACACACCACTAATTTTCCTATTAAATCCTGTGGGTTATAAAATTTTTTTATACCAGCAAAAACAGTTTTTTCTCCAAAATCTCCTATATTCAAATTTATTTTAATTAACTTATCAGCTTCTTCTACGGCTTCTGCAGATATAATCTTAGCTACCCTGAGATCAAGTTTTGTAAAGTCATCTATATTAATTTCATCCATTTTGACTTATCTCAGCTAACTTAGCTATTTCTGAATCTTCTATTCTTAATAATAAAGGTTTAAAAATTTCTAATTGATGATTTACCAAGTTATTTTTCAGATTATCTAAAGATTGATTAGATTTTAAATAATTTTTAATTTTTTCAGAAGTCTCTGGAATTACTGGTTCTAAATATAGATTCAAAATTCTAAATAGATTAATTGCGGTTGAAGCAATTTTTTTAACTTCAATAGAATTTACTTCTTCTTTATTTAATTCCCATGGTTTATTTAAATCTATGTACTGATTTGCTTTATCAGCAAGAAGCATAATTTCTTTCAATGCTTTAGAGTATTCCCTTGCTGTAAATAAATTAAATATATTGTCTTTTTCATTAATAAACTCATCAATAATCTCATTATCTAAAACTTCACCTAGCATATTACTATCCTTTTTTAGAAAACCTTGAGACCTGCTAGCTATATTTATGAATTTTCCAATAAGGTCGGTATTAACTTTTTTTTGAAAATCATTTAAGTCCATGTCTAAATCATCAACCCCTGATGATAATTTTGAAGCCAAGTAATATCTAATAAAATCTGGTTGTAACACTTGTAGATAATCGTCAACTAAAAGAAAGTTTTTCTTTGATTTAGACATTTTTTTCCCATTTAAAGTCATGAAACCATGAATAAAAACATTGGTTGGTTTTTTAAAACCTGCTGTTTCAAGCATGCAGGGCCAAAATAAAGTGTGAAAATTCATAATATCCTTACCAATAAAATGATAAATTTCAGTATCACTTTGTTCTCCCCAAAGCTCTCTAGAATCTTTATTAATATTTTTTTTCTTAAGATAATTTTCTAAACTTGCAATGTAGCCGATTGGTGCATCCAACCAAACATAAAAATATTTGTCTTCGTAACCTGGAATTTTAAATCCAAAGTAAGGCGCATCTCTACTTATGTCCCAAGGTTTCAAACCATCAACAAACCATTCTTGTATTTTATTTTTTACTGCCGATTGTAAATCGGTATCCGATATCCATTTTTTTAGATTTTCACTGCAAGATCCAACATCAAAAAATAAATGTTCACTTTCTTTTACCGAAGGTTTGTTGCCAGTAAAAATAGACTTTGGGTTTAACAGTTCTGTTGCTTCGTAAGTTGCGCCACATACCTCACAATTATCTCCGTATTGATCTTTTGCTCCGCATTTTGGACATTCTCCTTGCACATATCTATCAGCTAAAAAAAGACCTTTCGAGTCATCATAGAGTTGTTTTATTTTTTTCCTTATTATCAAGCCTTTCTTATCTGCGCTATTAAAAATTAATTCACTAAAAACTCTATTTTCTTTTGAATGAGTTGTGTAATAGTTGTCATGTTTTATATTGAAATTAATTAAAGATTTTTTTTGAATCTCTGTTATTTCTTCTATAAGTTTTTCGGGTTGAATGTTTTCTTCTTCTGCTTTTAACATGATGGGCGTGCCGTGTGCATCACTCGCACAAATATAAATACATTCCTTATTCAACGCTCTGTTGGTTCTGACCCAAATGTCCGTTTGAATGTGTTCAAGTAAATGTCCAAAGTGCAGAGGTCCATTGGCATACGGAAGCGCTGAAGTGATAATTAGAAGATTATTTTTGTTTGGCATATAATTTTGTTATGAAAAACTGGCTTTCAAGACTTAGATTTTACTTATCTTGGTTCCTTATCTCTACTTTAATTAGTTTTATTTCGCACGCTAACGAATACAACGATGCAAGTCATCTAAACGTATCGGAATCGGAATTTAATGATCTCTGGTCAATCGCCGTAGACTTAAAATCTGAATTTACTAATTTATCTGTTTATCAAATAATGATAGCCATACAAGATTTGAATAAATCTTCTTTTAATAAAAATAATGTAAATTTATTAAAAAAATCTAGTGTCCTCAAAATTCCAAGTCCAAGTTTTGTAGAAACATTTGATACCTCTCGATCAATAATAGAAGTAGCTAGGCAAAATTCTCTTATCGACAGCAAATTTACTTACTTTTCTATTTTAGAATCAAGACTTCCATCAACTTTAGTAGTTACAGAAAATTCTTTAGCAAACATAGATACCAGCGGTTTTTTAAAAAAAGAAAATGAAGATCCTTTTGAAAAATTTAATAGAAGGGTACATAACTTTAATAGTTCTGTTGATAATGTATTTTTTAAACCTGTGGCAGAAATTTATGATTCTGGAACTCCAGAGTTTTTTCAAACAGGAATATCTAATGTTTTTGGAAATTTGGGAGACGCAAGTTCAGCTGCAAATAATATTTTACAACTTAAGCCATTTGCCTTTGCGAGAGATCTTTCTAGATTCGTAATTAATTCAACTATGGGCTTATTTGGAATTTTTGATATTGCCTCTGAAATGGGCATCGAAGGAACCAATGAAGATTTTGGACAAACTTTAGGTCATTGGGGCATTTCATCAGGCCCTTACATCGTGATTCCTTTCTACGGACCAAGTAATTTGAGAGACTCGTTTTCTATTATTCCTGACTTATATTTATACCCTAATGTGCCAAGAGATGACTCGGCGAGAATAGCTTCAGGAGCTTTAAATCTTTTAGATCTTAGATCCGATTTATTGGGTGTAACAGAAATCTCAGGAAGTGATCAGTATACTTTCTATAGAGATGCATATATTCAAAGAAGAGATTATCAAATCAATGATGGAGAACTCGAAGAAGACTTAATTTTTGACGAGTTTGATTAGTCTAAAAAAGCACTATAAACCATAGATTGCATTTGCACTCTGATCGGATAATATCCTGATGGCATTAATTGAGTCATTAAAATACATATAAGTTCTTCTTTAGGATCTACCCAGAAAAAAGTACTAGCAGCGCCACCCCAATTATAACTTCCGAGAGATCCACTGTTTTGAGTTCCAGCAAGATCAATATTCACTCCGAATCCTAATCCAAAACCAACTCCTTTGTACCTCACTTCACTAAAACTTCCTTCAGAACCCATGGAGATCATGTCTTGGTTATCTGGAAGATGGTTAATAGTCATTAATTCAACTGTTTTTCTGGATAGTATTCTTTTTCCTTCAAATTCTCCTTTATTTAATAGCATTAAGCAGAAATTATGATAATCGTTTGCAGTTGAAACTAATCCCCCACCTCCAGAATAAAAGTTTGGTTCTTTTGAAAATGCACTATTTTTGCCAGATTCATCATTGAGCCTAAGATAAGTTTTAGGAGTTCTTTCATAACATGAAGAAAATCTATTTAATTTTGATTTTTTTACAAAAAAATCTGTGTCAGTCATTTTGAGCGGAGAAAAAATATTTTTTTTGAAATATTCCGCTAATGTTAAGCCACTTAAAACTTCAATCAGTCTTCCACAAATATCAGTAGATACGCTGTAATTCCATTTATCTCCAGGACTAAATTCAAGTGGTAAAGCTGCAATTGTCTTAGAGAAGTTTTCTAGATCCATTGGCGGGAAAGAAAAATCAGAATTTTCTCCTCTTGGACCACTCCAGACTTTTCTATAAGCATGATCGACATTAGTTTGATAATGAAAACCATAAGTCAATCCAGAAGTATGACTAAGAAGATCTCTGATAGTAATTTCTCTATCAGGATTTGAAGTCATGAAATTAGGGTAACTTCCTGATTGAAAAACTGAGGATTTCTTGAACTCTGGAAGGAATTTACCCACAGGATCAGCTAATTGAAAAAGGCCCTTTTCAAAAAGCTGCATGAGTGCAACACTTGTTACAGGCTTGGTCATTGAATAAATTCTAAATATCGTATCCTTCTCAATTTTTTTTGAATTTTCTACATCCCGAAAACCATTTGAATGAAAATGTATTATTTTTCCCTTTCTAGAAATTAAAGTCTGAGTTCCTGCTAGTTTTCCTTTGTCTGTATAGCTTTTTTTAAAAAAAGCTTCCATTTCCTTTAGTTTATCTTTTGACATACCAAGTTTTTCTGGATTATGTATCTTCATTCTTAACCTCCATCTTTGCTTTTATAAATTCCTCGTGAGAAATATAAATCAGATCAGAAACTTTTCTAATTACATATTCTTCATATTTATCAACGTTTCCGTCAGCAAATGCTATTTCCCACATTGATTTAATCAAGTCGTATTTTTCTTCAAAACTAAAGTCATCATTTATAACTCTTGTAAATTCATAAAGAGAAGTAGATTCTTCTTGCGATTCTTTTCCTGCAGAAATTAAAGAAGATATTTGTGCCTCTTCAATATTAAATTTGTTGGAGAGTGTTTTTTTTAAACTTTCAATTTCAGACTCATCTATTGATTGATCAGCTAAACTTACTTCTATCATCAAGGAAATACAAGCCGATACCACCTTATCGACTTCTTTTTCTTCGATCACTTCCTGCTTGTTAAAAAATTTTGAAAAAATGTTTTTCATGCCGCTCTAATAATACCTTTTTCAAGTATTGATAATATTTCATTTTTGGATTTTTCTAAATAAATACTATTCGATAAAAGAATTCTTATTTTTTTAGCCTCTTTGTGACCATTGAACAGGCCATGCATATGAATCAAGCCTCGTTTAACAAGGTTTTTATTTTTTAAGGATCCAAAGTAATTGAACATCTCTGATGTAATGTCGTATAAAGAATTATTTTTAGTCAAATCGGCTTCTAAGATTTTATCTACGTCATTAAGAATTAGTGGATTTGAGTATACTTCTCTACCAATCATAATACCGTCTAGGTTGCATAAATCATTTTTTTTAAGAAAATCTAATTCTTTGATACCGCCATTTATTATTATTTCTAAATCTGAATAATCTACTTTTAATTTTTTAACCCTTTCGTAGTTAAGAGGCGGTATTTCTCTATTTTGCTTTGGGGTTAAGCCTTTTAGAATTGCTTTTCTTGCGTGAACATAAAAAACTTTAATACCTGAGGATTTAACTGAGTCAACAAAGTTATCTAGAGTTTCGTCAATATCATTGTCATCTGTGCCGAGTCGAATTTTTACCGATACTTCTTTATCAAAATTCTCTTTAATAGACGACAAACAATTTTTTACTAATTCGGGATCATTCATTAGAGCAGCTCCAAAGCCACCACTGCTAACTCTAGGACTTGGGCAACCTAAATTTAAATTAATTTCATCGTAGTTGAATTTATTTGCAAGTTTTGAAACCTGACCAAGGTTTTTAGGATCATTACCACCTAATTGAAGTACTATTGGATTTTCAATATTGGAGTATTCTTCTAACTTATTTTTATTTCCAAAAAGAATAGCATTTGAATGAATCATTTCAGTGAAGAGTACGGTTCTTTTAGATATTTGTCTGACTAGATATCTAAATTGACTATCAGTTCTTCCCATCATGGGAGCTATACAGTACGATCTATCCATTTTTTACAAGAAATATATAACGGAATAAAGTCCTACTATAGTTAAAACAAAAGTGTAGGGCAGGGCCATTATTATCATTCTGAAATATGAAAGATTTATTAATGGAGCAATGGAAGACGTAAGTAAAAAAAGAAAAGCAGCTTGACCATTAGGAGTCGCAACACTTGGTAGGTTTGTTCCAGTATTAATTGCAATTGCTAGGAGATCAAATTGATTTCTATCAATGACGCCTGCGTCGAAAGCGTTTTTGACTTCGCTAATATATATCGTTGCTACAAAAACGTTATCACTAATCATCGACAAGATTCCATTAGCTAGAAAAAACATTGGGACTTGTAAGTCAAAATTTAAAGTCAATACATAATTTATTACAGGCGAAAATAGGTGCTGATCATGAATGACAGACACAATTACAAAAAATACAACTAATAAAGCAGTGAAAGGAAGCGCTTCTTCGAAAGCCTTTCCTAACTTGTGTTCTTCGGTAATTCCATTAAAAGCGGTTAAAAGAACTATTACCATTAATCCAATTAACCCTACCGCAGCTACGTTAAAAGCTAGAGCGAAGATTAAAATTAAAGCAACTAAAAATTGAACTACTAGTTTTGTTTTTTGAGATGATGTCCTTTGAGCATCTTCTTTAGAACCGAAGTCATTAATAATCTCTCTTATTTTTGGAGATAACTCAGCACCATAACCAACAATTTTTAATTTCTCAATTAAATAACAAGTAAATATTCCAAATATAAACACTGGAAGCGATACTGGTAACATTCTTATAAAAAACTCTATGAAATCCCAATCAGCTACTGATCCAATAAGGAGGTTTTGAGGCTCTCCAACAATAGTACTAACTCCTCCAAGAGCTGTTCCAACCGCTCCATGCATTAATAGGTTCCTTAAAAATCTTTTGAATTCTTCAGTTTCTTGATCGAGGTTATCGCTTTCTAGTAAAGATTTATTTTCTTGATAAAGAGTATAAAAACCCACAGCAACAGCAATTAAAACAGCGGTTACGGTTAAAGCATCTAGAAAAGCAGATAAAACAGCGGCACTTATTAAAAATAATAGAGAAAGCAATTTCTTATTTCTTACATTTATTAGTAATTTAGTAAAAATAAAAAGTAGAAAATCTTTCATGAAGTATATTCCAGCAACCATAAAAACAAGTAATAAAATTACTTTAAGATTAAGTACAACTTCCTGATAAATATGTTTTGATGTAGTCAATCCCAATATTACGGATTGGATCGCTATTAACCCTCCAGGTTGAAGAGGGTAACACTCTAGAGCCATAGCAAGCGTGACAATAAATTGACCTAAAATAATCCAGCCTAATATAAAACCTGCATCTAGGTTCGTATTTAACAAAATAAAATAAATGATCGGATTAGATACTAGAAAAATAATGATCAAATTCTTGTACCAATTTGCAGAAGTTCCTAAAAAATTGCTATAAAGGTTATAAATCACGGAATATTGTTTTGAATTTGTTTAATCCTGCTAATTCTATTGAAAAAGACACCAAAGAGTCAAAGTACTTTGTAATTAATTCTCATGAAATTCTAAGCTTTAAAAACGAAAATTTCTTAAGACCATTGTCTAGTGATGAGCTTAATTGGTCAGGATTGGAAATTAAGAGAAAACATTTTTTAGGCTATTTAAATGAAGCGTCTTGTTTTGCAGTTGCAACCGAGGGAGAGTGCGTATTAGATCAAGCCATATTTACTGACTTAAGATCGATGTTAGGAAGAATTCCAGATGATTTATTTTCAGTAATTTCAAGAGCGATCCAGATCCAACATTGGTTTGAAGCTCATAAGTTCTGTGGATATTGTGGCAATGAATTAGTTGAAGATTCAAAAGAAAGGGCAATGATTTGCAATCATTGTGATGCGCCTCCAGCTTACCCCAAGATTTCTCCATGTGTGATAACACTAATACATAGAAAAAATGAAATTTTACTAGCTCATAATGTTAACTTTCCAGAAAACTTCTACAGTACCTTAGCTGGCTTTATTGAGCCTGGAGAGTCTGTGGAGGCTGCTTTGGAAAGAGAAGTGCTAGAAGAAGTAGGCATTAAAGTAAAAAATATTAAATATTTTGGAAGCCAATCTTGGCCATTTCCCAGTCAGCTTATGCTTGGGTATTATGCAGAATATTCAAGTGGTGAAATTACTCCAGATTTAGAAGAAATTGATAAAGCAGATTGGTTTAAAATTGATAATCTTCCTAATACGCCTCCTGCTAATATTTCTATTTCAGGAAAACTTATAGAAAACTACGTAAAAGAAAACGCTTAAGTTTTATTTCTTGGATCGTTTGAAGCTCTTCCAACTGAATTATCGATATCTAATTTTTTAGCATTCGTTTTTGGCGCTTCAGTTTTTTTAGGTCTACTCAATTTTCTAGGTATAACTATATTTTCTGGAGCTTTTTGAATTGGAGCCTTTTTTTGTTGTTTTTCAGAGGTGTCTTTAGTTTTCCTAAGCTTATTTAAGTTATCTTTTTTAGGTTTATTTTTTTGAAAATTTTTATTTTTGTTTTCAAATCTTTTATTTGTATTATTTTTAGATTTAAAATTTTTATTTTGAGGTTTTCTTCTGTTATTAGGTTTTCTTTTTGGTTTTTCAGTAACTTTAGGATTAGATTTAAACAAACTTGTAATTTTAGATAAAATTCCTTTTTTTGGCTTAGAGGTAGGCATTATTTTTACAGCAGCTACTTCTTCAGGTATTTTTGATTTTTTAGTTTTTCTTTCAAATTGTTCTGCGGCTGAGATTGAAGATTTATTTTTATCTGGATCTTGAACCTTTCCGTCTTTAATCCTAATAACTTCAAATCTTGAATCCGGCCTTGTTGCATCAGAAATAACAACAACTTTTACACCAGATCGAGCTTCAATATCATTCAGTCTAATTCGTCTTTCATTAAGCAATAATGCAGACATATCGGGAGAAACGATGGCTCTGACCTCATTTGTATTGGTTTTGCTCGTCTCTTCTTCTAAAAGTCTTAATACAGAAGTTGATAATGTGTTTACGTCTTGCGTCCACCTTTCTGAAAGAGAAGATCTCAATCTTTGACGCGATAATTCCAATAGACCAAATCTTGAAATCCTTCCAATTTGAACTCTAGCTCTATCAACTGCAAGAGCCTTTCTCATTTCGTCTTCAACTGCTCTTTTATTTTCAAGTTTCATCATGTCAATAAAATCTATAACAACTAGACCTCCGATATCCCTTAATCGAAGTTGTCTTGCTATCTCTCTACTAGCTTCCAAATTAGTATTTGCTGCTGTTTCTTCAATATCTTTTCCTTGAGTGGCTTGAGAAGAGTTGATGTCAATAGCCACCAAGGCTTCAGTATCGTCTATTACAATTGCTCCACCAGAGTTAAGCCTGACTTCTCTTTGATATGCTGTTTCAATTTGAGATTCAATCTGATATCTAGTGAATAAAGGCAAAGTGTTTTCGTACTTATTTAATATTTTTGTTTGTTCCGGCATAACGCTATTAATAAATTCTTCAGCTTGTTCGTAAGCTTCTTTAGTATCTATCCAAATTTCATCAACATCTTCTTTTAAGTAGTCCCTTAGTGTTCTTATAATAATGTCGCTTTCTTTATAAATTAAAAAAGGTGCATTTTTTAAAGCGTTTGCTTCCAAGATTGCTTCCCAAACATTGAGTAAATAGGAAAGATCCCATTTTAAATCATCTTGTTCTCTTCCTTCACCAGCAGTTCTTACAATCACTCCCATACCTTCGGGTGCGTTGAGATCAGCAACTTTTTTCTTAAGAAGCTCTCTTTGATCAGGGTTAAGTCTTCTTGAGATTCCAGATGCTCTTGGATTATTTGGCATCAAAACTAGAAAACGTCCAGCAATACTTATCTGAGTAGTCAATGCAGCGCCTTTGTTACCTCTCTCATCTTTTTCTACTTGAACAATTATTTCTTGATCTTTACTCAAGCAATCTTTAATTGAGATTCTTTCGTTACCTTTTCTATCTTTAGGTAAATATTGAGGCGCTAATTCTTTAAAAGGTAAAAATCCGTGTCTTTCTGCTCCAAAATCCACAAAAGCTGCACCAAGACTAGGTTCGATTCTACTAACCTTACCCTTATAAATGTTACCTTTACGTCTAACCTCGGCTATATTTTCAATATCTAGATCGAAGAGAGAGTTTCCATCAGTAATGGCTATTCTTACTTCTTCAGGTTGAGTTGCATTAACAAGCATCCTTTTCATAGGACATCTCCAATAATGCTTTTAAACAAGGAATTGGAATCTAAAAGTATAGATTCTCAAAAAGATTTTAATTTAGGATTTACGTCTCTTAACCTAAATAAAATAAAATTCTGTAATAAAAGCTGTTTTTTAAAAATTCTTCATAAATAGGATATTTAATTTCCTATTTTGTTATTAAGTGCGGTATTTTAGATTAGAAACCAAAAAAAACATAATTTTTTTTATATGTTAGATAAAGTTAAAAAAATAAAAATATCTGAAGACTTTAATGGCCAAAGAATTGATAATTTTTTGATTAATCTGCTAAAAGGCATACCAAAATCAAAGATTTACTCCATTATAAGAAAGGGAGAAGTGAGGGTTGATGGATCTAGAAAAAAACCTTCCTACAAGCTAGTTAAAGGTAATGAAGTCAGAATTCCACCTTTAGAATTTGACGAAATTGACCAACCACGATTTATTCCGAAAAACTTAATAAATTTATTAAAAAATAAAGTAATTTTTGAAAACGATGATTATTTAGCGATTGAGAAACCATGTGGAATTGCATCACATGGGGGAAGTGGAATAAAAATAGGGTTAATTGAGGCAGTAAGAAATTTTGGAAGAAATTATAGAGAATGTAAGTTAGTCCATAGGCTAGATAAAGACACCTCAGGATGTCAGATAATCTCTAAGAAACAGCAATTCTTAAGAAAATGTAACGAAGAGATTAGATTGGGAAGGAGTTTTAAAGAATATTTGGCGGTGGTGAATGGTAATTGGCCTGAAAGCAAAAAAAGAATTAGTTCGAGCCTTGTAAAAACTAAAAATTTAAAAGGAGAAAATTTTGTATTTGAAAATCCTGAAGGCAAAGAATCAATTTCAATATTTAAAGTTTTAAAGAAGTCAAAAAATTTATCAAAATTAAGTTGCAATATAATTACAGGAAGGACACACCAAATCAGAGTTCAAACTTCTTCTGAAGGATACTCGATTGTTGGAGATTCAAAGTATGGAAAAAGAGAATTGAACAAAAAATATAATCAATTTCAGAGAATGTTTCTTCATTCATTTAAATTGAATATTCCAAATTTAAACGTAATGATTGAAGCTAAAGAGCCAGAAGAATTTAAAAAAATTCTAAAATTTGATGAAACTTTATAATTTTTCCAATAGAATCTAGTTTTTTTAAGTTATGGCAGTACAGAAAAGTAAAGTATCTAGATCTAGAAGGGGTGCAAGACGTTCTCATAATAAATTGAAGTCTCCAGCACTATCGACCGATCAAACTACTGGGGAAATTCATTTGCGTCATCACATGACTGAGGATGGCTTTTATAAAGGTAAAAAAGTCATGGAAGTTAAAATAAAAAAAGAAGCTTCAGAATCCGAAGAAAATTAAGTGAGTTTTGAAAAAAAAGTTTTAATCACAGGAGCTTCTCGTGGAATTGGCAAAGCAATTCTGGAGTCCTTTACTGAACAAAATTTTTATTTGATCGGA
The DNA here is from genome assembly GCA_902616715.1 of uncultured SAR86 cluster bacterium. Classification (GTDB taxonomy): domain Bacteria; phylum Pseudomonadota; class Gammaproteobacteria; order Magnimaribacterales; family AG-339-G14; genus AG-339-G14. The sequence continues at coordinate 240,573 of CACMTR010000001.1, forward strand.
ACTGCCACTTCTGAAAATGGAATAAAATCAATTCAAGAGGTTATTTCATCTAATAATTCTTCAGGAGAAGGTATTGTCCTAGACTTAAATAATGACGAATCTTTTGAACATTTTTTTTCTTATTTAAAAGAAAACGATTTATATCCAGATATTTTAATAAATAACGCAGGCTTCACTAAAGACAATATTTTTTTAAGAATGAAGGATGATGAATGGAATGACGTGTTAAACGTTCATTTAAATGCGCAATTTAAAATAATCAAGAATTTAATCAAACCTATGTTGAAAAATAAGTTTGGAAGAATTATTAATTTGTCTTCTGCTGCGGCTGCTATTGGAAATAAAGGGCAAGCAAATTACGTAGCTGCTAAGTCTGGTATTGAGGCTATGTCTAAAACCCTTGCGAGAGAATTCGGTTTAAAAAATATTACGATTAATTGCGTAGCTCCAGGATTTATAGATACAGACATGACAGATAGTCTAGATCAAGATTACAAAAATCTTGTGTCCTCTCAAATTCCACTGCAAAGATTTGGAAAAGCTGAAGAGGTTGCTGATTTGGTCAAGTTTTTAACTTCTAATGAAGCGGATTATATTACTGGACAAACCATTCATATTAATGGTGGTCTTTTTATGTAAATATTCATCTTATCTAGTTTTTTTATAAATTAGATATATAATTATCGAACTTTAGAGAGGTTCTTATGAGTAGTACTGAAGATAGAGTAAAAAGAATAGTATGTGAGCAATTGGGAGTAGGCGAAGAAGAAGTAACGCTTGAAGCCTCTTTTATAGACGACTTGGGTGCTGATTCTCTTGACACAGTTGAATTAGTAATGGCTTTTGAAGAGGAATTTGAAATCGAAATTCCTGATGAAGAAGCAGAAAAGATTGCTACAGTCAAAAATGCAGTCGATTACATCGACTCAGCGTCCTAATATTTTTTAATGGCTCAAGGCAGGCGAGTAGTCATTACTGGTCTGGGCACTGTTAGTCCAAATGGTAACGACGTATCTTCTACTTGGGAAAGCATAGTTAATGGCCAAAGTGGAGTTGAGTTAATAGAAAAATTTGATACTTCTGAATTTACAACAAAATTCGGAGCTTCAGTAAAAGATTTCGATAAAAATGAAAACATTGATCCAAAAGACTCAAGAAGACTTGATCCATTTATACAATTTGGTTTAGCAGCTACAGCAGAAGCAATTAAAGATTCAGGAATTAATCTAAATGATCATGATTTAGATAGGATTGGAGTATCTATAGGCTCAGGAATAGGCGGTTTAGAAACAATTGAGAAGAATTCTCTGATACTTAAAGATAAAGGTCCAAAAAGAATTTCTCCTTTTTTTGTGCCTGGATCAATAATTAATATGGCTTCTGGAACAGTTGCAATTAAATATGGTCTAAGAGGACCTAACTTATCTATGGTTTCAGCTTGTTCATCTGCTGGTCATAGTATTGGGTATTCTGCAAGAAGTATCGCTTATGGAGAAGTCGATATCATGGTGACAGGAGGAGCAGAAGCAGCTATGAGCCCTCTTGGTTTAGCAGGATTTAACGCTGCTAAAGCGTTATCAACTAGGAATGATTCTCCGAAGGAAGCAAGTAGACCTTGGGATAAGGACAGAGATGGTTTCGTATTAGGCGAAGGCTCAGGAGTATTGATATTAGAAGATCTTGAGTCCGCTAAAAAAAGATCCGCAAAAATATACGCAGAAATTATTGGTTTCGGAATGAGTGATGATGCTTTTCATATGACTGCTCCTGCAGAAGATGGGAAAGGTGCAAAACTTGCTATGAAGAATTCCTTAATTGATGCAGAAATTGATTTTTCTGAAATTGATCACATCAATGCTCATGGTACTTCTACACCTTTGGGAGATGTTGTTGAGTCTAGAGCGATAAGAGAGTTATTCTCAAATGATGCAGACAATATTTTAGTTTCTTCAACAAAATCTATGACAGGTCATCTATTAGGAGCAGCAGGAGCAATTGAATCTATTTTTAGTATTTTGTCATTAAATGACAATGTTATACCGCCTACTATCAACCTTGAGAATCCTGATAATGAAGCAAATTTAAGATTAGTTGCTAAAGAAACTGTAAGCAAAAAAATAAACCACGTTATGAACAATACCTTTGGTTTCGGTGGAACAAACGTTTCGTTGATTTTCAAAAAGTTTGAGTGAAAATATTTTTTCTAATTAATTTTGTTTTTTTATCTTTCACTTTTTCGATTTTTTCATTTGATCGAATTCAAGAGGATTATATTTTAAAAATTGAATCAGGGAACTCATTTGCTGATGTAAAAGATAAATTATCTAAAAAAAATATTTTCTTCCCTAATTTAATAAAAATTTTATTTTTAGTCACCAATAAAGATCAAGACTTAAGAATTGGAGAGTACCTAATTAAAAATCAAGATAGTTCTTTGAAAATAGCTCTCAAAATTTTGACTAACGATGTTAACTATAGATCTCTTTATATCCCCGAGGGGTCAAAATCAACAGACTTCTTGACGAATAATCAAATTGAAAGCTTTTGTAATTATAAAAATATTTCAAAATGTAATTTGGATGGCTTCTTTCACCCAAATACTTATCTTTATGAATTTTATGAAGATTTTAATGAAGTTTTGAATAGAGCATTTAATATGCAGTTATCTTATTTAGAAAATCACTATAACGAAACTAATAACAGTTTAGTAAAAGATTCATTTGAACTTTTAATTATTGCTTCCATCATTGAGAAAGAAAGTTGTAGAAATGAAATGTCTCAAGTCGCGGGAGTTATTTATAATAGGTTGCGAGATAATATGAAGTTACAAATTGATTCAACGGTTATATATGGAGTTAAAAATTTCGATGGAAACTTAACGAAAAAACATCTTAAAACTGATAATGTTTACAATAGTTATTTGAATTTCGGTCTTCCACCCACTCCAATTAGCAATCCTTCTTTAAATGCCATCAAAGCATCTGCAAAACCCGATGATCATAAATTTTTATACTTTGTAAAAAAAGAAAAATGCTTACATGAATTTTCTACAAATTATGAAGATCATTTGGCTGCGGTTAATAAATTTCAAATTAATTAATAATGTTCATTACATTTGAAGGTATTGAAGGTTCTGGAAAAAGTACACAAATCCAGATGTTAAAAGAATTTTTTGAAAAAAAGTCTCTCAAAGCATTTTTTACCAAAGAACCAGGATCCAGTGAGATAGGAAAAGAAATAAGATCTATTTTGTTAAATAAAGAAAATAAAATTTATCCTCAAACAGAGATATTTTTAATTTTTGCTGACAGAGTTCAACATGTAGAAGAAATTATAAAACCTAATTTAAACGAAGGAAAAATTGTTGTTTCTGATAGGTACTACGATTCTTCAGTAGCTTACCAAGGTCAGCGAGAAGGAATAAGTAAAATTGAAATTTATGAGTTGATAGAAAATTTAGATTTACCGACTCCAGACATTACTTTTTTGCTCGATTTACCAGCTAACGTTGGCTTAAAAAGGGCTAAAAATCGAGCCTCTTTAGATAGATTTGAAAGTGAAGAAATATCTTTTCACGAAGGGGTTAGGCAAAATTATCTTGATCTTCAGGAACAAAATTTTCAAAGAATAGTAAAAATTGATGCTACACAGTCTACTAACGAAATATTTTCAAATATAATAAAAAAAATAAAAATTGAATAACATCAATAAAAATTTATCTCCTTGGCTAAGCATTAATAAAGTTACCTTTAAGAAAGAGTTACTTTCTCATGGATATTTATTATCCGGAGAAAATGGAATTGGAAAAAGGGACTTTGCAAATGAATTAAGTAAATCAATACTTTGCACTGAATCAGATCAACTTTTTGAAGCTTGTGGAAAATGTAATTCGTGTAAGTTATTTGCTGGAAAAAGTTCTCCTGATTATCACTTTATAGAAGAAGAGGTTGGTTCCAATATTATAAAAATTGGTCAACTCAGAGGAAACAAACAAAAGAAAGATTCTTTTGAGGGAATAGTTGACAAAATTTATGAAACTCCTTTGGTGTCTTCATCTAAAGTTTTTATTATTAATAATGCACACTTAATGAATGATGAGTCACAAAATTTTCTTCTAAAAATTTTAGAAGAACCGCCTCTAAAGACTTTTATTTTTTTACTGTCTTCTTCACCTTTTTTGTTAAAAAAAACTCTTCTAAGTCGTTTATCTCATATTCATTTTAAATTTCCCAAATATATTGAACTGAAAGATTATTACGAATCTAAGGGGTTTAATTTTAGAGAATCAGATTTTGATCTTGTAAAAGGTTTAAATTTAACTAAATTGACTGAAAAAAATCTAAATGAGGCTCGGGAAAACTGGGCGGAATTTATGAATGATTTATCAGAATTATCTTCTTATAAGGAAATTGAAAAAGTTGTTTCAAAATGGGATAACGAATTAATTCAAGAAAAACTAATTTGGTTGTCTCGAATCTTAATAAATTCTTTTGGGAGTAAATTAAAAATTAAATCAAGATCTGTTAGATTTAAAGTGGACAGTTTTGAAACGAAAAGCTTAATTGAGCTTTCAGAAATATTTAAGACAATCCAAGAAATATTAATAGATTTAAATTCAGGCATTAAACTAAATAATAAAGTTCAACTTAAAAGTTTGTTGATGAGTCTAAACTAGATTGGAGTAACTTTGATTAACTTCGCGTTAGATTTATCAGTAATTAAGTAAATCTCGCCATTAGGAGATTCTACAATATTCCTTATTCTAGAATTTAACTCGCTGAACAAAATCTCTTCTGTAATTGTTGCATTATCTAAGATTTCTATTCTTCTTACATCACCGGGAACTAAAGCAGAAATAAAAAAAGAATCTTTCCATTTTGGAAATTTATTTCCTTTATAAAACATCATTCCAGAGGGTGCTATTGAGGGAGTCCAGTAATGAATAGGTTGCTCCATTCCCTTCATTTTTTTAAAGGGAGAAATTAATGCACCTGAATAATCAATACCATAAGTTATTGCAGGCCAACCGTAGTTTCTACCAGGCTCAATTAAATTTATTTCATCTCCTCCTCTTGGACCATGTTCATGCTCTATTATTGTTCCATCCTCTAAAACTACTAATCCTTGCATGTTTCTATGACCATAAGAAAAAATATCTTCTAAACCAGAGGATCCAAAAAAAGGGTTATTTGATGGGATATCACCATTGTCTTTAATGCGTATTATTTTTCCAAAATGATTATCAAGTTCTTGAGCTGATTCCCTGTAATCAAACCCATCTCCACTAGTAATTAAAAGTGAATTATCTTTAAGAAAGGCCATTTTAGCTCCATAATGAACCGGAGGTGATCTGAGAGCGGAAGCTATAAAAATGTTTTCTTGTTTTGAAACATAATCATCTTCAATTTTTATTCTATCGACATATAAGGTATTTTTCCCTGATTTAGTAGACGCAGAATAACTTATGTATATCCATCCATTTTCTTTGTAATTTGGATGAAGTGTTATACCAGACAAACCTCCTTGTCCTCTGAATAGAACTTTTGGTACATTTTTGATTTCAATAATCTCATTCGTTAAAAGATCAATTTTTTTTATGTTGCCAGGTAGTTCTGTAATTAGAAGAGTATTTTCTGAAATGAATGACATTCCCCAAGGATAGTTTAGATCGTCTATTAAAGTTTCCAACTTGTATGAAGAAAACAAATTCAAGGAAAAAAGAAAAATAAAAGGTAATATATTTTTCATAAAGACATTATAAAAATTAAGTAGAAAACTTATAATATTTTTCATGTTGATTACTATCAAACTTATAAGCATATTTTTATTTAGTACTTTGGTTTCTGTTTTTTTTTCAGTTCCAATTACAAGCATTTCTTATTTATATTGGCTTTCATCAATAAACATTCCTATTAATTTTAAAGTAATAATTGATAGCCTAATTCACGATTGGATATATTTTTCTCCTGTTCTTTTTATAATTTATTCGATAGGGTTTTTTATAGCTTTTCTTTCCTCAAAAGTTGTATTGCTTTTATTTTCTTGGGAAAAAAGAATTGTTTATGGAATAGCAGGAGCTTGCGCAGTCGCAGCTATTTTATATTTATCTGTAGCTCTCCTTTTTGAAACACAAGTTATTGCCGGTAACCGATATGCTTTAGGATGGATATTTCATATCATTTTTGGGTTTTTTGGGGGATATATCTTTGCTTCTTTTCTAAAGAAGATATAATTAATATATGAGTAAAACTGCTAAGTTCACCGAAATGGTCAATGGTACTGCCGAGGACTATCTTCCTATTGTTGAAGCTGGGATGGAGCACGCTTTGGAATTACCTAAAAGAATCCTAGAACATTTAGACATGTTAAAAGGCGATCATGGAGGTTTTGCAGTTGACCGCTATACCCACTGTCTTCAAACAGCTACAAGAGCTTATAGAGACGGGAGAGATGAAGAATATGTTGTTTGTGCATTACTCCATGACATTGGCGATATTCTTGCTCCTGCAAACCATGCAGATTTTGCAGCAACTTTACTCGAACCTTATATTTCTGAAAAAAATTTTTGGATTCTTAAACATCATGGAATTTTTCAAGGTTATTACTTTTTTCATTTCTTAGGCTTAGACAGACACATGAGAGATAAATTTAAAGACAATGAACATTGGCGCGATTGCGTTGAATTTTGTGCCAAGTATGATCAAAATTCCTTCGATCCAAATTATGACACTTTGCCGATAGAAACTTTTGTACCAATGTTGGAAAAAGTTTTATCCAAAACAAAAAAATCTATTTACAAAGCTGACTAAATTTTAGTCTTCAAATAAGTTGTTAAAACAAGTCTCCGATCGCTTTCTTGTTCTTTACTCCTCTGGCTCGGGAGTAATTGGAATAAATGCTGCTATTTTCGGAACTTGGGTTTTAATTTTTTATAATCAAGTCCTTGGACTTAATCCAGTAATTGCTTCATTGGCCCTTGGAATAGCTTTAGTATTTGACGCAATCTCTGACCCCTTAATTGGTGCCTGGTCAGATAGATTTAATTCTAGACTAGGTCGAAGACACCCATTTATCTATGCAAGCATAATTCCATTAAGTTTGAGTTTTTATTTTCTTTTTACCGAGCCAGCTAGTTATAGCCAATCTTATCTTTTTTGGAAATTGCTGATATTAGTATTAATAATAAGAATTTCTCTTACTTTTTATGAAATTCCAAGGGCATCTTTAGGTCCAGAATTAACAAAAGATTACGATAAAAGAAATTTTGTAAATGGATGGGCTTATGCAGCTGCCGTTTTAGGCGCAATGACAGTCACTTTTGTTATGTATTCTTTTTTTTTGGTAGAGACAGAAGAATTTTCTGGTAACAGAGCTTTTCTAAATCCAGAAGGCTATAAATACTTCGGATTATTTTCAGCAGTGTTAATAATTTTGTTTGGGTTTACTTCTGCTTTAAGCACTCATAGATTTATTCCTTACCTTCACAAAGCTCAAGATGAAGCATATTTTTCTTTGAGAGTTTTCCTCAAAGAGCTATACGAGTGTTTTTCAAATAAATCCTGGTTAGTTATGTTGCTAGCAGGAGGTTTTTATGGACTTAATATCGGAATTACAAGTGGAACTGCTACATATGTAAATACATATTTTTGGGAATGGACTCCCTCATCTATTTCACTATTTCCTGTAATTGCAGGAATAGCAACTATTTTTGGAGCTTTATTAGCAGTTTTAATAACTGCTGGTAGAGAAAAAAAGAACATTGTTATATCAGTTTTTATTTTGGGGCTACTCATTGATCCCTTGCCAATTTGGTTAAGACTTCTTGATGATACTTTTCTTTTAACTCTTTTTCCTTCAAATGGTACAAACTTACTTTGGTGGGTAATGATTATCCACACTTCAATAGTTGATGCTTTAAGGGCAATGGGATTTGTACTAGTTATATCAATGATTTATGACATTGTTGAAGATAGTCAAATTTCAACTGGAAGGAGAGATGAAGGAGTTTTTATGTCAGGTCCCAATCTTATTCAAAAAATTCTGTCAGGTTTTGGAATTTTTATATTAGGAATCGTAATGCAAATTATTGGTTTTGATAGTAATAACATGACCACCGAAGAAATACAAAATCCAATCAAAAACCTAGTCATTTTTCAATCAGTTATTGGTCCAGTTCTGTCCCTAGCAGGAATAATATGTCTTTTCTTTTATAATATCACTAGAGATAAATTTGATAACACAATTAGCGACTTAGGTTATAAAGAAAATTAATGTTTTTTCCAATTTCTGACGAAAATCCAAGTAAAAATAAACCCTTCATTACCTATATTTTAATTGGACTATGTACTTTCTTTTTTATTTTGCAGTATCTATCTCAAATGAACGTAGAAATTTTTTTGAATTATGGATTCATCCCTAATAATTTCTTTTATTCAGACTTTTCTCTTGATTCATATTTTCCAGTTTTCAGTTCTATGTTTCTGCATGGAGGCTTAGCCCATATTGCTGGAAATATGCTCTATTTATGGATCTTTGGAGATAACGTCGAAGATTCAATGGGGAAAGTAAGATTTACAATTTTCTATCTTTTATGTGGAGTGATTGCGGCCTTAGCCCAAGGGTTAGTAGATCCTTCATCTAATATTCCCATGGTAGGAGCAAGCGGGGCGATTGCAGGCGTTCTTGGCGCCTATCTTTTACTTCATCCAAGAGCAAAAGTTAAATGCCTTTTTTTCATAATCATTATTATCCAGATGGTTAGGATCCCTGCATTTATTGTTTTGGGTTTTTGGATATTTGGCCAATTTTTTAGCGCTCCGTTTTCTCTTGATTCTGGTGGTGGCACAGCATATTTTGCTCATATTGGCGGGTTTCTAGCTGGAATGATCCTTGTTCCTTTTTTTAAAAAGAAAGATGTAAGCTTATTTAACAACAAAGCGAGTTCTTCATGGACGATTTTTGAAAGCAAAGATAAAATCTACAATCCTAAAAATAATTTTTTAGACGATTTTATTAAAAAATCTGAAGACGAAATTAGAAAAAGAAAACAATGAAAAACATTTTTTATAAATCTCTATTTTGGATTGTTGGCGTCTTGATATCTATATCGCTTATTATTTTTTTATATTTATTTGCTTTTTATTTTAATTTTTTTGGTGCTTTAGAAAATTCAGGGTCTAACATTAAAAATAGTTATCCTGATCAGTTAGTTCAAAGAAAAATACAAGCTCAAATAGAAGTCTCTAATCGAGATACTCAAATTTTATTTGGGGATACTCACGTACATTCGACTTATTCAACTGATGCTTTTTTATGGAGCTTGCCAAATAGTCAAGGTGAAGGCCCTCACTTAATGGCAGATGCATGCGATTATGCAAGATTTTGTTCTGCAATAGATTTTTGGGTAATGACTGATCACGCTGAGGCAAGCACCCCAAGAAAATGGGGAGAAACAATCAAAGCTGTTCAAAATTGTAATAAAGTAAATGAAAACAAAAATATAAAGGATTTATTTAGTTTTGTTGGCTTTGAATGGACACAAATTTCTCCAAACAAAGAAGATCATTTTGGTCACAAAAATGTAATTTTTTTAGAAACCGATAATAATTTGCTACCAGGCGTTCCATTTGGAGCCGCTGGTTACTCTTCGGATAATTTCAGAGATAACTCTAACTTGTCAACTGTAAGACAGAATATGTTGGGATCAGCAGTAGTAGATTTTTCTAATAGACAGAGATATGCAGATTTTTTAGGTTTCGTTGAGGAAATTCTAGATCATCCTGATTGCGATCTAAAAGATCCTGACCCTAGAAATTGTTACAGATCAGTCGTTACTCCTAAAGATTTATTTGAAGTATTAAATACCGTTGAATCGGATTCAATTGTAATTCCTCATGGAAATACTTGGGGTTATTACACACCCTCTGAATCTAGTTGGGACAAACAATTAAGCGAACTACACGACCCCGATAGACAAATCTCAATCGAAATTTTTTCAGGCCATGGTAATTCCGAAGAATATAGATCTTGGAGCGCTTCTCAAACTGTAGATTCGGTTATGACTTGTCCAAAACCTTCTGAAAATTATTTACCTTCTTGCTGGAGAGCTGGAGAAATTGTTTATGAAAGATGCATTAATTCAGGGTTGGAAGAAAATATTTGTTTAACAAAATCAGAGCAAGCAAAAGTAAATTATATTGAAGGAGGTCAATTTGGACATTGGGCTGTTACAGGTGTTGAGCCTGAAGAATGGCTGAATTCTGGACAATGCAGCGATTGTTTTGTGCCTGCTTTTAATATGAGACCAAAGGGTTCAGTACAGTATGCATTGGCTCTTAGAAAATTTTCTGAAGGCAAGGAATTTCAATTTGATTTTGGCTTTATTGCATCTAGTGACAATCATAGATCTAAACCAGGTACTGGCTATAAAGCAATAGATAGATTACTTACCACTGAAGCTAATGGTGCAGCTACGCCTTTTGTAAGATCTCAGTTCTTTCCGTATGAAGAAAAGCAAATAGATTCAAGGAAAGTAGTCATTTCAGAAATAAATACCCCTAGCGAGCTAACTATGTATGAAGCTGAAAGACAATCTTCTTTTTTTACAACCGGAGGTCTTGCTGCAGTGCATGTAGAAACAAGATCAAAAGAGGGGATATGGTCTGGATTTAAAAATAAAGAAACCTATGCAACAAGTGGACCACAAATCTTATTATGGTTTGATTTAATAACTACATCAGAGACTTACCCTATGGGCAGTAAAGTTGACTTGAGTAAAAATCCAGTTTTTGAAGTTAAAGCAGTAGGGTCCTATAAACAAAAACCTGGATGCCCTGAATTTGGGTTAACTAAAGACGAGTCTTTAAGACTTGAAAAAATTTGCGGAGGTGAGTGTTTTAATCCTTCTGATGAAAGAAGGAATATAACAAGGATAGAAGTTATAAAAATTACTCCTCAAAATTTTAACGATGAACCTGTTGATGATCTCATACAAGATGTTTGGAAAGTATTTAAATGTAAACCTAGTCAAAACGGTTGCAAGATAAGATTCTCAGATAGGGATTTTCAAAAAAATGGTAGAGATAGCGTTTACTACGTCAGAGCAATTGAGGAGCCCTCATTAAGAGTTAATGGAGATAATTTGCGTTGCGATTATGATGAAAATGGAAATTGTATTAAAGTCAACATTTGTCATGGAAGCTATCTTACGGATAAAAGAGATGATTGTGTTACTCCCTCTGAAGAAAGAGCATGGTCCTCACCAATTTATGTTAATCAAATCTAGTTATGAAGGATTCTAAGCTACCAATTTCAACGAAAGTTTTATATGGATTTGGATCTATGGCCTTTGGGATTAAAGATAATGCTTTTGCATATTTCCTTCTATTTGTTTACGTTCAGGTATTTGGTTTAAGTCCGGATCTAGCTGGATTAGCTATTCTATTGATGCTAGTTTTTGATGCTATTTCCGATCCATTAGTAGGCTATTTTTCTGACAACACAAGAACAAAATGGGGCAGAAGGCATCCTTACATCTATCTTTCTGCTTTACCAGTCTGCGTATCATTTTTTGTTCTATGGATTCCTCCTTTAGACTTGTCTCAGTCTGAGTTATTTATGTATCTATTATTTGTGGGTATATTTATTAGAACTGCAATAACTTTTTATGAAATTCCTAGCACTGCTTTGGGACCAGAGTTATCTAAAGATTATGTAGAGAGAAGTTCTCTACTATCCTATAGATATTGGTTTGGCTGGTGGGGAGGATTAGCCGTTTGGTGTTCTCTATGGATGTTTGTTGTTTATAGTAGTTATACCGGTACAACTGATGCTCGATATCTTCCTTCTACTTGGCAAAGCTATGGTTTAGCTTGTGGTGTTGTGATGTTCCTAGCAATTATGGTTACGGGAATAGGAACACATCGACATATTGACGACCTTTTTTCTCCAGAACCAAATAAAATTTCAGTTAAGAACACTCTTAAACAACTTTGGGAAACACTTACAGTTAGCAGAGATTATCTAGTTTTATTTTTAGCTGGAATTATTACAGCGATAGCTTCAGGAATCGCTACTAATCTAACGCTTTTTTATTACAGTTTCTTTTGGGAATTCACTCCTTTAAATATTTTAACAATCGGTTTAACTTTATTTCTTACTCCATTTGTAGGAATTTTAATATCTCCTTTTCTAGCAGGTAGATTTGGAAAGAGAAATACAATAATTTGCATGTTCTTATTTGCTTTTCTCGCAGAAAATATTGCAATCTTTCTATTAATTTTTGATCTAATGCCATCCAACGATACGCCATATGTATTGGCAATTGTTCTTGTGTGTCATTGGATTGCTGTTGCAGCACAAATAATTTCTTACACTACCTTAGGTTCAATGGTTTTTGATACTGTTGAAGAAGTTGAAAAAATAACCAGCAGAAGGATGGAAGGAACATTATTAGCGGCGAGATCTTTTGCAGCGAAATGTATGAGTGGCGCTGGCGCTTTTTTAGCAGGAATAATACTTTCTGCATCTGCTTGGCCTTCAGGTGCGGTTCCAGGCGAGGTAGACGCAGAGACAATTGTAAGTGTTGCCATATACGTTCTAGCTATTTCAACTACCTTATGGATTTTAGCCCTATTCACATTTTCTAAAGTAAAAATGACTAAAGCCTCTCATGAGAGTAATTTAGACAACTTGAATTATTCTGAACAATGATCAAAGAAGATATTGAAAATAACTTAAAGACTAGTTTAGATGTTATTTTTTTGGAAGTTATCAACGAAAGTAACATGCATAATGTTCCAGATGGTGCCGAATCTCATTTCAAAATAACTATCGTCTCTGATATTTTTGAAGACATGAGGCCCGTACAAAGACATCAAAAAATTTATGAGATTTTAAAAGTTGAAATGAAAAAAATCCATGCTATTGCAATTCATCCTTATACGACCAATGAATGGAAGGATATTTCTGGTGAAGATCTTAAATCTCCTAATTGCCTTGGCGGAGAAAATGCAGAGTAAAGTCAAACCAAAAACTTTTTTTATCTCAACTTTCTATAAGTGTTTTGCTCTTAAAAATTTGGAAAGGTTAGAAATTTCCTTTAGAGAAGAATTAAAAAAACGAAAGATTATTGGAACTGTAGTACTCACTCCAGAAGGAATAAATTCAACCATTGCAGCTAGTAATAAGCTCTCATTAAATCATGGTATAAGATTTATTGAAAAGTTTACCGGCAATTTGGTAATTAAAAATTCTTCATCTAATAAGCAACCATTTAAGAAATTAAAAATAAAAAAAAGAGAGGAGATAGTTCCTTCTGGATTTAATCTTAATTTAAATAATCACGAAGGAAAATATATTGAGCCTAAAGATTGGCAAGAATTTATTTCGCAAAAAAATGTAGTAACCATAGACGTAAGAAATGATTATGAAATTGAAGTTGGTACTTTTAAAAATTCATTATCTCCAAAAACTAAAAATTTTAGAGAATTTAATAAATTCATAAAAGAAAATAAGAAGAAGCTTTCCAAAAAAAAATTAGCAATTTTTTGCACTGGTGGAATTAGATGTGAAAAAGCTTCGATACTTTTTGAAAATAATGGTTTAAAGGATGTTCACCAACTGAGTGGAGGTATTTTAAATTTTTTTGAAAAAGAAGAGGATAAAGAAAAATGGAAAGGAGAATGTTTTGTTTTTGACGATAGGGTAACGGTAAAAACAAATTTGAAACCTGGAAATTATCTTCAATGTTATGCTTGCAGAAGACCACTATCTCAAAAAGATTTATTTAAAAAAGAATATGTAAAAGGTGTTTCTTGTCATAAATGTCTTAATGAAAAGTCTGATGAAGATAGAAAAAGATATGCAGAAAGGCAAAAACAACTCAATAATGGTTTGTAATGGATTTAGTTAATTTAGTAATTCGGAAACCTAAGTCATCTTTATTCATCTTGTTTTGTTTTGTAATTTTCCTTAGTTTAGGCACTGCAAATTTTGATTTAGATGCGTCTTCAGAAACTCTTCTTTTAGAAAATGATCCTGATTTAAAATTGTATCGCGATACGACTGAAACCTATGGCTCTACCGATTTTTTAGTAGTTACAGTAACACCTCATAAAGCAATTTTTGAGAAATCGTCAATAGAGACTCTGAAACAACTTACAAGTAAGTTGCAAGAAATTGAGGCAGTAGAGGGGGCATTGAGTTTGTTAGATGTTCCCTTAATTGAACCCAGTGAAGAATTATCACTCTCAGAAGTAGCAGATCAAGTTACAACTCTTAACAATGACAATCCTGATCTAATAAAAGCTAAAAGAATCTTTAGCTCAAACGAGGTGTATAAAAATTTACTTATTAGTGAAGATTTGAAGACCACAGCAATTCAATTAACAATTAAAAGAAATCTGTATTATGAAAATCTCCTCGAAAAGAGATATAAGTTATACGACGATATATCTTTAGACAACGACTCAGACATTGAATTAATAAATGAGCAGATAAAAAAGGAAAGACTTGAAATTTCAAAAAAAGAGAGAGCATTAGTTGAAGACATTAGATTAGTTCTTGCGGAGTATGCTTTTTTTGGAGAGCTTTTTTTAGGTGGCGCTTCGATGATAACTGTCGACACAATAGACTTCATATCGCAAGATCTTATAACGTTTGGAATTGCAGTTTTTTTAGTCTTTTTAATTGTCTTAAGTTTTATTTTTAAAACTATTAGGTGGGTTGCTATTCCACTCAGCACAGCTTTATTTTCTTCAGTCATTTCAATAGGAGTAATCGGTTGGCTGGATTGGAAAGTTACTGTAGTTTCCGCAAATTTTGTTTCCATAGTAATGATAATAAGTTTGTCTTTAGCAGTTCATTTGATAGTTAGGTATCAGGAACTTAATCAAAAGTTAGAAATAGAGCAAAAATATTTAGTTCAAGAAACAATGAAACAAATGTTCCTACCTTGCTTGTATACCGCTTTAACCACAATGGTTGCGTTTGCTTCTCTCACAGTAAGTGATATTAAACCTCTTATTGATTTTGGATTTATGATGATAATAAGTATCGTCTCAGTATTTATTTTTACTTTTATTTATTTTGGATCTCTAAATTCTCTTTTTTCTAAAAATACATTTAACCTAAAACCAGTTTCCGAAAGTTTTACAAATAATATCTTTGCATTAGTTGAGAGAAAAACTAACACCATATTATTATTTGCATTTTTTATATTTTTGATTTCAATTGTAGGTTTTAATAAATTAACAGTTGAAAATAAATTCATAGATTATTTTAAGTCTTCATCTGAAATATATAAGGGGCTTTCATTGATAGATAAAAAACTTGGGGGAACTGCTACTTTGGATGTGATAATTGATGCTCCAGAATTCCTTAAAGTTGACGAGGAATACAGCTTTGATGACGATTTTGACGATGATTTTGGTGACGAGCTAGATGAAGAGATTCAAAGCCAGGGTTATTGGTTCACTTCAGAAAATTTAATCTTTTTAGAGAGTATTCACGACTATTTGGAGAATAGAAAAGAAATTGGCAAGGTTCTTTCAGTCTCAAGCGGCATAAAATTAGCTGAAATAGCAAACAACAATATAAGGCTAACTGATGTTGAATTAGCTTTGTTGAGGAATTTGTTGCCCGAAGAAATTGAAGAGCAATTATTGAGTTCCTACATTAGTGATGATGATAACCAGATAAGACTTTCCGCAAGAGTAATAGAATCCTTGGACGGTTTAAACAGAAAAGATTTTATAAATTCTGTAGATACTGACTTACAAGAAGTCTTTAATTTAGATAAAAGTCAGTATTCTTTGACTGGAATTTCTGTAATCTACAGTAATCTTTTACAAAGTTTATTTGGTTCATTATTTGGAAGCATGGGAATTGTTTTCGTTTCTATTTTTGTAATGTTTTTATTTTTATTCAAATCTTTCAATTTAGCTTTGTTAGGCATGATTCCAAATTTTCTCTCAGCTGGAGCCGTAATTGGTACTATAGGTTTAGTTGGAATACCATTAGACGTTATGACTGTTACAGTAGCTGCCGTAAGTATTGGTATGGGAGTAGATAATACCATTCACTATATTTTTAGATTTAAAAAAGAATATGACTCAACAAAGGATTATCTTTTATCATCAAAAAATACACATATCACAATTGGAAAAGCTTTGCTTTTTACTTCAATGACAATAATTTTTGGCTTTCTATCTTTATCTATGTCAAATTTTAATCCTACGGTTTATTTTGGAATTTTCACTGCTCTAGCGATGACAATGGCTATCTTAAGTTCTTTAGTGCTTTTACCTGCTTTACTCATTAAACTTAAACCACTGGGAGAATAATTTTATGGGACCTTTAACAGGAACAAAAATAGTTGAATTCGCTGGATTAGGGCCGGGACCATTTTGTGGAATGATTTTAGCTGACATGGGAGCTGAGGTAATCGTTATTGATCGAATTGAAAATTATGGAAAAGAAAAAACGAATGACCTAGCCAGCAGAGGAAAAAAATCTATTGCAATAGATTTAAAAAATCCTAATTCTAAAGAGTTAGTAAATGAATTGATCAAAAATGCCGATGCTGTGCTTGAAGGATTAAGACCTGGAAAGATGGAAAACTTAGGTTTTGGTCCAGACGACCTTCTAAAGATAAATCCAAAATTAATATATGGTCGCATGACAGGTTGGGGGCAAACAGGCAGTTTTGCTTATGAAGCTGGTCACGATATTAATTACATTGCTTTAACAGGCGCTCTAGGATCCATGGGAACCAAAGATATCCCTCCAGTACCGCCTTTAAATTTAGTTGGAGATTTTGGTGGAGGAGGCATGCTTTTGGCTTTAGGAATCTGCGCGGCATTAGTTGAAACAGCTAAATCAGGGAAAGGGCAAGTCATTGATGCGGCAATGACAGATGGCTCAGCATTATTAATGACTATGATGTTTGGAATGTACAGTGCAGGCCAATGGAAAGATCAAAGAGAATCAAATCTTTTAGATGGAGCGGCTCATTTTTATGGATGTTATGAATGCAAAGATAAAAAATATATCTCTATTGGCTCTATAGAGCCTCAGTTTTATGCTTCTTTATTAGAATGTATGGAATTAGATGTTTCGAAGTTTTCTAAACAATTTGATCAAAGTTCTTGGCCTTTGTTAAAAGAATTAATTAGTGAGCGTTTTAAGGAAAAGAGTAGAGATGAATGGTGTGATATTTTTTTCGGCAAAGACGTTTGTTTTGCGCCTGTACTCTCCTTGGAAGAATCTTTAAATTATCAACATAATGTCGAAAGAAAAACCTTCATTGAGATTGCTGGCATCAAACAACCTGCCCCAGCTCCAAGATTTTCAAGAACAGAAAGCGAGATTAAACATCCTCCTCTTAACGTGGGTAATAATACGGCAGAAATCCTAGAGGAACTTAATTTAGAAAAAGATAAGTCAGAATTACTAAAGAAAAAAATTATTCGTTTAGATTGAAAAAATTCATACTGTTTTCATATATTTGATTTTGAATCACTTCATTAGATTCATTTCTCAAACTGCAAATCTTGTTGAAAATTACCGGAAGAAGATAGGGCTCATTTCTTTTATTTTTTACTTTGATATTTTTAGGAAGTAAATAAGGAGAATCAGTTTCAATCATTAACTTTTCAAGAGGAATTTTAGGAATTACATGTTCTAAACTTTTTCCTCTTTTTGGATCACAAAGCCAACCAGTAATTCCAATGTATAAATCATGATCTAAATAATCATAAAGTTCAGAAACAGAACCAGTAAAACAATGCACCACTCCTTTGGTTAATATTTCTTCATTGGAGACGCAATTCATAAAATCTTTGTGCGCATCCCTTTGATGCAAAAATAAAGGAAGGTTTACTTTGTTTGCAATTTCAATATGATCTATAAAAGATTTAATTTGATTCTTTTTGGAAGAAAAATTTCTGTTGAAATCTAATCCAGTTTCTCCAATTGCTCTAACGAGGGACGATTTTGCTAATTCAAATATTTTAAATTTAGTTGACTCATCAAAACTGTCAGCGTTATGTGGATGAATTCCGACTGTTGTAATAAGATTCTTTTCAAATTCTTTTGCTATTTCTAAACATCTTTCACTATCTAAAATTGACGTTCCGGTGAGACAGATCTTATTAATATTATTAGCAAAAGCTTTTTCCAAAACTTTTTTATAGTCAAATTCAAAAGATTCATGTGTAAGATTAATCCCAATATCAAAAAAATTACCATGCATATAAAATCTCTATTATTTGTTAATCTATTGTTATGAAAACACCTTTCGAACACTTTAAAACAGATACTTCTGTGGTTCAAATAGAAGAAAATCTATATGAAGGCAACCTTTCAGATCGATGGAGCATTGGCAAAACTCCAAATGGCGGTTACACAATGGCTTTGGCTGCAAAAGCAATCTCTAAAAGCTTAAATCATAACGATCCTTTAGCGATAACTGCTAATTATTTGAATAGGTTAAATTTCGGAAAAGTATTAGTGACTGTTGAAGTGCTTCCATTTACTAAAAGTCTAAGTTCAGCAAGAGCGACCATGCTTCAAGATGATGAAATAAAGGTTATTTTTACTGCAACTTTTACAGATTTTTTGAAATCTAAAGGATTGAATAAATCTTTTAGACAAGTACCAGTTTTTGTAGATTACGAAGATTGTATATTTCACCCATTCAAAGAAGGGTTTAATCCAGGACTTGAAAAATTTATTGAAAAAAAATATTGCCCAGATTCTGTATGGTGGGAGGAGAAAAAAAAAGATAAGCCAAATAAAGCGACTCTTAATTTATATATGTCTTGGCCTGATAAAGAGACTGCTGATTTATATAGTTTAATTTTATTTTTAGATTCAACAACTCCACCAATTTTCAATAAAATGGGTTCTGTAGGATGGGTTCCAACTATTAGTCTTACTAGTCATTTAAGAGCTTTCCCTTCTGATGGTCCTTTGAAGGTAAGCGCTAAAACGGAATTTTTAACTTCTGGTTTCATTGAAGAAGATCGAGAGATCTGGGATTCTAAAGGCAATTTAGTTGGACAATCTAAACAATTAGCAAAACTAAGATTAAAGAAGTAATTTTTTCACTTTTTGATATCATAGATAGTCTTATTTAGTCACGGAGACAATTTTATGCAATTTAAAGGAACCAAATCTTATATTTCCACTGAAGATCTCAGTTTGGCAGTAAACGCTTCTGTAAATTTAGAAAAACCACTTTTAATCAAAGGAGAGCCAGGCACGGGAAAAACTATGCTTGCTAGGGAAATAGCCAGTTCCTTAAAAGTGCCTCTGATTGAATGGAACATTAAATCAACTACAAAAGCTCAACAAGGACTATATGAGTATGATGCTGTAACAAGGTTAAGAGATTCGCAACTTGGAGACGAAAGAGTAAAAGATATATCTAATTACATCGATAGAGGAAAACTTTGGGAAGCATTTCAAAGCGAAGAAAGAGTGGTTTTGCTTATCGATGAAATCGACAAAGCCGATATTGAATTTCCTAATGATCTTCTTCAAGAATTAGATCGTATGGAATTTTACGTTTATGAAACCAAAGAGACAATTAAAGCAGTGCATAGACCAATCGTTGTTATAACTAGTAATAACGAAAAGGAATTACCAGATGCATTTCTTAGAAGATGTTTTTTTCATTATATTTCGTTTCCAGATAGAGAGACTATGAAAAAAATCATAAAAGTACACCACCCAAAAATCAAAGAGAAGTTGGTCAAAGAAGCTCTGGATATTTTTTTCGACGTTAGAAAAGTTCCTGGAATTAAGAAAAAACCTTCAACTTCTGAATTAGTAGATTGGCTTAAACTTTTGATGGCAGACGATTTGCCTGATGAAATCTTGAAAAATAGAGATCCTTCTAAAGCCATTCCACCCTTGTATGGAGCACTGATAAAAAACGAACAGGACGTACAACTTCTTGAAAGGCTAGCATTTATGACTAGAAGAGAATCTAATAATTAGATGCTGATAAATTTATTTAACACTTTAAGAGAGACTGGAGTGCCTTGTACTCTTAGAGAGCTTTTAGATTTATTAAATGCTTTAGATAAAAGACTTGTGTTTGCAAATACGGAAGAGTTTTATTTCATTTCTAGAGCTATTCTTGTTAAAGATGAGAAAAATTACGATAAATTTGATCGTGCTTTTGATATTTATTTCAAGGGATTAGAAACTTTGGATGATGTTATACAAGCTTTAATACCTGACGAGTGGCTTAGAAAAGAATTTGAAAAATTTTTAACTCCAGAAGAACTTGAAAAGATTAAGTCATTGGGAGGTTTAGAGAAACTTTTAGAAGAATTTAAAAAGAGACTTGAAGAGCAGAAGGGAAGACATGAAGGAGGAGATAAATGGGTTGGAACTGGAGGCACATCTCCTTATGGAAATTCAGGTATGAATCCAGAGGGAATAAGAGTTGGCGGAGAAGGAAAGCAAAATAAAGCAGTAAAGGTTTGGGAAAAGAGAGATTTTAAAAACTTAGATGATTCAATTGAGTTGGGAACAAGGAATATAAAAATTGCTTTAAGAAGACTTAGAAAATTTGTTAGAGAATCACATAACGAAGAATTTGATCTTGACGGTACGATTAAATCAACAGCTAAAAATGCAGGATTGCTTGATATAAAGATGGTTCCTGAGAAAGCAAACGCTGTCAAAGTTATAGTTCTATTCGATGTTGGCGGTTCAATGGATCCTCATGTCAAAATTTGCGAAGAGTTATTTTCGGCATGCAAAACTGAATTCAAAAATTTAGAGTATTTTTATTTTCATAATTTTATTTACGAGACGGTATGGAAAGATAATTCAAGAAGACATAATGAAAGGATTGAGACCACAGAATTATTTCAAAAATACTCTCAAGACTACAAAATAATTTTTATTGGCGACGCAACAATGGCTCCCTATGAAATCACTAATGCGGGCGGAAGTATCGAACACTGGAATGAAGAACCAGGCTCCACATGGATGAAAAAATTCTTTTCAAATTATGAAAAATTAATTTGGTTGAATCCTGTTCCAGAAGATCATTGGGATTATTCTTCATCAATTGAACTTTCTAGAACTCTTATAGACGATCAAATGTATCCTTTAACTCTAAAAGGCTTAGAGGATGGGATGTCTTTTTTAACCAAGTAATTAATAAAATTTAAGCTCTGTTTTGGAAAAAGTAGCTCTTGATATAGAAAATCTCTGCAAAATATATCCTAAGAATTTTAAAGCGTTAGATCAAGTAAGTCTGAAAGTTAATGCAGGAGATTTTTATGCCCTACTAGGACCTAACGGCGCTGGCAAATCTACCTTAATCGGTATCATTAGCTCTTTAGTAAATAAAAGCAACGGGAAAGTAGAAATACTAGGAATTGATATTGATAAAAATCACTCTTTAGCTAAACAAAAAATGGGCATTGTTGGACAAGAAGTTAATTTCAATCAATTTGAAACGGTCTATCAAATTTTAACTCAACAAGCAGGATATTTCGGGTTAGACAAAAAAATTGTTAAGACAAACAGTGAATATTATCTAAAAGCTTTAGATCTTTGGGACAAAAGAAATGAGCAGGGAAGAAATCTCTCCGGAGGTATGAAAAGAAGACTTATGGTTGCTAAAGCATTGGTCAATGAACCGGAATTGCTAATTTTAGACGAACCTACTGCAGGCGTTGATATCGAATTAAGAAGATCTTTATGGAATTTTTTAAAAGAAATAAATGAAAAAGGAACGACAATAATTCTAACAACTCATTATCTAGAAGAGGCTGAAAAATTATGTAAGAACATTTCAATAATTGATCAAGGAAAAATCGTTAAAACTTCATCTATGAAGTCTCTGCTAAAAGAGCTTGAATCTGAAATTTATGTATTTGAAATGAAACAAACAGTACCTCACGATTTAAAACTAGATAATCTTAAGATCAATAAAATCGACGAAATGACTATTTCAGTCACAGTAGGCAAGTCAAAAGGAATAGATGAGGTTTTAAAAATATTTCAATCAAATAATATTGAAATTAACAGCATCCATAATGAAACTAATAGACTAGAAGAGCTTTTCTTAAAACTTACAAACCAAATATGAAATCGAAAGAACTTCTTATTTCTTTAAACACGCTCACCATTAAGGAAATTAAGCGTTTCATGAGGATTTGGCAGCAAACTCTAATTCCTTCATTAATAACTACAGTTTTGTATTTTATTATTTTTGGAAATTTTATCGGATCAAGAATTGGATTGATGGGAGGGTTTGATTACATGCAATTTATGGCGCCAGGCCTAGTAATGCTGGCGGTTATAACTAATTCCTACAACAATGTAGTTTCTTCCTTTTATGGAGTTAAATTTCAAAAAAGTATAGAAGAACTGTTGGTTTCTCCAATGCCTACTTATTTAATCTTACTTGGCTTTGTAGCTGGAGGAGTAGTGAGAGGAATTATAGTTGGTCTTTTGGTAATGTTGACCTCACTTTTTTTTACAGAGATAACAATTCAATATTACTCCATTACTATTTTGGTAGTAATTTTAACTTCAATTCTTTTTTCTTTAGCAGGACTTTTAAATGCAATTTTTGCAGATAGTTTTGATGATATTACAATTATTCCAACTTTTGTCTTGACTCCACTTATTTACTTGGGAGGAGTTTTTTATTCGATTTCTTTATTGTCTGAAACTTGGCAGCTCATATCTAAATTAAATCCCCTTTTGTATATGGTTAATTCTTTTAGATATGGAATGTTGGGAGTGTCGGATATAAACGTAACGTATGCAATATCTATGATTTTATTATTTATAGTTGTTTTTTATTTCGTCGCATTACATCTACTCAAGAAAGGAGTAGGAATTAGAAGTTAATTTATATAATAATTACATATAATGGGAGAGATGGCAGAGTGGTCGAATGCGCTCGCTTGGAAAGCGGGTAAGGGGGAAACTCCTTCAAGGGTTCGAATCCCTTTCTCTCCGCCAGAATTGAAATGGAATATATAGAATCAAAGTATTTTAGTTACGCCGATCCAGACGACCCTTTCTTCAGAAAAGTTTTAATACGTTCTATTGAATATTGCGCGGGGCAACCCAAAATATTTAAGCTTTATAGAAAATATCAAGAAAATCCTTCAGAGTGGGAAAGTTTTTGGGATGGCTGCGTTAATTTACTAAATTTATCAATAGATATTAGTGAAGATAGATTGGAAAACATACCTAAAACAGGGCCAACAATTGTTGTTGCCAATCATCCTTTCGGAGTATTGGATGGCTTAGTTTTGAGTTGGCTTGTAAGTAAAAGAAGAGACGATTTTAAATTATTGGTTCATTCTTTACTTTTGAGAGCACCAGAAACTAAAAAATACTTATTGCCCATTGATTTTACTGGAGATAAAAATGCTTTGTTAACTAACCTTGAAACTAGAAAAATAGCTCGAAAACACTTGAGTGAGGGTGGTTCAGTTATTATCTTTCCAGCAGGATCGGTTTCAACTACTACTAAGTTTTATCAAAAAAGGGATAAAGCATTTGATTGCGAATGGAAAAAATTTACTTCAAGGTTAATAAAACAATCGGACGCAACAATTGTACCAGTTCATTTTTCTGGATCTAATTCAGGATTTTTTCAATTTGTAAGCCATTTTAGTTCTATTTTAAGAGCATCACTTTTATTTCATGAAGTAAAAAGGCGTATTAATACAAAAGTTCCATTTACCGTGGGTGACTCTTTTAAGTATTCGGACTTAAATACAGATTATTCTAATGAAGATTTAGCGGATTATTTAAGATCCAGAACTTATCTTTTAGATAAAAATATTATTAAAGCACCTCCTTATGGGTATGAACCTCCTGATTAATTTTTTGCGTATACAGTGTCGGTAATCTTGTGTACTATCATCCTAGGGGAGGAACGCTTTGCTAGTTCTTAGTAGAAAACAGGAACAATCTGTAATGATTGGCCAAGATATAAAAATTACAGTTTTAGAAATTAAAGGATCTCATGTTAGGTTAGGGATAACAGCACCTGAAACAATCAAGGTTATGAGAGAAGAAATAAATAATAATATTTAATAAAAACTGTAAAATATGTTCAAGCGCCCGTAGCTCAGCTGGATAGAGCACGTGGCTACGAACTACGGTGTCGGAGGTTCGAATCCTTCCGGGCGCGCCAAAGGTGATATTAATATGACACTTGAATTAAATAGCGATAAACAACCTTATGTCAAAATAGCTGAGCCTAAATTTGATCTAGCGTATGAATTTAACAGAGAATTTGATCTTACCGATTTGATTCTTTTTACGAAAGGTCAGCCTTATAATCATTTCAAAGAATTAAGAGAAAAAGCCCCCGTATATTTTCACGAGACAGGTCCAGAAGACAGCGAACCTGGTTTTTGGGTACTTACAAGTTACAAAGACATGGAGTACGTTTCAAAAAATCAACAAATTTTTTCTTCTCAGTTAGCTGGAGGCACTTCATTAACCCATGGGTTTGAACCACCAGAAAATGATTTGCTCTATAGATCTACCATGGATCACATGCTGAGCCTTGATGGAATGTTGCATTTAAATATAAGAAATCCTCACATGTCTTTCTTCAATCCAAAATATGTAGAAAACTTAAAGAAAAAAGTGGCGCTTAAGGTAGATCAATTATTAGACAATATAGCTCCTCATGGTAAATGTAATCTAGTTGATTCAGTATCTGCCGAGCTACCCCTTTTCACCCTTTGCGAAATGCTTGGAGTTCCAGAAAGCGACAGACCAAAAATAATTGAGTGGATGAAACTTTTAGAAATGGCTCAATTACTAGCTGCAACCCAGCAGATGCAGAATCGTGGCGAAGAATTTTCTGAAGAACAACAAGCTCATGCTCCCGATCCAGCCTTAATAGAAGCGTTTAATAACATGGTTCAGGAAATGTTTGATTACGGTAGATCCATATTAATGTCTCGAAGGAAAGACCCAAAAGAAGATTTATTGTCAGTCATAGCCAATCTAGAAGTTGAAGGAGAAAAACTACCTGGAGAATATTTAGATGGCTCTTGGCTTTTGATTATATTTGCGGGTAATGATACGACTAGAAATTCAATTAGCGGCACAATGAACTTGCTTTCAGAAAATCCAGCTCAAAAGGAATTGGTCATGAATAATAAAGATTTATTACCAAATATGGTCCATGAATCTATAAGAATGGTCTCCCCAGTTATATACATGAGACGAACCACGAAAGAGGAAGTACAAATAAGAGATCAAATCATAGGCCCTAATGAAAAAGTGACCTTATGGTATGGCGCAGCCAACAGGGACCCAGAAATTTTTAAAAATCCTGACGTTTACGATATTACTCGAGAGAATGCAAAAAAACATTTAGCTTTTGGCTATGGCAGACATCTTTGCTTAGGGAAGCATGTAGCGAATATGCAATTGGAAGTTGTGTATCAAAAGATTTTTGAAAGATTTCCTGATATGGTCCAAGACGGAGAGATGGTTTTAACCGCAAATAATTTTGTTAACGCCATTCAAGAAATGCCTGTAAAATTCACTCCACAAAAATAGACACGTAGCTCAGTTGGTTAGAGTATCACCTTGACATGGTGGGGGTCCCCGGTTCGAATCCGGGCGTGTCTACCATTATTAAAAGAGTATTAGCTATTATCTTATAAGCAACTAAAGTTCTAAAATATAATCTATGAACAAATTATTAGAAGGCTTTTTACGTTCAGATCATGCTGGTGAAGTTGGCGCTGTCTATATCTATAAAGGAATTTTAACGGTAGCAAGAGATCCTGAGTTATTAGAATTTTCAAAAAGACACCTAGATACTGAACAAGAACATTTAAGAAGAATCGAGGAGGTTTTACCTCAGGCGAAAAGAAGTAAACTTGTTTTCTTATGGAAAATTGCAGGTTATCTTCTAGGATTTCTCCCTGCTTTATTTGGACCCAAGATAGTTTTCGCCACAATTGAAGCTGTTGAGTCTTTTGTTGAAGATCATTATGAAGAACAGCTTATTTATTTAAGATCTCAAAACAATCCTAACCAGTCTCTCATTAACCTTTTACAATCTTGTCAGGATGATGAGATCGAGCATAAGATTGAATCTGGGCATAAAAAAAATCTTTCTTCTGGTTTTTTCCTTAATCTTTGGGTAAGGATTGTTGGTGGGGGATCAGCTTTCGCAGTAAGAGTTGCTAAAGTAATTTAATTTTAGTTGCATTTATTGAGTGTAGTAATATACTGTATATATATACAGTATAGTTTAACTACCTTAGATGAAAATAAAAAATTTGGGGGGTTATTTTGACCCCGATAAAAATACTACAAAAGTTCCAATATTTACCGAACAAGTACAAGTAGGTTGGCCAAGTCCCGCAGATGATTACGTTGAACGATCAATCGATTTAAACGAATTTTTGATTAGCAATCCAGCTGCCACATACTTAGTTAGGGCTAGTGGGGACTCAATGCTTAATGCAGGTATTAATAATGGTGCAATATTGATTGTCGATCGTAGCATAGAGCCGCAACATGGAAAAATTGTTATCGCTTCTGTTGATGGCGCTTATACTTGTAAAAAATTACAGCTTTTTCCCGAACCAAAATTACTTTCAGCAAATATTAAATACCCTCCAATCAAAGTTAATAAGGAGGAAGATTTAGAGATTCTGGGAGTGGTAATAGCTGCCATAAACCAGTTTTAAGCAATGTTTGCTTTAGTGGACTGCAATAGCTTTTATGCTTCTTGTGAGAGGGTTTTTCGACCTGATTTAAAAAATAAACCTATAGTTGTGCTATCAAATAATGATGGCTGTGTAGTCGCTTTAACAAAGGAGGCTAAAGAGATCGGCATTAAAATGTGTGATCCCTGGTTTGAAATAGAAAAAGAATACACAAGAAAAGGAGGGATAGTTTTTTCTTCAAATTATGAGTTGTATGCAGACATTTCATCAAGAGTTATGGATGTTTTAGAACAACTCGCGCCGCGTTTAGAAATCTACAGTATTGATGAAGCTTTTCTAGATTTATCGGGCGTAAATAACTGTATGGATCTTTATGATTTTGGAATTGATTGCCAACGAAAAATACTCAAATGGATTGGAGTACCAGTCCGAGTTGGAATAGGGCCAACTAAGACTTTAGCCAAAATTGCAAGTTATGGCGCTAAAAAGTATCCAGCAACTAACGGTGTGGTAGATCTGTCTGATAAAAAAAGACAGGAGAGGCTTTTAAAAATAACTCCTATAGGAGAAATTTGGGGAGTTGGGAGAAGACTAGAAAAACATCTAAATGCTATTGGTATTCGAAATGCTTATGAATTGACGCAGTTAGATATAAGTTATATTCGAAAACGCTTCAATATAGTTTTGGCTAAAACGATTAGAGAATTGAAAGGCGAAGCATGTATCGATTTAGAAGATCAACCAATGACAAAAAAACAAATCGTTGTAAGTCGAACTTTTAGTCAGAGAGTTACAGATAAAAATTTATTAAATGAAGCCGTTAGTGATTATGCAGCAAGAGCAGGAGTTAAATTAAGGAAAGAAAAACAAGTATGTAAGTTGTTGTCAGTTTTTATCAGAACGAACCCTTTTCGTAAGCAAGATATTCAACATAGAGAAATGATTTCAATTCCATTCATTAATCCAACCAATGACTCAAGGGATCTAATGTATGGCGCAAGAATGGCTATGGAAAAAATTTTTAAACCCAATTTTCAATACAATAAAGCTGGCATAATGCTTAGCGATTTTTATGATGAAGAGGTTCTTCAATTAGATTTATTTAAGTCAGAACATCGAAATTCTATTGATAAGAACTTAATGAAAACTATTGATAGGATTAATAAAACAAGTAATGGGCCTGTCACATTTTTGTCGCAAGGGATAAAAAAAGAATGGTCTATGAGAAGAGAATTACAGTCTCCAAGGTATACAACCAACTGGTATCAATTGCCAAATGCTAATTAAGATTTATTGGAGTACCAATTAATATCGGATGCAGAATCATTAATTTGATCTGAAACACCTAAGATAAGTGTAAAAAGTGACATTCTAATTAACAACCCATTATCGGTTTGACGATAAATTGCTAAATTTGGATTTTGATTTAAGTCAGAATCAAGTTCATTAGCATCATTTCTAGAATCTCTAGGGAGAGGGTGCATTATTACAGTATTTGGCTCGCAGTTTTTCGTGTAAATTTCTTCATTTAAAGACATCAATCCCTTGTATTTTTTTGCTTCATCGACGTCATTGAATCTTTCTTCCTGAATTCTTGTGACATACAAAATATCAACGTCTGAAATTCCTTCTTGGATGTTGTCTGTTTCTTTTAAGGAAACTGAACTGACATTTAGTTCTTTAATCAATGAAGAGGGAAGTTTAAGTTTTTCTGGAGATACAAGATTAAGAGAAATGTTTTTATAAAGACTTAAAATTTTACAAAGTGAATGAACAGCTCTACCATATTTAAGGTCGCCGATTAAAGCTACTCTAGCATTTTCAATAGTCTTACCTCTTGATTCTAATTCTTTTTTAATCGTATAAAGATCTAAGAGAGCTTGACTTGGATGCTCATTATCCCCATCGCCTCCATTAATAACTGGAACCCTAGATGCTTCAGCAAACTCTTGAACTGAGCCTGCAATTGGATGACGCATAACTATTATGTCACTGTAACCACTGAGAACTCTTGAAGTATCATATAAAGATTCGCCTTTTTTTAAAGAAGTCGAATCCATTTCGGTTGTTTCCCTAACCGAACCGCCTAATATGTTGAATGCACTTCCGAAACTTATTCTTGTTCTTGTACTAGGCTCAAAGAACATATTACTTAAAATTGCTCCATCTAAAACTTTAGTAAGCTTTGATCTATTAGCGAAAGGAATAAGTGAATCGGCTGTTTTGAAAATCAATTCAATATCATCTTTTTCAAATTGGTTTATGGAGATGATATTGCTGCCTAGAAACTCCATTGGGCAGAATAATATCACTTAGGAGAGAATGAATATAGTATAAAGTTTTAGTTATTTAT
This sequence comes from uncultured SAR86 cluster bacterium, assembly GCA_902616715.1. Classification (GTDB taxonomy): domain Bacteria; phylum Pseudomonadota; class Gammaproteobacteria; order Magnimaribacterales; family AG-339-G14; genus AG-339-G14. The sequence continues at coordinate 269,631 of CACMTR010000001.1, forward strand.
AATTAGAAAGACATGAATTTTTTAATAAATTCATAGTAATATTTAGTCAATGTCTAATCACTGCTTAATATTAAATGGAAATGGAAGGCCATTGAGTTATTTCCCTTTATCGGCTGTCGATTGGAAAACAGCGGTAAAATTGGTTTTTACTAGAAACGTCATTGTAATCAAAGAATATTCTGATTGGGTTGTAAGATCTCCTTCCATAACTTTTAAGGTTCCTAGTATTGTGATGCTGAGAAAATATCATAAATTTTCTAGCAAAATAAAATTCTCTCGATCAAATGTTTTTTTAAGGGATATGTATACATGTTCGTATTGTACAAATGTATTTGAGAAAAAAGATCTTACAATTGATCATATAATTCCTAAAAGTAAGGGCGGTAAAACTAGTTGGGATAACGTAACTACCTCCTGTAAGTCATGCAATATTTCAAAAGCAGATAAAATACTTGAAAAACTTCCTGAGGCAACCGTTCCAACTTTTAGAGATCTTTTAAAAGGACAAGAAGTCTCAATAAAAGATAAGATCATCAAAGACTGGGAAGAATATATAGTAGCTTAGTAATTCTCTCTTAAATACTTTTCTAAAATAGATTTATTCAATACTTCTGGAAGGATCACTGGTCCGTACTCTTCATAGGGGTAAAAAACATAAAGTGGTATTCCAGATCTTCCGTAAGTTTCTATTAATTTATTGACATTAGGGTCTTTATTCGTCCAATCAATTTTTAAATAATTAATATTTTGCTTAGCAATCATTGACTTAAAATCATTTCCGCTTAAAGCAATCTGTTCATTTACTTTACACGTAATGCACCAATCAGCAGTAAAATTTATAAAAAGAGGGCCTTTTTTAGATAAGTTTTCAATTTTCTCAAGAGAAATATCAGATTTAGATAAATTATCTATTTCAGAATTGAAAGGAAGTAAATAAAGAGAAAAGATTAATAAAATTGCAGAGGCAGGAATATTAAATTTAGATGATATTCTTAAAAAAGTAATAATTTCCTTAATAAAACAGAGTAATAATATTAAAGAAATACCTAATACGACGTACATTAAATTTATAAAAGAAATCTGATTACTTAATATCCATATTAGCCAAAGAATCGTAAGAAAAATTGGTATGGCCATAATTTGTCTAAATATTTCCATCCAATTTCCTGGTTTTGGTAAATAACTTAAAGTTCCAGGAAAAAGACTAATAATTAAATAAGGTATAGAAAAACCAATTCCTAAAAATAAAAAAATTAAAATAGAAAAGAAATTCGGTTGGGTCAAAGCTAACCCTAAAGCAGAACCCATGAAAGGTGCGGTGCAAGGTGTAGCAACTGCAACAGCTAAGACTCCTGTACCAAAAGAGCTTTTGTAAGAATTTGTATCAGAGGTTTTTGTTCCGAATTTTCCAAAAAAATTTGGAATTTTAAAAAGACCAATAAAATTAAGAAACAGCAAAGCAAAAAGGTAAATTAATAAAGATACAAATATTGGGGATTGCAGTTGAAATCCCCATCCTATTTCTTCACCAAAAATTTTTAAAATCAAAATAATTAAACCAATTGAAATAAAGGTAACTATTGAACCAATAGAAAATGACATCCCATGAAATAAAACCTCTCTCTTATTATTTGCAATTTCAATAAAGTTAAAGATTTTAAGAGAGATTACTGGAAACACACAGGGCATTAAATTTAATAACAAACCACCAATAAAAGCAGAGAATAACGCAATCAATAGATTCAAAGAACTAAATTTATTTTCAGATGACAAGTTATTAGATGAAAAGTAAAAAGAATTAATTTCATCATTTGATTTAAATGAAATAACACCTTTGATGTTTGGAGACAGAATTTTTTGATTTGATCTTAAAACTTTATGAGTAAAAGAATTTTTTCCAATCTCAGAATTTTGAATAGCAGTATGAGATATTAAATTTTGATCATAAGGAAAAAAATAAATTTCAGAATCTTTAAATTTTTCACTCATCTGACCAGATAAATTTAATTCATTATCTTTCAGAGAAGCTGAAATTAAATACGGATATTTTTTAGGTAGATTATTTTTTACTTTTAGAATTTTTGATTCGGTTTTAAAATTTGATAATACGATTTCATTAAGATTAATCTTTGTTGTACCAGATTGAGGCAGACAGATATCAGCACATGCTAGCCATTCTGAATTTAGGGTAATTTTGCCTTTTTTAACTGATCCTATCTCCTTATATAAACTGAACAAGATAATAACTTCATTTTCATATCCATAGGTCATTAATGGAGGATATGGGATTGCCGAAGGAGCGGGCCATTTAGGATTAGAAATTTTATATCCTTCTGGTAGATTCCATTCAAATTTTGCTTTCTCTCCTGAATCACCTGGATTAATCCAATAGGTATGCCATCCTTGATCAAATTTAAATTTCACACCAATTAAGTATTCATCGTCAGAAATTTTTACTATTTCCTTAGATAAAATTTCTACTGAGGAATTTGAATCGGAGCTAAGATTTTCAGCTTGAATTAAATAGCTGAATAGTAAAGTGACTAAAAAGAAAGTCTTACGAATTGCCATAATTCACACTAACAGTTTTTAAATCAAATCCTGCCAACTTGGATACTTTGTTTATTTTTTGATTATTTGGAGTATTGAAAATTATATCTTTATGTGAGGGTGTAATTAACCAGTTTCCAGAAAGTATTTCATTTTCGAGTTGTCCTTTACTCCATCCTGTGAATCCAAATGAGACTAAAAAGTCTTCCGGACCATCATCGTTGAGAATTGCCTTAATTAAATTTACGTCTTGTGAAACTGAAATTTCACTATTTATTTCTATTAAAGGTTTAAATCTATCGTCATTAGAATAAATTACGTAAACTGACATTGGTTGAACTGGCCCTCCGAGAATTATCTTTCCTGAATTTAGTTTTTTTTCTAACTTTGTACTAATTGAAGAAAAAAAATCTTTTAATTTAATTTCAACTGTTCTGTTTATTATTAGTCCATAAGAACCGTTTTCATCATTTGCACATAAGTAAATTAAAGAATTATTAAAATAATCTTCATCACTTTCGGCAGCACAAAAATATAGAAACTTGTCTTTAAGAGTATTTTTCATTAGTCAACATGTTAAATTTTAAAATATAAATGTCTAATATCTTTTTTATTTAGTATTTATATATATGATTTCTTGTAAAATTATCAATATATCTGTCTATATATGAATAATGTAGTTCCAAATCATCTTTTGAAAAAACATCAGAAAAATATCTTAAACGAGAAAAAATATAATTCTGAAAATCTTCAAACTCTTAAATCATCCATAAAGAAACTTCTTAAAGATAAGAATGGTGTTTTAATCTCTCATTATTATGTTGACCATGAAATTCAAAAATTAACTGAAGAAACTAATGGATGTGTTTCTGATTCGCTTCAAATGGCTAAATTTGGACAAGAAACAGAAGCTGATTTATTAGTAGTTTCTGGAGTAAAATTTATGGGAGAAACTTCAAAAATACTCAATCCAGAAAAAACTGTTTTAATGCCGACTCTTGAAGCTACTTGCTCTTTAGATTTAGGATGTCCAGCTGAGGAATTTAAAAAATTTTGTGATCAATTTCCTGATAGAGAGGTTGTTGTTTATGCGAACACCTCTGCAGAAGTAAAAGCTATGGCTGATTGGGTTGTTACCTCTAGTATTGCACTTGATGTTGTTGAACATTTAGATAGCCAAGGAAAAAAAATAATCTGGGCTCCAGATAAACATTTAGGAAAGTACATAGAAACTAAAACGCAAGCCGATATGATAATGTGGGACGCTTCATGTGTTGTACATGACGAATTTAAGTTTCAAGGATTAAAGAAAATGAAAAAACTTCATCCAGAAGCAGGAATTTTAGTTCACCCTGAATCTCCTATGGAAGTCATTGAATTAGCTGATGCTGTTGGATCAACTTCTCAAATAATAAATGCATCTAAAAAATTGGATTTCAAAAAGTTTATCGTCGCTACAGATAAAGGGATTTTTTATCAATTAAAGAAAGAGAGTCCAGAAAAAGAATTTTTTGAAGCTCCGACTGCTGGGGAAGGAGCACAATGTAGGAGTTGCTCTCAGTGCCCCTGGATGGGTTTAAATTCTTTAGAAAATCTTGAGAAAACTCTAATTGAAATGAAAAATACTATTAATGTCCCAGAAAAAATAACACTCGAAGCACAAAAATCGCTCAATAGGATGACATCTTTTTAGTTTATGGATCTTCAATTAATCAAAGCTAATGTCAAAAGAGCATTAAAGGAAGATAAAGCCAAGAACGATCTATCATTGAGTATGCTAAAAGGCATTTCTGATAAAACAATTATGGCAAATTTAACAGTTAATGAGAAAGCAATATTATCGGGAACGAAATGGTTTGAGGAAAGTTTTAAACAACTAGAAACTAAAATTAAAGTTAAATGGAACTACAAAGAAGGAGAAAATTTACCAAAAAATTCTCTAGTAGCAACTATAAGAGGCCCAGCTAACGCAATATTATCAGGAGAAAGAACAGCTTTAAATTTTTTGCAATTTATGTCCGGAATTTCAAGCAAAACTTCAGCAATTAAAAAGACCATAAAAAATAAAAATATCAAGCTACTTGATACAAGAAAAACTATTCCAGGTATGAGATTTGAACAAAAGTATGCAACCTCGATTGGAGGAGCGCAAAATCATCGTTTTGATCTAGCTGATGGTTTAATGATTAAAGACAACCACATAGCTGTGGCTGAAGGCATTGAAAACCTTTTTTTTAAGAAAAATTTAAAGAAAGGTAAATTTTTAGAGATTGAAGTTAAGAAGCTTTCTCAAATAGAAGCAGCACTTAAATTAAACCCTGACATTATTATGTTGGACAATTTAAAATACTCGTCTCTGATAAAAGCAATCTCAATTATTAGCAAAAAATGCATGATAGAAGTTTCAGGAATTAAAGGTGAAAATGATTTCAAAGAGGTTTCTAAACTCGATATTGATTTTATATCTCTTGGGGATCTCACTAAAAATATAAGTTCGATAGATTTTTCTTTAAATTTTAATTTATGAAAAATTTCTTCATTATTATTTCAATATTTGCCTATGTATCTTGTGCTGATAAAGAAAGTTTTCAAGTAATTTTTCCTGAAAAAGTTTTCGTTGAATTTAATTGGTGTTCTTATGAAGAAAATAAAGATGCAGAAGATTTAGGAAAGCTTTTTATTGATTATAAAAATTTTTTAGATCCTAATAATTTTTATGCTTCTTATCTCAATCCTACATTTCAAGTTCAAACATATGATTTTATTTTGATGGAGTCTTTTAAAAATAAAGAAGTTTTTCATTCAAATCTTCAAGATAGAGAAGGGTTTTTTTATAACAGGTGGAAGACAAATTTTGAACAAACAGCAAAATGTGATGAGCTAAAAAAACAATATTTTTATGAACATACAAATTCAAGTTTGGAAGCTATTAATAAAAAAGATATTGAATTTAAATTCTCTTTTTGTAAAAAGTTAGATAACGTATCAATTGATCAGCTTATAGATAATTTAGAAATACTTAAGTTAAACAATATAAAAAATATATTTTTATTAACCCCTGAAATATTAAATGATTATTACGATTACCTTTTCATAATTTCTAGCATCAAAGAAGAAGAAATTGAAGAAAATATTCTATCTAATAACATAGGATTTCTAATTAATTGTAATTTAAATTTTAATGATGGAGATTTAAATCAATTACTTTTTGAAAGCTATCCATTAATTTAGTAATTTAATTGAAAAAAAAAATTTTAGATAAAGATATAAGACTAAAAATCATGAATGCACTATCTAGAAGGGAGCATTCTGAAAAAGAAATTTATTTAAAATTTGTTAATCTTGTAAATTCGAAAGATACTTTACTAGAAGAAATTTTAAAATTAAAGGAAGAGGGATTAATCTCAAATCAAAGGTATGCAGAGGCTTATATTAGATCACGTTTTCATTCTGGATTCGGACCTATTCGAATTAAATATGAGCTAGAAAAAAAAGGGGTAATTGAAGCGATAATAAAAACAGCTTTTCAAGAAACTGATTTGGATTGGGATGATAAACTGAAAAGCGAATTTAAAAAGAAATATGAATCTAACGATATGAAAAGTTCAAATGATAATAAAATTTCAAAATTTTTCTTGTACAGGGGTTTTGATCTTGAAAAAATATCAAAACTTATTAAAAACAATTGAGTTATTTAGTTCTAGCAAGAAAATGGAGGCCAAAAACTTTTTCCGAAGTAGTTGGTCAAGATCACGTAGTTAAAGCTTTACAAAACTCTCTAAAAAATGACTCTAATCATCAGGCATTCCTTTTTACAGGTACGAGAGGGGTTGGAAAAACTTCTATAGCAAGAATATTAACAAAAGCTCTAAATTGTGAAAATTTGATAAATGGAGAACCATGTAATAAATGCGATTCTTGTTTATCTATTAACAATAATTCCTCGATAGATTTTCAAGAGATAGATGCCGCTTCCAGAAGAGGTATTTCTGAGACAAAAGAATTATTAGAAACTATTCCCTATATGCCTACTTCTTCGAAGTATAAAGTTTATCTAATCGATGAAGTTCATATGCTCACTAAAGAAAGTTTTAATTCCCTCTTAAAAACTCTAGAAGAGCCTCCTCCACACGTAATATTTATGTTTGCTACAACCGAATTTTCACAAATTCCAGCTACTATTTTATCTAGATGCCTTCAATTGAATTTAAATTCAGTAACCATAGAAGATTTAAAAAAACAACTTTCAATAATTTTTAGTAAAGAAAAAGTAAAATATGAAGATTCTGCTTTAACATTAATTTCTGAAGCTGCTAATGGCAGTATAAGAGACGCTTTGACAATCTCTGAAAAGATTATCTCTTTTTCTGAAAAAAATATTAATAGTTCCGTAGTTAGAGAGATTTTAGGAATTCCAGATGATGAACTAATACAAGGAATCTTAAAAAATCTCAAAGACAAAAATACTGAAGAACTATTTAAGATTCTTGACGAGATTAATAATGATTCTTCAGTCAAAAGTATATTTATTGATTTAATGGAACTAATAAAAAACATTTCATTAGCTCAATTTAAAAAAGTTAATGATTGTCCATATGATTCTGCTCTGTTAGAAATTGATCCAGGAACGTTACAAATTTTTTATCAATTATGCTTAGTTAATATGGAATATATTGATGATTCTCCGGATCCAAAGGGACTCTTGGAAATGACTCTTTTAAAAATGCTTGCCTTCGATATTGAAGAAAAAAAAAATCTGAAAACAAACAAAACGCCAAATAATTTTGATTGGCCACATGTTTTAACTGAATTGGAATTAAATAAAGTTTTTTCACAACATTTGATGCAAAGTAATGGTTTTTTAAAACAAAAAGATTTCGTTTTGTCACTACCTAAAGAAAAAAAAGCTTTGATAAACGATAAAAATATAAAGGATTTGGAATTAAAATTGAGAGTTTTCCTTTCTGTTGAAGATTTAAAAGTAACAGTGAATACCGACTATGATGCTTCTCATTCCCCCTTGAGTTTAAAGGAAGAGAAACTAAAGAAAACTAATGAAATTATTGAAGAAAAAATTACAAATAGTAAGTCTTATAAAAAAATAGTAAGTGAGTTAAATCCCAAGATTAAAAATTTTGATAACTCAAAATGAAAGTTAGTAAAAATATTGAAAATTTAATGTCTTCACTTCAGATTTTACCTGGAGTAGGTCCAAAAACAGCTAAGCGCCTATCTTTGTTTCTATTGGGGGAAAACAAAGAAGGAGCTAAAAATTTATCTTCTTCAATCGATAGTGCTCTTAGTTCTGTAAAACATTGCAAGATTTGCGGCGTACTGAACGATTTAGATGAGTGCGCAATTTGTACAGATTTATCTAGAGACGAAAAATATTTATGTATAGTTGAATCGACTTCAGACTTATTTGCCATCGAAGAGACTAATGAATTTCAAGGCAAATACTTTGTTTTAAATGGTCTTCTATCACCTATAGACGGAATTGGCCCTGATGAATTGAAAATAAAGAAATTACTTAACTTGTGTACGCAAAGAGAAATAAAAGAGGTTATCATTGCTTTAAACTCTACTTTAGAAGGTGAAGCTACAAGCTATTTTCTTTTAGAGAACTTAAAAGAAATGAATATTAAAGTTACTAAACTTGCAGAAGGAGTTCCAGCTGGAGGAGACTTAGATTATGTTGATAACAATACCCTTAAAAGAGCTTTTTCTTGGAGAAGGGAATTGGGAGATTAATTATTAGTTATGGCAATTAAATCTGATAAGTGGATAAAAACTAAAGCGCTCGAATCGGGAATGATTAAACCTTTCCAGCCTAATCAAGTTAAGCAAAATGAATCTGAAAAATTGATATCTTATGGGTTATCTAGCTATGGTTATGACGTAAGATGCTCGGAAGATTTTAAAATTTTTACGAATATTAAATCAGCTACTGTAGATCCTAAAAGTTTTGATCCAGATAGCTTTGTCGACTATAAAGGGGCAGAGTGTATTATCCCCCCGAATTCTTTTGCTCTTGCGAGTACCATTGAGTACTTTAAAATTCCAAGAAATGTTTTGACAATTTGTTTGGGGAAGTCAACTTATGCTCGATGCGGAATTATTGTTAATGTAACTCCTTTGGAACCCGAATGGGAGGGTCATGTGACTTTAGAATTTTCTAATACCACAAGTTTGCCAGCCAAGATTTATGCAAATGAAGGAGTTGCTCAAATGCTATTCTTCGAATCGGACGAGGATTGTGAAGTAAGTTACAAAGATAGAGGTGGGAAATACCAAGGACAAAAAGGAGTCACTCTGCCGAAGGCATAGATTCAACTAATCTCCAGGTTGCCGTTCTAGGACCAAAATCGTTAAAAATCTTAAAGGTTGTTAAAAAATCATCTTCTTTAAACCACAAATAATATTCTTTATCATCATCTCTAATTTCAGAAATTTTATAAGAAGGGAAGGATTCGTCCTCTTCATTATTAAAGTCAGAAAGAAACTTTTTTGTTTTAATCTTACCTTTGTCCAAGAATAAGTATTCTTTTGATAAGGGAAGGGAATCAGAGGTTAAATCAAATTTTAGTTGAAGCTGTAAACTTAAATTTCCATAAACTGGTTCATTAAAATTGAATTTTCCTGTTTTTTTGTTGAAAGTAAATTCAACTTCTTTATTTTCGTAATTTAATTTAAAAGTTTGATTTTCTTTTCTTAAACCTCCAAAAGCACGAAGATTCTTTTCTATTTCCGTTACGTATATCTGTCTATTTTCAATAAAAAAAATGGATCTCTGTGAGAAATTGAATAATGAATGCTTAGCTTTAGATTCCATTAACCAATATTTTTCATCAAGTTTTTTTAAGGTTTCAATTACTTCAGCGCCGTCAGTTGAATAAAAATTCTCATATTCTCTGAGGGTAAAACTGTTCATAGTCAAGGATAAGACTAAGAGAAAGCTAGAAAATAAACTCTTTACCATTTATATAGTTTTGTCCCCTGATAGTAAGACTTCTATCGATAAACTTAATTTCACCATTTTTGATTAGACTACAGATTAAAGGTAAAAGTTTGTGTTCTAATTCATGAACTTTTTGTTCTAATAATTCTAAATCATAATTTTTGACCTCAAACTTGCTGAAGCCAATTATTTGCCCAGTATCGAGTCCAGAATCAACAAAATGAACCGTAGCCCCATGATAGATTTCTTTATTTTTTATGACCTTTGCATGAGTATTCAATCCAGGATATTTCGGTAATAAAGAAGGGTGAAGATTTATAATCTTACCTTCATATTCTTTAATAAATTTTTTGCTAAGAATTCTCATATAACCAGCTAAAACTAAAAGATTAAAATCAAACATTTTTAACTTATTTATAATTGCTTCATCGAAATCTTCTCTTGAACTAAATTCATTTGGATCAAGAATAAAAAATGGAATATTATTTTTTTCTGCTCTTTTTAGCGCAAGAGCATCTTTGTTATTAGAAAATACAACTGCAATATCCAAAGAATGTTCGTTTTTTATTTTATTTGTATCAATTAAACTTTGAAGATTTGATCCATTACCAGATACAAAAACAGCAATCTTAAATGAGCTCATAAAAAAATTAGATAATCAGCATTTCCGATTTGTCAGAAGCCTTTTTCACTTTTCCAATAATTTTAAATTTTTGTTTTAACTTTTTTAGTGATTTAAAAACTTCTTTTGCATCGTCTCTATCAACAACCAGAACCATTCCGTATCCACAATTGAAGGTTTTCAGCATATCCTTTTCAGTTAAATTGGCTTGTTTCATCAAATAACTAAAAAGTTTTTTGTTGAAAGAAAATAAACTTTTTCGCTCCAGTAAAAAACTATATTTCTTATTTAAAATTCTTTCTAAATTTCCTAAAAGCCCTCCACCTGTTATATGAGCCATAGCTTTGATATTTACTTTTTTAGATATTAATTGAATTTCTTTCACGTAAATTTTTGTTGGTTCTAATAAAATTTTACCTAGAGAATTTGCTCCTAATTTTCTTTTTAAATTAATTTTTTTTCTTCTCAATAACTCTCTTATTAGGGAATAGCCATTTGAGTGTAAACCTGATGATTTTAAACCTATAAGAAGGTCGCCATCTTTAAAATTATTTTTTTTTAAATCTTGTTTTTCTATTACTCCAACAGAAAAACCTGCTAGGTCATATTTTCCTTTTGGGAAATTTTTAGGATGTTCTGCAGTCTCTCCTCCAATTAAAGAGCAATTAGAAATCATACAACCCTTTGAAATACCTGAAATTATGTCTCTTGATTTTTTTAGATCAATTTTATCTGTAACTAGATAATCTAGAAAAAATAAAGGTTCTGCACCAGAGGTTATCAAATCGTTTACACACATCGCTACCAAGTCTATTCCTATAGATTTATGATTATCCATTAACTCAGCAATTTCTATTTTTGTTCCAACACCGTCGGTAGAGCTAACCAAAATAGGATTTTTATAATTTTTCGGAATATCAAAAAGAGACGAAAATCCACCAATTTCATTAATAACTTCTTTTCTAAAAGTTTTCTTTGCTAATGGTTTTATTGTTTCTACGAGCTTTTCTCCAAGGACAATATCTACTCCGGAGGATTTATATGAAATTTTTTTTCGTGAAGACAATATATTTAACTTAGAGAATATTTAAATATTATAATTGAATGTAGAATGATTCGATTAATTTTTTCTTTCAAATTTATTTTTCTTTTTAGTTTTTTTTCAAATCTTTATTTTGCAGCTTTGCCTGACAAACATGAATTTGTAATTGAAATAAACAAACAAAATGAAAACACCTTTTTAAACCAAGCTTTACAAAATTCCATACTTAAAATTTTGGGAAACTACGATACTTATTCTAAAAAAGAAAATTTTTTTAATACTCTTGATCCGAAAGATTTTATAAATGAATTCGGATCATTTAATGATAAAAATTCATCTTTCTCAAAAATAATAATAGATGCAAGATCTCTTAGAAATTTTTTAGTTACTAATGGCTTTGATGTCTCCTCAGAAGTAAAAATTGAACTCATAGGATGGATTTTATGTGATACCAATCTAGATTCCTTGGATCTTTATCAAAGAACGAAGCAAAAATGCGAGCAAATTAAAAAGAATCTCAAAAATATTTCTAAAGAAAGAAATACCGATTTATTTTTTCCTATACTTGACGCAGAAGATTTAATATCTTTCAAGATTAAAAAAGAAGAAAATGACTTAGATTTTGTATATTTGAGTAACAGATATAATGCAGATAGTTTTTTTTATTGTAGATTATCTGCCGAGGATGAAAATTGTTATCTACCTGATAATAATTTATCCGAAAGAGATTTAAATTTTTCAATAAAATTAAAACCTGATTTCGCTATACATAAATTAATTGATAGCGTTTTATCTGATCAAACTTTAGAAATAAATTCTCTAAAACCTAAGCCATTTACTATAAATATAAAAAATATATCTTCTTTAGAAGATTATAAATATGTATTAAAAGAAGTAGAAAAAATTATTATTTTCTCTGATATTGCACCCTTTACATTGTCAGGAAATGAACTGAGCCTAAGTGCGTCATTAATTGGAAATTTCGACCAATTAAATAAACTTTTTGTAGATTATCCTTTTTTTATTTTGGAAGATGCTAATGAAGAAAGTATTTCTTTAATTTACAATTAAAAATGATTTATTTCTTGCCTAATTTATTAACAATTTTTAGATTTTTTTTAGTTTATCCAGTTGTAATATGTATTTTTGAAAATCAATTTATTTTTGCGATAGGTTTTTTTGTTTTGGCGGGTATATCTGATTTTCTTGATGGTTATTTAGCAAGGAAATTAAATGCTACGTCGGAGTTTGGCATGATCGCTGATCCTATAGCAGATAAAACTCTAATCATTAGTACTTTAATATCTTTGTCAATAGTTGGTGAGATCGATCTTTGGCTTGCGTATATGATCTTAGGCAGAGACATGATAGCTGTTGTTGGTTTTATATTGGCTTCAATTTTACTAAGTCCTTATAAAGTAAAAACTCATTTTTCTGGAAAAGCTTACACAGCTTTTTTGTTGATATTTTTAGGAATCACAATTTTAGCTTCTGCTGAAATTTTTTCTAATCAACTTTTTGATATTCTAATTATCTCATTATTAATATTTTCTATTTTTTTTAGTCTACTAGATTACTTTAGAGATCCTGGGGCTAGATTATTTAAAAAAGTTTTTTGAGACATGAAGCAACAAAGTTTAAATTTAAAATTTCAAGAACATATCTATTTACAAGATATGCAAGCGTGTAGTTTTTTTGAGGAGATATTTGCTAGATGTAAAAATTTTATTGATGGAGACGGCCATTCGATGATCTTGATGGGTAAAGAAGACATGGCTAAATCCTTTTTTTTCTATGCTCTTTATAACCATCTAAAAAAAAATAACAATTGTTATTTTGAATCTATTAAACGAAATAGTGATTTATCATTTTGTGAAGATCTTAATGAAGACATTATTTTTTTGGATTCTTATAACTCTATATATGGTTCGAAAAACGGAGAAATTTGGTTATTTAGACTTTTTAATGAATCCAAACAGAAAAATGCAAAAGTCTTATTCAATAATTCTTTTCACGATGAACAAATTCCTAACTTAAAGGATTTAGAATCTAGAATGTCTTCAAGTTTATTAATTAATTTTCCAATCTTATCTGATGAAGACAAAAAAATAATTATTTTAAATTTTTTAAAAAATAGAGGTCTTATTTTATCTGATCAATCAATAGAATTTATTTTAAGCAGATACTCTAGAAGTCTTGATAATTTAATAGAGCTTTATATCAAGTTAGACAAAATATCCTTGGTAGAAAAGAAAAACATTACTATTCCGTTAATAAAAAAAACTATTGATCTCTAAGACATTCTAAGCAGATTAAATTAATATCAAATGGAATATTTTTTTCGTCAGAAAAGATCGTTGAAATAGGGCCAGTTAAATTCTGATTAAATAAATTATTAAATATTTTTGGAAAAAAATTAGAAACATACAAGTTAATTTGTTCTAAAAAGGTAATTTCCTCTTCAATTAATTCTACGTCGTAATCTTCTAGTTTTGCTAGCTGTGCTAGGTGATCAAGAGAATTTCTTTGTGATCCAATTTCATCAATTAAACCATTTTCTTTTGCTTCTTTTGATGTCCAGATTTTTCCTTCAGAAATAGTTTTTGTAAAATCTTTATCTAAGTTCCTACCCTTGGAGACAACCTCAAGAAAGTATTCATATGCAGAATCAACAACACTTTGAATTAGAAGTTTTGAATTTTCATCAGGACCAGTTATTAGAGATGGGTTAAATTGAGTTGTACTAACTCCATCATAATTAATTCCGATATTTTTAAGACTTTCACCAAAATCCGGTAGGGCGGTCCAAACGCCGATCGACCCTGTTAATGTGAAAGGAGAAGCCCATATTTCGTCAACGTTAGCAGAAATCCAGTAACCCCCAGATGCTGCAATGTCAGCCATTGAAACAATAATTGGAATTTCCAAATCTTTTAATTGAATCAATTCTTGCCTAATAATTTCCGACGCGAAACCGCTCCCACCCGGTGTATTAAGTCTTATCAGTAAGCCTTGATAGTTCCCATCTTTTACTTTTTTTAAGAGCCGTGAAAAATGACCACTTGATAGATTATTATCAGTAACATCTCCATCTACTATCTCACCTTTAGCATCGATCATTGCAAGCTTATTTTGAGATAAATTTTTCTTAGAAATTTCATGATATTTAGAGATTTTTAAAAAATAATCCCTGTTTTTATCTAGATTAGTTAGGTAATCTTCCATCTCAAATCTATTCATGATTTTATCAACAAGTCCTAAATCAAGCGCTAAGTTTGAGCCTTTCTTATTTGATGAAGTTATTAAACTGCCAATATTATCTATGTAATCTTGAATCGAAATTTTTGTTTCCCTGTTTGACGAAACATTTATTAGCCATTCATTCCATAAAGCTGATAAAAACCTTTTTGACTCTGATTTAGAATCTTCTGACATAGACTCATTTGTAAATATTTCCGATGCTGATTTGTAATCTCCCGCAACAAATGTATTTATATTAATATTTATTTTGTTCAAAGCTTCTTTCAAGTAAAACCTGTAGTTTTTATAACCCTCTAAATAAACTAGACCGAATGGATTTAAAATAATTTCATCGGAGTAAGATGCTAATAAATATTGATTTTGAAAATAAAAATCTCCATAGGTAATAACTTTTTTGCCAGTTGATCGAAAACTTACTAAAGATTCACCAATTTCGCTTGCATCAGTTGCAGAGAGATTCATTAATGACACGTCAATTAAAATTGTTTCAATTTCATTATCTTTTTCTGCGATTTCAATGGCATTTACAATTTCATAATTACTTAGGCCATAGCTTTTAGAAAAAAAAGAGGAATTATTAGACATCTGCGAACTGGCATCTAAAAACAGGATAGATTTTTTTTTGTCAGTGGAATCACCTAAAAAAGGAGTGACAAGTAAAAATAAAAAAATTCCCAATAAAAAAATGATAAAAAAAGTATTTATTAAAATTTTTCTAAAAAAATCTATCTTATTAAGTATGTTTGTAAACATATGAGTTTTATCAATTAGTTAAGGTAAAATTTAAGTATAAATGAAAATATTTTTACTTACTTTTACAATTTTTTTTACTTTAGGTTGTTCTAATTATGAATTGACATTTCAAAACAACAAAGGAAAAAATTTAAATGATTTAAAAGGAAAATGGACTGTTATAAATTATTGGGCTGATTGGTGTCCTCCGTGCATTAAAGAAATACCTGAATTGCACGATTTGAATAACAACAATCCAAATATTCGAGTTTTTCTATTCAATTTCGATAGATTAGAAGGAGAAGAATTAGATGAGCAACTACTTAAATTTAACATAGAGCTTCCCGCTCTGCTGACTGATCCCAAAAGTTACTTTCCTATTATCACTCCAGATGCGCTGCCTGTATCTTATTTAATCAATCCAAAGCTAAAATTATCTAAAGTTCTAAAAGGTCCTCAGACAGAATCGAGCATTCTTGAAGCAATTCAACTCATTGAATAAATAATTCAGGATTTAATTTCTTATTAAAAAAAAGAACTTCAAAGTGAAGATGAGATCCTGTAACTCTTCCAGATTTACCCATTAAACCTATTAATTGTCCTTTTCTAACTATTTCGTTTTGTTTCACTAGGATTTCACTTAAATGCGAATAAGATGACTTAAAATTATTGTCATGACCAATCAGGACAAAGTTACCTCTGTAAAAAAAATTATCTGATAATAGAATTAATCCATCTGCAACAGCATAGACTGGGGTTCCAACATCAGCTGCTATGTCTAAACCTAAATGAGGATTTCTTTGTACGTTATTGATAAATCTTTTCACTCCGTATTCGCTTGAAGTAATTCCCTTAGTAGGATTTAAAAGAGGGAAGGTTAAATTTGTTGCAATGTAATCTTTTTCCAAAACATTGATATATTTTTTTCTTTCATTTTCAATTCTAATAAGGTCTTCCTTACTAATTTGATTAAATTTTTTATCTGTTATTTTAATATAGGAGTTTCTAAAGGATTTTTCTTCTATTTTGACACCTAAAACTTCAAAAAGTCTTTTGTCAAAGTTATAGGCTATTGGAGCAATTATCCTTTTGTTATTGCCACTACCGCATTCTAAGTAGTCAATATGTAAAAGGTTATGATTTATGTCATTTTTTTTTAAATTTAATATACCCCCTGGCTCTAGAGCCTGTTCAGGAAAATTACATCTATCTGAAATAAAAGGTAAGGAACTACAGCTATAAAAGACAAAGACAAGAAGACATGAAAACTTAATTTTTAATAACTTTGGAGTCAAATAAAGCTTCTGAAACTTTTGTGGTAATAACATCTCCAGGACTCACATCATTTTGATTTCGTATTATCTTATCAGTTTTTTTATTTTTGGTTATTGAGTAACCCCTAGACAAAACATTCAGCGGACTTAAGGAGTTCATTTCTCCGACTAATCTAGAAAACTTTTCTTTTTTTAATTCAATAAAAGAACTCATAATCTTTATTAAGATTTTCCGATTAGACTTTAATTCCTCATCGTGAATAAGTACGGTTTGCATAGGATTGAAATTTAATAATTCTGATTTTGAAAGTGTTATGCCGTTTTTTAACTTAGTTAGCTTTTCATTAATCTTAATTTTAAGTAAGTTCTCGAATTCATCTAATTTTTGATTATTTTGCAAAATTTTTGTTTTTGGATTTATAAGGCTTTTTTGGATAATTTTTAATTTGTTCTCATATTTACTGAGAATATTTTCAAAATAGGCTCCTATTAAGTTAGAAATTTCAGTTAGCTCAGATAATTTTTCTACATAACTCTCACTTATAATCTCAGCTGCTGCAGACGGCGTTGGGGCCCTTAAGTCTGAGACGAAATCGCAAATTGTAAAATCAGTTTCATGACCAATGGCACTTATGGATGGAATATTCAATTCAAAAATTTCTTTTGCTAGCCTTTCGGAATTGAAAGACCATATGTCTTCAAGTGATCCACCACCTCTAGCAAAAATAACTGCATCAACACTTTTAAGATCGTTTAATTTGTTAACAAGTGACACAGCATTCAATAAACTGTCTTCAGAGCTGTCTCCTTGAACTAAAGCCGGAATTAATGAAATTTGTATTAAAGGAGCTCTTCTATTGATAACATTCTTTATGTCTTGTATCACTGCACCATTTGCAGATGAAATGACTGCTATGTGTCGAGGAAGATGGGGAAGATTTAATTTTGTCTCTTTATCAAAGAATCCATCACTTTGAAGTCTTTTTTTTAATTCCTCAAAGTTTTTTAATAGGAATCCCTCTCCAGCATATTCAATTGAATCAACTTGAAATTGATATGTTCCCTTTGCAACATACATTGAGATTGAGCCATTTAAAATTACCTGATCTCCGTCAGATGGTCTCATATTTGCTGAATTATTCCTGAATCTAAACATCACACACTGTATTTCAGAATTGCTATCTTTTACTTTGAAGTACCAATGACCTGAATCGTATGATCTAAAGTTTGTAACTTCACCCTGAATCCAGATAGACGAATAATTTGTCTCTAATAGTCTTTTCGCAGAGTTATTTAAATCTGATACCGAAAGTATATCTAAGTTATTTTTTTGATTAGATTCTTGCATTAATGCAGTATAAACAATTAAAAAATTATTTTATAAAAAATGAATAACAAAATCTTTCCAATCCTTATAACGTGTTTAGGAGGATGTTTAATAGGATTAGCTCCAATATTTGTCAGATTTAGTGAGATCGGTCCGTCTTTTACTGGATTTTATAGATTTCTATTCGCTACATTAATAATTTTTTTTTATGGAATTTTTTTCCAAAAAATTAAAAAATTTAAATTTAAGGAACTTTCCCTTATTGCTGTACCTGGTTTATGTTTCGGTATAGATATAGCTTTTTGGCACTCTGCTATCACTATGACTTCTATAGCCAATGCAACACTTTTCATTAATACGGCTCCCTTGTACGTATGTTTATTTGCTTTTGTAATTTTTAAAGAAAAATTAAATTTTATCTTTTCTCTTGCTTTAATATTTTGCTTGTCAGGAATTATTATTTTAACTGTGTCGAATTCTTCTTTTTCGGGAAACATGTATTCTATTGGAAACCTTTTAGCATTAATTGGCGCTATTTTTTATGCTGGATATCTTTTATCAGTAAATAAATTGTCTATTAAATATGACATCTTTAATCTTATGTTTTACTCTTCTTTTTTTGCCTGTATTCCCCTAGGAATTGGAAGTTTATTAGAACTAGATAACCCTTTTCCTGAAACGTATCTAGGATGGAGTAATTTTTTGGGACAAGCAATTTTTGTACAAATTATGGGACAGGGCCTTGTTATCTATGGGCTTTCTAAAATTAAGCCTCAAATATCCTCATTACTTTTATTATTCCAGCCTGTAACAGCAACAATACTGGGAGTTTATTTTTTTTCAGAAACTTTATTATTAGGTCAATTCTTTGGTGTTATTATTCTTTTAATTGGAATATATTTTGCTGGATTAAGTGAGAGATTAAATAGGGAGAGAAATGAGTAAGGAAATGATAAGAATCGCAAACTGTAGTGGTTTTTATGGAGATAAGTTATCAATTGCGAAAGAGATGGTTGAAGGAGGGCCCATTGACGTTCTTACTGGAGATTATCTTGCTGAATTAACAATGACTATTCTTTACAACCAAAAAATGAAAAGGGGTGAAGAACATGGATATGTAGGAACTTTCATCAAGCAATTTAGAGATGTCGCGAAAATTTCTCAAGATAAAAATATAAAAATCGTTACCAATGCCGGAGGTCTCAATCCAAAATCAATGGCACAAGAAATTGAAAAAGTCGTTGATGAATTAAATTTAGATTTAAAAGTTTCTTACATTGATGGCGATAATTTGATTCCAGAAATGGAAAAATTAACTAAGCTTGGAGAGAAATTTTCAAATTTAGATAAAAATATAGATTTAAAAGATTATTCAAAAAAAGCTATAACTGCAAATGCGTATTTAGGAGCTTGGGGGATAAAAGAAGCATTGGATAACGGAGCTGATGTTGTAGTTTGTCCTAGAGTAACAGACGCGGCAGTTGTAATTGGTCCAGCTGCTTGGAAGTTTAATTGGTCTAGAGATCAATATGATGAGTTAGCTGGTGCTTTGGCAGCTGGCCACATTATTGAATGCGGAGCACAAGCTACAGGAGGAAATTACTCTTTTTTCCAAGAAGTACCGACGTTCGACAATATAGGTTATCCGATAGCAGAGATATACAAAGATGGAAGCTTTGTAATTACTAAACATGAAAATACTGGAGGTTTAGTTTCTGTAGGAACCGTAACAGCACAATTGCTTTATGAAATTAGTTCTCCTGCATATTTGAATCCAGATGTAATTAGTCATTTTGATACTCTTAAAATAACTCAAGAGTCAAAGGATAGAGTATTAGTTGAAAATGCCAGAGGAAGCAGTCCAACAAACACTCATAAAGTTTGTGTTAATTTAGTTGGCGGATTTAGAAACGGGATTGAATTATTACTTACCGGGCTAGACATCGAAGAAAAAGCTAAATTAATTACTGAGCAAATTTTTAAGTCAGTTGGAGGCAAGGAGCAGTTTGATAAAGTAGATATTCAATTGCACCGTACAGACAAAGAAAACCCTAACTCAAATGAAGAAGCACAAGCTTTTTTGAGAATTGATGTTATGTCTTCTAATCCTGATCTTGTCGGAAGACTATTTAACGCAAAAATAATTGAGTTAGCATTAGCAAATTTTCCAGGTTGGACAGGCAGAAGTGGAGTAGTTCCTAATGGCGCATTTATCGAATACTGGCCTACCTTGATAGATAGTAAATACATCAAAGAGCTTATTCATATTGACGACAAAGTCATTGAAGTTGTCCCTACTAACCAGTTGGGTTTAGAAGAAAAGTATTATCAAAAAGTTGCTTATGAAAATCCTACATTAGAAATTGGAGAGGTTAGAGAAGATTTTTTTGGAAGAATCTATGGAACAAGATCTGGAGATAAAGGTGGGTGCGCAAATTTAGGCGTATGGGCAAAAACAGAAGATGCATATTCATTCTTGTTTGATTTCTTAACTGTAAAGAAATTAAAAGAACTTTTACCTGATTTGGAATCGTTTGAAATTGACAGATATGAATTGCCAAATATTTTTTCCTTAAATTTTTACGTTCACGGAATTCTTCAGGAAGGAGTATCATCATCCACGAGGATGGATGGACAAGCTAAATCTTTAGGAGAATATTTAAGAGCAAAAAAAATTAATTTTCCTGTTCAACTACTCAAATAATTATGACTAAAACAAAATTATCTTTAGAAGGTTTAACCTTTCAAGCTACTAAAATTAATGAAGCAAAAAACGTTTTAACAATTACTCTTAATCGCCCTGAAAAGAAAAATGCTTTAAATAATGTAATGATGAATGAAATCTGTTATGCGTTGGCGTACGCTAAACAAGAGAGATCTATTAGGGTTGTGGTCATAGCTGCTGAAGGAGATATATTTTGTGCCGGAGCTGATTTAAGAAGAGAAGAATCTGAATCAAACGTACCTAAACTTGAGGGCTCTGACGATATTAGTTTAATGCTAAGACATTTATACAAACCGGTAATTTGTAAAATACAGGGCTCTGTTTTGGCTGGTGCACTATTAATGGTTACTAATTCAACTCACGCTGTTGCAGTCGAAGAGGCAAAATTTTCTGCACCAGAAATTTTAAGAGGTTTATGGCCTCATATGGTCATGGCCGGATTATTTAGAGTTATACCTAAAAGAGCAGGACTAGATTTTGTAATGAGAGGTCAGCCTATAGACGCAAAAAAGGCGAAAGAATGGGGTCTTATAAATGAATTTGTTAATGCTGATGAATTAGATGATTACGTAAAAAAACTTTCAGAAGAATTGGCAAGTCTCGCTCCAGGTACTATGTCATTTGGATTGGAGGCCTATGAGAAACAAGATTCTTTGGCATTTGACGAAGCATTACCTTTTCTACAAAAACAAATAGCAAAAACTTTTGAAGGCCCTGATGCAAAAGAGGGCATAGCTGCATTTTTGGAAAAAAGGAAACCCAATTGGGACTAGTAAAAAGATTATGAGAGTTTTAGCTCTAGGAGGTAGCGGTGGAATGGGGCGGTTCTCTTCATTTGCTATCTCTTCAAACTCAAAAATTACAAAAGTCACTATAGCTGATTTAAACGAATCAAGTGCTAAAGAGTTCGCTAGAAATTTTGACGAAAGGTTTTCAGGTATTGGAATAGACGTGTCTGATAAAGAAGAATTAGAAAAGCTGATGCAAAATCACGATATTGTTTTAAACACAACTG
Source organism: uncultured SAR86 cluster bacterium (assembly GCA_902616715.1). GTDB lineage: Bacteria > Pseudomonadota > Gammaproteobacteria > Magnimaribacterales > AG-339-G14 > AG-339-G14. The sequence continues at coordinate 291,137 of CACMTR010000001.1, forward strand.
GTCCATTTTTTAAACTTGGCGTGTCAATTTTAAAGTCAGCCATAAATTGCAAATGTCATTATTTAGATATTTGTGATGATTGGGAGCCGACACTAGAAATGCTAAATCTTGATGATGCAGCTACGAAAAATGGCGTAACTGCCATCATTGGCTTAGGGGCAAGTCCAGGCATAAGCAATTTATTAGGTTTGAAAGCAATGAAAGAACTTGACTCTGTTAGCTCTGTTATTACCGGATGGGATATTAGCAGTGCAAAACCCGAAGACGAATCTTCTCAATCTGGAACTAATGCAGCAATGGAACATGGTCTGCAACAAGTTACTGGAGAAATAAAAATTTTTAAAGAAAAAAAATTTAAGAATACTAAACCTTTAGAGAAAATCTCTATTAACTATCCTGGTAGAGGCAACTTCAATGTTTATCTTTTTGGTCATCCAGAAGCTATTACTTTTCCTCATCATTACAAAGATATAAAAGAATCATTTAATGTTTGCCATGGCGCTAACGAGAGTAACATTTACATTATAAAAATCTTAAGGTGGCTTGTGGATAACAAAGTTATTAGTTTTAAATCCGGAGCACTTTTTTTGGAATGGTTAGAGAGAAATCTTGGAACAACACCATCAATTGAGAAACAAACTAAAGGGTTACCAGCAATTTATGGTTTAGCGCAAGGAACCAAAAACCAAAAAACTGCAACAGTAGCTGTTACCTTATCTAAAGAAGAACTTATTAATCCTTGGGGGATGGGAGCGATAACGGGTTTTCCTCTTGCTTTTGGATTAGAGCTATTCTTGGAGAATAAAATTAATCAAAAGGGTGTTTTTGCGCCAGAAGGAGCTATAGAACCTGATGAATTTTTTTCTCTATTAACTGACCACCCACTCGAAATATCTAGATCGTGGGAGTGTTAATCAAGAACAACAAGAGTTGCGCCATTCTCTACTTGCTCATCTTTATGAATTAAGATTTCTTTTACTTTTCCGTCACTTGGAGCCAATACTTTATGTTCCATTTTCATAGCCTCAAGAATTATCAAAGTGTCTCCTTTTTTAATCTTTGCACCTTTTTTTATTTTTATTTCAACTACTTTTCCCGGCATTGGAGCATTTAATCCTCCTTCTATAGCTACTTTTTTCACTGTCTCAAACTTAGGGAGGATTTTAAATAAGACATCTCCACTTTTAGATTGAATAAGTAACAATTCGTTATCAAAAGTAACTTTACTTCTTATTCTTGTGTTGTCGATTTCAACATCAATAAAATTCTTATCCCATGTATTTATTTTTGCTGAGTTATTTTTATCAGTTGTAAATATTTCTTCTCTATTATTTTTATATTTAACAGTTAATAATTCGTCATTAAATTGTAGTTTAATTTCTTGCATTGGAAGTCTTGCGTTATTCCATCCTGAGGACAAATTTGATAAAACTTCAGATTCATATCGATTTTTTCCCTGAATCCACATTGAAGCAGCAATTGCTAAAAAATAAATTTCTTCTTCATTTAAATTAATTTCATCTTTGATTTTTGCTTTTTCTAAAAAATCAGTCGTTGTATTACCCTTTAGAAATTCATCTGATCTAAGAATGGAAATTAAGTAATCTCTGTTAGTTTTGAGTCCTCCAAAATGACTATTTTCGAGAGCTAACGCTAATTTATTTGCAGCTTCAACTCTAGTTTCTCCATATGAAATAATTTTAGCTAACATAGGATCAAAATTTGGAGTAATCTCTGAACCAGTTTCTACTCCTGTATCCCACCTAACAAGTGGATCTTCTGTTGGCTCAAAAGCAATGAGTTTTCCAGTTACTGGTAAAAAATTATTTCCAGGATCTTCTGAATAAAGTCTTACTTCAATTGAAGACCCAAACCATTTTATATCTTCTTGAGAAAAATCTAGGGGCTCTCCATTTGCAATTTTTAATTGCTCCCTAACAAGATCTATGCCAGTTACTTCTTCGGTAACTGGATGTTCAACTTGCAATCGAGTATTCACCTCAAGAAACCAAAATTCTTTTGTTGCTTCATCAAGTAAAAATTCAACGGTTCCTGCAGATTCATATTTCAGCAGGGATGCTATCTTTATTGCAGCTGAACCCATTTTATTTCTTAGTTCTTCGTCTACAACTGGGGAAGGAGATTCTTCAACGACTTTTTGATGTCTTCGTTGAATGGAACATTCCCTCTCTCCTAAATGAACAATGTTTCCATAAGAATCTCCTAAAATTTGAATTTCTATATGTCTTGATTTTGCAATATATCTTTCGATAAAAACTCTTTTATCGCCAAATCCTCCCTCGGCCTCTCTTTGAGCAGAGGCAATAGACTCTTTTAAATCTTTCTGACTTTTAACAATCCTCATACCTTTTCCACCACCTCCAGCAGCAGCTTTAATTAATAAAGGGTATCCAATTTTTTTTGCTTCTTTAGGATCACTTGTCATTGGCAATGTTGGAACGTTAGCTTTTTCAGATAATTTTTTTGCAGTTAATTTGTCACCCATTTTTTTAATAGCGTTTGCCGAAGGTCCTACCCACTTTATATTTGATTTAGATACCAAATTCGCAAAATTAGAGTTTTCAGATAAAAAGCCATAGCCAGGATGAATTGCATCAACATTTGCAGTGGTTGCAATCTCAATTATTGTTTTGGCGTCTAAGTACGAAGAATCAAGTTTAAATGCTTCTTTTGCTTCTCTGACATAGGGTGAATTTGCATCTGGATCAGTATAAATTGCCACGGTACTTATCCCCATCTGATGAGCAGATTTAATTATCCTAGAAGCAATCTCCCCTCTATTAGCAATCAGCAATTTCTTTATTGTCATAGTCTGAATACACCAAAACCTTTAGAGCCTTTGATTTTTTTGTTATTTACAACTGACAAACAAATACCAAGTACATCTCTTGTATCCCTGGGATCGATAATGCCATCGTCGCTTAGAACGCTTGTTGCTTTTAATGCTACTGAGGCTTTGTCATGACCTATTTGCTGATTTTTAACAATTTCTGCATCTTCTTTTTCATCAAATTTAATACCTTTTCTTGCTGCTTGACCTCTTCTAACTATTGACATAACACCAGCTATAACTTCTCCACCCATGACTGCAATTTTTGCAGTAGGCCAAAGAAAGGTAAATGAGTTACCAAATTCTCTTCCAGACATTGCATACGTTCCAGCTCCGTAGGAATTTCCAACAATTACGGTAAGGTGAGGAACTTCAGAATTTGAAACCGCATTTAACATCTGCGCGCCTTTTTTTATAGAACCATCTTGTTCGTAATCTTTGCCAACCATAAATCCAGTAATGTTTTGTAAAAAAACTAAAGGTAAGTTTCTCTTATTACATAATTGAATGAAATGAGCAGCTTTTTGAGAAGCATTTGGAAATAGCATGCCATTATTACCCAATACTCCAACTGGATATCCGTGTATTGATATAAAGCCACAAATAATTGTTGGACCAAAGAGCGGCTTAAATTCCTCAAATTTTGATCCATCTGCAATTCTTCCAATGATTTCTCTTATGTCAAAAGGAGTTTTTAAGCTTGGTTCAATTAGACCTAAAAGGTCGTCTTGGTTATGAAGCGGCTCCTCAATTGAAAATCTTGGCTTTGTTCCTTCTTTTTCCCAATTTAAGTGAGACATTACTTCTCGAGCAATTCTTATTCCATCTAAATCATTATCAGCAAGATACTCTGCAAGTCCTGATTTTTCTGCATGCATCTTAGCTCCTCCAATATCTTCTCTCGAAGAGATTTCTCCAGTAGCCATTTGAACCAGTGGAGGGCCGGCAAGTGCTACATCAGCTTGATCTTTGACAAAAATATTATAATCAGACATCCCGGGTTGATAAGCTCCGCCAGCGGTAGCTGTTCCAAAGGTAACAGTTACTGTAGGAATATTTAGTTTAGATAATTCTGTAATTTCATAAAATTGTCTTCCAGATTCAGCAAAGTGAGTCGTTCCTCCAACTACTGCATTACTTCTCGGTCTGAGATCCCCACCTGCAGATTCAACGAATTGAATAAATGGTAATCTACTATCACGTGCAATTTGCATGGCTCGCATCCATTTTTTTACTGAATAGAAATGCATTGCACCTGCAAGGACAGTCGGATCATTAGCGAAAATTATGCATTCAATACCAGCGCTAACTCCAATTCCTGCAATTGCTCCTCCACCAACAGGGTAGTCAGATTTATAAGCAGCGAGACCACTTATTTCAAGAAATGGACTATCAGGGTCTAAAAAATGAAATACTCGTTCTCTTACTGGAAGTTTTCCTCTTTTAGCTAATCTTTCTTTATGATGTTCTCCACCCCCGAGTTCAGCTTCATCTAACAGAACATCGATTTCTTCTAGCATTGAAAGCATAGAAGTTTTATTTTTATTAAATTGCTCGCTAGATGTATCTAATTTTGATTCAAAGGGCTGTGATTCTAGTTTAGGCATATTTATTAAATTGATAGAAAAATATGCCTGAAAAAACAGTTCATGTCCATTTAGATTTTATTAAGTCTGGGTATAATACAAATCTCTTTGGGCGATTAACTCAATTGGTAGAGTGCCACCCTTACAAGGTGGAAGTTACAGGTTCAAGTCCTGTATCGCCCACCATTAAAATATCATTTTGATGAAAAACTCTTCAGATCTTTTTCAAGTTACTTTCTTTTTATACTATGTATAATTGGCTTTCTAAAATGGACCGGTAGTTCAGTTCTGGTTAGAACGCCGCCCTGTCACGGCGGAGGTCGCGGGTTCGAGCCCCGTCCGGTCCGCCATAATATTCTAAAATTTTATTTCAGACCCACCTAGGAAAGGGGTCTTCTAATTCGATCCAATAATCTCTTCCTTTAAGAACTTCTTCCTCTTTTAAAAGACAATCATTCAACGCTTCAATTATTTTATCTTTATCTAAGTTTTGACCTATAAAAACTAATTCTTGACGCATGTCTCCAAAAGGCTCTACCCAAGTTTTTTTTATAGAATCTAAATACTCATGCTCGGTTGGCCAATCTTTTTTAGGGACTGCTTTCCAAAATAATCCAGCAAACCCATGACGAGCAATTCCACCAGCTTGACTCCACTGACCAGCATATTGAGGTCTAGAAGCGAGCCAAAAATAACCTTTCGAACGAATTAGCTTTCCAAATTGATTAACATTATGAAGAAAATTATGAAATTTAGCTGGATGAAACGGTCGTCGAGCTTCATAACTAAAACTGCTGATACCATATTCTTCTGTTTCAGGAATATGTTCTCCTCTCATTTCTTTAAGCCATCCTGGAGACTGTTGAGCTTTTTCAAAATCAAATTTGCCGGTATTTAATACTTCATTAATATCAACTTCACCATTAGAAATAGGAATCACTTTTGCATCTGTGTTTAAAGTTTTGATTATTGCATTAAGCCTTGAGACTTCTTCAGATGAAACTAAATCTGTTTTACTTATCAAGATGACGTCAGCAAATTCAATTTGATCAACTAGTAAGTCAGCAACACTGCGCTCGTCATCTTCTCCAAGAGATTCTCCTTTATCTACTAAATACTTTGCCTCATCGTAGTCCTTCAAAAAATTAACTGCATCTACAACGGTAACCATTGTGTCTAAGTCAGCAACATCAGAAAGAGAAGTGCCATCTTCGTCCGCAAAAGTAAAAGTCTCTGCTACTGGTAAGGGTTCAGAAATTCCAGTTGATTCAATTACCAAGTAATCAAATCTCTTCTCTTGTGCAAGTTTAGTTACTTCAAGCAGTAAATCTTCCCTCAAAGTACAACAGATACAACCATTGCTCATTTCAACAAGTTTTTCTTCACTTCTATTTAATGAGACCTCGTTTTGCACAATTGCAGAATCAATATTTATTTCACTCATATCGTTTACAATGACAGCGACTTTTTTGTCTTGTCTATTGTTTAATATGTTACTTAAAACTGTGGTTTTACCAGCTCCAAGAAATCCAGACAGTACAGTGACAGGCAGTTTTGAAATATTAGTTTCCTGCATAAAAATTGTTTTTACAAATAAGAACTTACAAGAATGATTTTACTATAAAAAAAATAATAAATTCATAAAATTTATATTATCTATATAATATTTTTTTAAAATTTTTTCATGAATACTATTCTTCTCAAATCTAAAATTCATAGAGCAGTCGTTACACACACTCAACTAGAGTATGACGGTTCTTGCGGAATTGACTCAGATTATATGAAGGAAGTCGACATTAAACCTTTTGAACAAATTCATATTTATAATCTTACCAATGGAGAAAGATTGATAACTTATGCAATTGAAGCTGAAGCTGGATCAAAAACTATTTCTATGATGGGAGCTGCAGCTCATAAAGCAAGTGTGGGAGATTTAGTCATCATTGCTGCATATGGAAGTTTTGAAGAAAGAGAATTAGATGAATTTGAACCAAAAATATTGAGATTATAAAAATGACAATTTTGAAAGACAAAATAACTCTTCCTTGCGGAGCACAAATTAAAAATAGAATTTGTAAAGCTGCGATGACAGAGAGAATAGCTTTTGCAGATAATTATACTAATCAGAGACATCTTAATCTTTACAAAAAATGGGCTGAAGGAGATATTGGAATTTTACTCACTGGGAATGTTCAGGTAGATAAAAATCATTTAGAAGGTCCTGCTAATGTTTGTATAGAGGAAAATACATATGCTGAGCAACTTCCGCTTTTGAGAAAATGGGCTGAAGAAGGTACTAAAGACAACACTCATTTATGGATGCAAATTTCTCATGCAGGAAGACAAACTCCTGGAGAAATCAATTCATCCCCTAAAGCTCCTTCATCTGTTCAATTAAAGATACCTGGAAGAAATTACGGAGTCCCTTCTGCATTATCAACAGAAGAAATTAATGAAATTATTAAAAAGTTTACTTTTGTTGCAAAGATTGCAAGAGAAACTGGATTTACAGGTATTCAGATTCATTCTGCTCATGGTTATCTGCTTTCAGAATTTTTATCTCCTGATATTAATTTAAGAGAAGATGAGTGGGGTGGAACTGTTGAAAATAGATCTAGGATTCACGTTGAAATAATCAAAAGTATTAGAAGGGAAGTTGGTGAAGATTTTCCTATATCAGTAAAAATGAATTCTGCAGATTTCCAAAAAGGGGGTTTCTCACCAGATGATTCAATTCAAGTTGCAAAAATTATTGAGGCAGCAGGAGTAGACAACATAGAAATTTCTGGTGGAACTTATGAACAACCGCGTTTGTTAGGACTTGATAATGTGAGTATTAATCCTGATCGAAGCGAGGTTAGAAAAGAGAGCACAATTGCAAGAGAAGCGTATTTTCTAGAATATGCAGAAAAAATTAAAAAAAACATTCAGATACCATTAATGGTAACTGGAGGGTTTAGAACTAAAGAAGGAATGGAAAGTGCTGTTAAAAGCGGCGCTTGTGAAATTGTAGGTGTCGGTAGGCCATTGTGTGCAAATCCTTTTGCGATCAAGGAAATGTTTGATGGGAAAATTGAACAGCTTCCAATTTATGAAAAAACTTTATCTTTGGGCCCATGGATTTTTTCTCCATCAAGTCCTTTTAGATTAATCCAGGCATTAAACGCATTTGGAGCTCAAGCATGGTTTTATCAGCAAATTAAAAGAATGGGCGATAATAAATTACCAGATTTATCGCTAGGACTTTTTTCTGCTTTTAGAAAAGATACTAATGAAGATAAAGAAGCTTTTAAAAATTTTAATAATTAATTTTGTGGAGAAGAAAAATGAAAATAGATGAATTATTTGATGTCAAAGATAAAGTAGCTTTAGTAACTGGAGGTTCTAGAGGTATTGGAGAAATGATTGCAGCAGCTTTTTTATCCAATGGAGTAAAAGTTTACATTTCAGCTAGAAAAGCAGATCCATGCGATCAAAAAGCAATAGAACTTTCTGAAAAATATGGTTCAGAGTGTATTTCAATTCCTGCTGATGTTGGCTCCATGGACGGAATAATTAAATTGACCGAAGAAATTAAAGCTAGAGAGGATAAATTAGACTTTCTTATAAACAATGCCGGTGCTGCTTGGGGAGAAAAAATAGATGAATTTTCTGAAACAGGCTGGGATAAAGTAATGGATCTTAACGTAAAAGGAATGTTTTTTACGACTCAGAAACTTTTACCATTACTGAGGAAAGCTGGTTCTCTTGAACTACCCTCAAAAGTAATAAATATTGGTTCAATCGATGGAATAAATACTCCAGCATTTGAAAATTATGTTTACAGCGCATCAAAGGCAGCAGTTCATCAATTAACTCGTCATTTAGCATCAAAACTAGTTCGCGAGAATATTCTGGTCAATGCGATTGCTCCAGGACCTTTTCCAAGCAGAATGCTAGGTTCTGCGGTTGCTCATGACTTTAGCCCACTCGAAGAAAGGAGCCCTGTAAAAAGAATTGGTACTATGGAGGATATAGGAGGTTTAGCTATCTATTTATGTTCTCGAGCTGGAAACTTCACAATCGGAGAAACGATTACTTGTGACGGTGGATTAACAGCTTGTTCAGGACATAATTTGTCAGTTTAAAAAAAATCCTGCCTCTTTCGAGGCAGGATCCCAAGATAAAGTATCTCAACTTAAATCTTTCTAAAGGCGGCCGAAGCGTCCTCTAGTCGGAATAGGGAAAACCCTAGTCAGGCGGTCCTCCCTGATATTCCTGTTAAATTGTTCGTATTAATTTTGGATCACCTCCTGTCAGGGATTGTTTAAATTAGCAAAAATAGAGACCCTGTTTTAATTCTATCAATTGCGACTCTCATTTAAATTTTACTCCATTTTAATTTACAATCAATTATCAAATTAAATACGGAATAAAGAAATAAGCTAAAAGAAAAAGAAATACAATACTCACTAAATTAATAAATATTCCCGCTCTCACCATTTTTTGAATTGGTATGAGTCCAGATGCATAGACAATAGAATTAGGTGGTGTAGCTACCGGTAGCATAAATGCACAACTCGCTGATAAAGTTAATGGAAGAATTAATAACATAGGATCTATACCTAAATTGACACCTACACTTGCAACGACAGGCAAAAAAGTAACTGTGGTAGTCAAGTTGCTTGTTAATTCTGTTAAAAGAATGACCATTGTGATTACGATCAATAAAACAACGAAAAAGTAAGTTTCAGATGGTATTAAAGATGCCAGCCAAAGAGCTAACCCTGAATCATTTACAACGTAAGCAAGCGCCATTCCTCCTCCAAAAAGGAAAATTAAACCCCAAGGAAATCCACTTTGAGTATCGTCCCAATTCAAGAGCTTATCTTGTTTATTCTTTTGGCTAATGAAGAATAGGGAAATACCGCCCATCATTGCGATTACAGAGTCATCAAGTAATGATAATCCTGGTAAATCATCTAAAAGTTGTCTAAAAATCCAACAGAAGGCAGTGAAAGAAAAAACCATTACAACTTTTTTTTCTTCATTAGACATTGATCCAAGTTCATTAAGCATAGACTCTAATTCCCTTTTTGAAGCAGGCGAGGCCTTAAAATTTACGGGATAAATAAATTTTGTTAATAAAAACCAAACCAAGGGGCCTAAAATTAAAGTTACTGGAAGACCAAAAGATATCCAACTAGCAAATCCTATATCTTTGTCAAAATTATCATTAGCAAATTGAATAAGCACTCCATTAGGAGATGTGCCTATTGGAGTCGCAATACCACCAAGAGATGCACTGTATGCAATTCCTAATAACAAGCAGAGTTGAAAATTATAAGATTGATCTTTATCAATTTCTTTAACCGTGTCTGTAATTACTTTGATTACGGAAATTGCAACCGGTAAAAGCATAATTGCGGTAGAAGTGTTCATGACCCACATACTTAATAAAGCACTAGCCAACATGAAAGAAGCAATAATGTTATTAGCATTTAAGCCGCTCAATCTAAGAATATTCAAAGCTACTCTTTTATGCAGCCCCCATTTTTGAATTGCTATGGCAATAATAAAACCCCCTGCAAATAAAAATTGAACTTTATTCATATATTCCTTGCTGATAATTCCTATTTCTATTACCCCTAAAAGCGGAAATAAAATCAGTGGCATTAGGGCAGTAACCTGTAAAGGTAAAGATTCAAATGCCCACCAAACTCCCATCAAAGAGAATACAGCAAGAGTAAGTCTGCCCTCAGTAGACAATCCATCTGGATTTGGGATGAAAAGTATTAAGAAAAAAAGTGATAAACCTATCCAAAAGCCTATAGATTTTATATTCAAAGAATTCATAATAAATTTTAAGATAAACTATAATTTTTTTTCTTAAGAAAGAATACAATTTTTATGAAATCAAAGTTTTCTATATTGGGAGCTGGCTCGTGGGGAACGGTTTTAGCTAATCTATTAGCCACCAATGGACACGAATGTTTATTACATACTAGAAATCAAAAAGTTCATGATTCAATTAGCCTAAAAAATATCAATGAAGTTTATCATCCCAAATTTAGAATTCATGAAAATGTAAAAATTACAAAAAATTTACAAGAATTTAGTTCTTTTTCTGATATTTGGGTCATTGCAATCCCTTCAAAAAAAATACCCTTTTTGATGGAAGATATAGATCCAAAAGTTTTGCTTAAAAAAGAATTCATTATTGCTTCTAAAGGAATTGATAAAAAATCTTTTTCTACTATGTCCGAAGTTCTAAAAAAAGAATTTGCAGTAAATTCTAAAGATACTTTTGTTTTATCAGGTCCAAATCTTGCAAAAGAAGTTTTAGAAGGACAAACATCTGCATCTGTCCTGGCAGGAGATAATTTAAAAAGGACAGAAGAATTATCAAATTTTTTTAATAACTCCTCATTTAAAGTTTTTATTTCTCAAGATAAAAAAGGAGTCGAATTGTCTGGATCTTTGAAAAACGTCTACGCCATTTCTGCAGGATTAGCCGATGGATTAGGTAGTAAGTTTAATACCAAAGCAATGATTTTAACCAGAAGCCTTCATGAAATGTCTGAATTATTTAGATCACTGGATGCAAATCCAGAAACACTTCTTGGATTAGCAGGAGTGGGAGATTTAATTGCAACTTCTAGTTCATCTGACAGCAGAAATTACTCATTTGGGTTCAATCTTGGAAAAGGGGATGATGTTGAAACTTCACTAAAAAAAGTTAATCAAGTTGTAGAAGGAATAAATACTCTAGAAATGGTTTTTAAGAAGAAGAACGATTTAAATCTTACAATGCCTATAATAGATATTCTATACAGAATAATTTTTGAAGGAGGAAATGCGCAAGATTGTTTTGCAGATATTCTTATTGAGGGGGATAATATAGATAGTTAATTATGTCTAATACTAAAAATAAAGAAAATCAATCTGATCAGGTAGTTTCTGTTAACCCAGAGGTTGTCGTAGAAAATATTAAGGAGACCTCTATATGGCTAAGGTTAGTTCTAGTTATAATTTTTTTATTTGTTTTCACTTTTACAGACATCATCCTATGGTTAATAGCTGGAGTTCAATTTTTGTTTACAATTTTTACAAAAAAACCTAATGAAAATTTATTGGGTCTATCTGTTAAGATTAGAAAATATTTAAGTCAGATAATTGACTTTGTCACTTACAGTTCAGATTTAAAACCTTTTCCTTTTAGCCCATTTCCAGATTGATAAATATTTATACCCTAATAAGAAAAGAAGTAAAATTTAGGAAAACTTTAAACAATCTGTTAAATTACGGTCTTTATTATGAAAAAAAGTGAAAAAATTATAAATTTCAGACCTTCTAGAGAACAAGCTATGGAGGCAGTCAAAACTCTTTTAGCTTACACTGGCGATGATCCATCAAGAGAGGGATTGGTTGATACTCCCAAAAGAGTTATTAAAGCATACGATGAGTTTTTTGCGGGATATAAAGAAGACCCTGTTGAAGTTTTATCCAGAACTTTTGAACAAGTAGAAGGATATGACGAAATGGTAATTGTAAAAGGGATAAGAGTAGAGTCTCATTGTGAACATCATATGGTTCCAATTATTGGAGTAGCTCATGTTGGGTATATACCTAACAAGAAAGTCGTTGGGATTAGTAAGCTTGCAAGAATGGTAGATCTATTCGGTAAAAGGCTTCAAACACAGGAAACAATGACTGCTCAAATAGCAGACACAATAGAGAAAGTTTTAAATCCAAAAGGGGTAGCTGTTGTTATCGATGCTGCTCATATGTGTATGACTACTCGAGGTATTCACAAAACCGAAACTAGCACCGTTACAAGTAGAATGCTGGGTACTTTCAGAAAAAATGCAAACACTCGAGCTGAGTTTATGAACTTAATAAGTTCAGATAACTAATTTGTCATTAGAAAATAAAACACTTAACAAACCCTTAATATTTGCAACTGGTTCTTCTATCAGAAAAGATATTGCTAAATCTTTTGGAATAAATTGTGATTTTATAAAATCCGAAGTAGACGAGGAATTAATTAAGTTAAATTTTCAAGGAAATAAGTTTCATGAACTGGCTATTCAGTTGGCAACAGAAAAATCACTTACCATTAGCGATCAATACAAAGACTACTATGTAGTTGGCGTTGATCAGGTTTGTTGTATTAATAATGAAATACTTAATAAGCCTGGAAACAAAGAAAATGCAATTTTTTCTTTAAAAAAACTTTCTGGTGTTACTCATTATCAAAATTGTGGAATGGCTATTTGTTTAAATGGGAAGATAGTATGGCAGTCATTTGCGATTGCTGAATTAACCATGAAACCATTATCTCTGGATCAAATTGAGGAGTACGTTGAATTAGACAAACCTTTTAATTGTAGTGGTAGTTACAAATTTGAGTCCCATGGAAAAGATTTGTTTTCAAATGTAAAAGGATCTGAATATACTATCCAAGGATTAGATATAGACCAATTACTAGACATACTCATCGAAGAAGGCATCATTAACGAATGAAAGATTTTAAAAATAAAGTTGCAGTGATTACCGGAGCAGGTTCTGGAATGGGAAGAGAACTTGCAATTGAATTAGCTTCTGCTGGTGCGAATATCGCTTTAGTAGAGGTAAATGAAGAAACGCTAAACGAAACGGCAGATTTTCTCAAAAAATATAACGTAGGTGTTTCAAAACATGTAGTTGATGTTGGTAATAAACAAGCCATATTCGATCTTCCTGAAAAAGTTATAGAGGAACATGGTTCAGTCGATATGGTTTTCAATAATGCTGGAGTAGCATTATCTTCAACAGTTGAAGAATCTACAGACGAAGATTGGGAATGGGGATTAGGCATTCTTCTTCATGGCGTTATCAACGGTACCAGAGCGTTCTTGCCTCATTTAAAAAATAGACCTGAAGCAGCTATTGTAAATACCTCCTCTATCTTTGGATTATTAAGTGTACCCAGTCAATCAATTTATCATGTTGGTAAATATGGAGTGAGAGGATTTACTGAAAGTTTGGCTTTAGAAATGAAAATGGAAAAATCTAATGTCGAGGTATATTCAGTTCATCCGGGTCATATTGGTACTAACATTGCAAATATTGGAGCGAAAAATGGAAAATTTGAGTTTGATCCAGACTCTCAAGAAGACGGTCCAAATATTTTTGGAAATAAAGCAAAAACTATAGAGGAAGCAGGTCAATTATTCAAAGATAAAGCACCAATTAATGCAAACACTGCAGCAAAGATTATTTTAAAAAATATCAAAAAAAAGAATAAAAGAATTTTAGTAGGAGCCGACGCTCATGCATATGATTTAATTCAAAGGCTATTTCCAAAATGGTATATTTATCTTTTGCCCTTTGTATTTCTCATCAGAAGATTATTTCCAATGGACAAACCTTTGGACAGGTAGTTACATTTCAATTTTTGGATAATCTTTTAACTTAATATAATTTTCGGAAATCTCTATATCTTTTTCAGGGTCTAAAAGTTCTTCATTTGCTCTATATAAAAGATCAAAATCTCCTAAGAGACATTTTTTATGATAATTGAGTCTATTATTTTCATTAATTTCTAAAGATTTTTTATACGTGGTAATTTCACTTTTAGTAAATATTTTGGGAAGTAAAGATTTAACAAAATTTGGGTTATAAATACTCGCAGTTGCATTATTACCACCAAAACCTTTTGCGTTTAGAAAGAAAGCATCTAAATCTTGAATATTTATATCTTCGTTCTGCATACAAAAATCTAAATTTTTAGTTACAACGTCGTCAGCGAGCTTAGGTGTTGAAGTAAGACCAGGAATTATTCCATGACAAAATATACCCAATGCACAAGATAATTGATCACCGCCCGCAGGACCCATTGTGTGACCAAGGTAACCTTTTAAACCAGTTACTTTAAGATTTTTCATATTTAATGACGTAGCACATTTACTTAACACGTCAGATTCGGTACTTCTATTCTGAAAAGTACCTGTTCCATGAGCAATAACACAAGTTTCCTTATTATCAGAATGATCTTTTTTATATTTTGAAAATGCTTGAGCCATAGTTATGTAATTTCCAATTCCTGGGGAACTAATTGATTTTTTTATTCCGTCAGAGTTTATGAATACATCTGGGACTGCACATAAAATATCTGCTCCTATTTTTACTGCAAATTCCAAAGAGGTTACAATTGCAAATTGTGAAGATTCACCTAACACCAAACCGCAATTATCTCCAAAAGGGCGACAAGCTTTAGAAAAATCGACGGTGCCAGTCATCTCACCGTGTCTTTCTTGCATGGCAATTATTTTTTTATCATCTGCAATGCCAGTAGTCGCAAAAAAACCATCTGTCACTTCTGGATTTATGGGTGCTTCGGCTGAACCTATTACAGCGAAATCTATTTCATTTGATTTAATTAAGTTTGTTGCAGCATTTAAGTTGTAGAAAAAAGTTGCACAAGCTCCAGCAACTTGACCACTTTTGCCGACAGATCCTAAAATGTAAGCGTTGATAAAGTCCGCTGACATTTCAATTAATGACATTGAAAGATGTTTGGAACTAGCTCTTTTATTTTGTAATCTTGATTGCATCAAGCCTCCTAAACCTTTTTCGTCTAATTGACCAATCGCAGGCCCTGCAAAAACTGCCACCCTATTTGGATCAAGTAAAGGCTGTATTTCATTTTGCCAATCGATACCTAAGTTATATAAAGCATCATTAACCCCAAAGACTGTCATCTTTATTCCTTTAGGATGTTGGCGAGAGTTATATAAATTATCAATTTCATAAAAATCTGGTAATTTTGCTCCTGCATTTACTCCTATTTGATCGGTCATTAGACCAGAAGGATCCAGAGTTTTATCAATCTGCCTTATTAAAGTAGCAGCAAGAATTTCTTCTTCGGATTTAGTTTCTTTTGAAAGAGACATAAGGTCTTTTAAAACTTCGCTTTTATCAGTATCGGATAGACTTTCATAGATTAATCTTTTGTATCCAATATTGCCGGAAGTACGACCTGCCGAATTCAATCCCCCCATCGAACAAATGACTGGAAGTTTTTTTAGATTTTTCATTGTTAATTTCGATCAGATAGTATTAATATTTTATATCAATTAAGGAGAAAAAATGCACCCGGGAGTAAATGGACCAAAGTTTAAGGATAAACCAGCAATAATTATGGCTGGAAGTGGCGAAATAGTAACTCACCAAGAACTAAATGAAATATCTAACCAGATGGCTCATCTGTTTAGATCTCTAGATTTGAATCCTGGAGATAGTATGGCTTTTATGATGGAAAATCATAAATATTTCTTTCCTATTGCAGCCGCAGCCTACAGAAGCGGTTTACGTTACACCGCGATAAGTTGGAGATTACAACCAGAGGAAGTTGAATATATTGTTAAAGATTGTGGAGCTAAAGTTTTTATTACTTCTAATTTTTTGGAAGAAAATGCTGCCTTGTTAACTCCTTTACTAAAAGATGTTCACAAATTTATGGTTGATGGAGGTAATGAGGACTATAAATCTCTTGAAGAAGCTATTTCTAAATTTCCTATACACGCAATTGATGACGAATGTCAGGGTTCCTCTATGTTGTATTCTTCAGGTACAACAGGCAAACCAAAAGGAGTCAGCAGAGAAATCGCTCTCAATCCTTTACCTTATACTGCAGAAGATGAAGATTTAGGATTAACTAGGGTAGTAGAGGGGATGTATGGTGCTAATTCTGATTCAATATACTTGTCTCCAGCTCCGCTTTATCATTCGGCACCACTAGGATTTAACACCGGATTTCAAGCATTAGGAGCTACTTCTGTTGTCATGGAAAAATTTGATCCTGAGGTCGCTTTGAAATTAATAGAAGAATACAAAATAACTCACTCTCAATGGGTTCCAACAATGTTTGTAAGGTTTTTAAAAAGTGATCCATCAATTTTTAATAAGTATGATTTAAGTTCTCATAAAGTTGCTATTCATGCAGCTGCTCCTTGTCCGGTAGAAGTTAAAGAAAAGATGATTAATTGGTGGGGACCAATTATTCACGAGTATTATGCTGGAACCGAATTTAATGGTTTTGTGGCTTGTAATTCTGAAGAGTGGCTAAAACATAAAGGAACAGTAGGTAAATCTTTATTGGGACCAATCCATATTTTAGACGACGACGGAAATGAGGTTCCAAAAGGGGAGGAAGGTACTATTTATTTTGAAGGACCAACGTCACAAAGTTTTACGTACCATAACGACCCAGAAAAAACTAAAGGTTCAAGGTCTAAACAAGGATATTCTACCTTGGGAGACGTCGGTTATTTAGACGATGATGATTATTTATATTTAACAGATCGTAAAGCTTTCATGATTATATCTGGAGGAGTAAATATTTATCCTAAAGAAACAGAGGATGTATTAGTAATGCATCCTAAAGTTGCTGATGTTGCTGTTTTTGGAGTTCCAAATGAAGAAATGGGAGAAGAAGTAAAAGCTGTCGTGCAGCCAGTAAATATGAGTGAAATTGATAACAATCTTGAACAAGAATTGATGTCTTATTGTCGAGAAAAAATCTCTCATGTTAAATGTCCTAAATCCATAGATTTCAAACCAGAGCTACCTCGTCATCCTACAGGTAAATTATATAAAAGACTTTTGAAAAACGAATACTGGGATAAGTAAATCTATTTTAGACTTTGCTCACAGCTTTCAATAGTTTGTAAAATTAAAGTATTAATTGTCATCGGTCCAACACCACCTGGTACTGGAGTGTAAGCTTCACATCTATTAATAATTGATTCTAATTCAATGTCTCCACACTTTTCTGGATGATAACCAGCATCAATTACTACAGCTTCATTTTTAATCCAATCTCCTTTTATGAATTTTGGAATGCCTACCGCACCCACAATTATATCTGCATCGCCTATTTTACTTTTAAGATTCTGCGTCTTTGAATGGCATATCGTAACAGTACAATTTCTATTCAATAACATCATTGCCATTGGTTTTCCAAGAATAGGACTTCTACCAACAACTACGGCAGATTTTCCCTCCAATTCTATTTTGTATTCGTCTAATAACCTCATAATTCCATAGGGTGTACAAGAACCAAATACTCTTTCTTGCATACTCATTTTCCCAAAACCCAAACTAGTAACACCATCCACATCTTTTTCAATTTTTATAGTATCGAAACATTTTCTTTCATCTATTTGACTTGGCACAGGATGTTGAAGAAGTATTCCGTGAACATCTTTATTGTCATTCAGAACATTAATTTGGTTTATTAATTCTTCTGTTGAGGTTGTTTCTGGTAACTCTATTTTGAGTGATTCCATACCAATACGCCTACAAGCATTACCTTTCATATTAACGTAAGTTGCAGAGGCAGGATTATCGCCTACCAAAATGGTTGCAAGTATCGGAGAAGAGCCAGTTTTCTTCTTAATAACAGAGACTCTTTTTACAAAATCCTTTTCAGATTTTTCAGATAATTTTTTTCCGTCTAGTACTATAGCCATAGTTATTTGATATCATAGCATCCTTCATTTCTTTATTTAACGGGGTGTAGCGCAGTCTGGTAGCGCGCCTGCTTTGGGAGCAGGATGTCGGGGGTTCAAATCCCTCCACCCCGACCATTTAATTAGGCATTTATGTGTGTTAAATTTAACCTAATCATTAACTATGATTTTTCAGGGAAGAGAAGATAAGAACTCCCGGTTTCTAAACGGTAGAATTCTTATTTTTATGCATGGATGCAGATAAATAAGTTACAGGTTCGACTCCTGACCGGGAGTCCTAGAACTAACTCACAACAAGACTAATCAAATCCTTTTATATAGAATAAGCACATATTCTCTCGGTAGCTCAGCTGGATAGAGCATCTGCCTTCTAAGCAGAGGGTCGCAGGTTCGAATCCTGCCCGGGAGGCCAAGATATGGTGGGCGTAGCTCAGTTGGTAGAGCGCTGGTTTGTGGTACCGGTTGTCGTGGGTTCAAGTCCCATCGTCCACCCCATTTGGAGAAAAAATGTTTGGATTAGGAAAAAAGGAAAAAGTAAAAAAACTTAAATTTAAGATTCTTTCTAGTGTGATGTCAGAAGACTATCAAAAAAAGCTGTTAAAAGAACAATCTTCTTCTGATTTAAAAGGATACAGAAAGGGAAAAGCTCCATTAGATGTAATTGAAAACATCTATGGGGAGCAACTTAAAGCGAGAGTTATTTATGAAGTAATGACAAACGAGTTTTACAAAATTATCACAGACAAAAAGATCTCAGTAGTAGGACAACCTGCTTTAAATCCTCTTTCTATGGATATTAAAAAAGATATTAATGTTGAAGCGTCATATGAAGTATATCCAGAATTTACTCTTAAGAAGTTTTCTTCTTTAAAAATAAAAAAACCAAAGTGTGATTTAAGTGAAGAAGATATAGATGGCACTATAGAAAAAATGCAAAAAAGATTCGGAAAATTAGAAACCGTAGAAAAAGAAATATCCGACGGAGACTTTGCAAAAATAAATTTTGAAGGCTTTTTAGAGAATGAAAAATTTGAAGGTGGAGAAGCCAAGGACTATCTTATAGAAATTGGTTCTAAGAATATGATTCCGGGATTCGAGGAAGGATTAATAGGTTTAAAATCAGGCGATAAAAAAGATTTAATTTTGAACTTCCCGGAAGACTATCATGCAGAAAATCTCAAAGGTAAAGAAACTTTATTCAAAATAGAAGTAAATGAAGTTTTAAATACTCAACCCGCAGAATTAAATGAAGAATTTTTTACTCAAGCTGGCATCCCTTCAAGTTCGAAAGAAGACTTTAGAAGTAATCTAAAAAAACAATTGGAAAAGGATTTAAAAGTTACGGAAAAAAGAAAACTAAAAGAAAGAATATTTGATGCAATAGGAGAACAAAATAGCTTAGAAATCCCTTCAGCAATGGTTTTAGCGGAAGCACAGAATTTGAGAAATTCTTCAGCTCAACAAATGGGAATGGACCCATCTAAGCTTAAGGACGATGAGCTTCCGATAAATACATTTGAAGAAAACGCAACAAAAAGAGTAAAGCTTGGTGTAATCCTGAACAAGATTATAGAAGAACGAAAGATAGAAAAGAATGATGAAGTAATTAAAGAGTTAATAGAAGAAAGAGCCAGTGGTTTTAAAGATCCTGACCAATACAAACAATGGATATTTAGTAATGAAGAGCAGTTAAAAAATATTGAGTCTATTGCTTTAGAAGAACAGGTTACTGAACTTATTTCTTCTGAAGCAAAATGTGAAATAGAACAACTAAGTTTTGAAGAAATGATGTCAATGAGTTAAATTAAATCTATGGATTACATGAATCAACTCGTACCGATGGTGGTAGAACAAACACCTAGAGGTGAAAGAGCATTTGATATTTATTCTAGATTGCTTAAGGAAAGAGTTATTTTTATCACCGGAACAGTCGAAGATCATATGGCCAATTTAATAGTGGCCCAATTATTGTTTCTTGAAGCAGAAAATCCTGAGAAAGATATAAACCTTTATATAAATTCACCAGGCGGTTCAGTTACCGCCGGTCTTTCCATTTATGACACCATGACATATATAAAGCCTGACATTAGTACTTTATGTATTGGTCAAGCTTGTAGCATGGGAGCAGTATTATTGGCTGGAGGTACTAAAGAAAAAAGATTTGCTTTACCAAATTCTAGAATAATGATCCACCAACCTATGGGAGGGTTTCAAGGTCAAGCAACTGATATTGAAATTCATGCCAAAGAAATGTTAAAAATAAGAACCAAGTTAAATGAAATATTGTCTAAGCATAGTGAGCAATCTTTGAAAAAAATAACTCAAGATACTGAAAGAGATAATTTTATGTCTGGAGAAGAAGCATGCGAATATGGTTTGATTGATAAAGTTTTGTCTGAAAGAATTTAAAAATGACTGAGAAAGAAAATAAAGAAAAACAATTATTTTGTTCGTTTTGTGGAAAAAATCAGAGCGAAGTTAAAAAGTTAATTGCTGGTCCCTCAGTATATATCTGTGATGAATGCGTTGCACTTTGCAACGACATTATCAAAGAAGATACTTCAGAAGAAGTAAGCGAAAACAAGAAAGATAATCTACCCATTCCAGCAGAAATAAATAAAATTTTAGATCAATATGTTATCGGTCAAAACGATGCTAAGAAAATTCTCTCAGTTGCTGTCTACAATCATTACAAAAGGCTTAAAAATTCTAATATTGCGGATGACGTAGAACTAGGTAAAAGTAACATTCTTTTACTTGGACCTACTGGTAGCGGAAAAACTTTACTTGCTCAAACATTAGCTAGACTTCTTGACGTTCCATTTACTATTGCAGATGCCACAACTCTTACTGAGGCTGGTTATGTAGGTGAAGATGTAGAGAATATAATTCAGAAATTGTTGCAAAAATGTGACTACGATGTCGAAAAAGCACAACTCGGAATAGTCTACATAGATGAAATTGATAAGATTGCCAGAAAATCAGACAATCCTTCCATTACTAGAGATGTTTCTGGTGAAGGCGTTCAGCAAGCTTTGCTTAAGCTTATTGAAGGAACTACAGCTTCAGTTCCACCACAGGGTGGTCGAAAACACCCGCAACAAGAATTTCTTCAAGTTGACACATCTAATATTTTATTTATATGTGGAGGAGCTTTTTCTGGCTTAGACGAAATTATAAGAAATAGATCCGATGAAAAAGGAATTGGTTTTGAGGCATCAGTTACTAAGAATATAGAGTCAAAAACTATTGCAGAAACAATTAAGAAGGTTAAACCAGAGGATCTAATTAAGTACGGCTTGATTCCTGAGTTTATAGGAAGACTTCCTGTGATTGCATCTCTTGAAGAATTAGACGAAGAGGCCTTGATTACTATTCTAACTGAGCCTAAAAATTCTTTAACTAAACAATTTAAAAAGCTTTTTGAGATGGAAGAAGTTGAGTTAGATATTCGTGACGATGCTTTAAATGAAATTGCTAAAAAAGCTATAAGTATGAAAACCGGTGCTCGTGGATTAAGATCGATTATTGAAAATATTCTTCTCGATACAATGTATCAAGTACCTTCAGAAACTGAATTAGAAAAGGTAGTAGTAGATTCTGCATCTGTTAAAGGTGAATCAAAACCACTATATGTTTATCGTAATGAGAGCAAAACACAGGAAGAAAAGAGCTAAAGACTTGATTTTTTTTAGTTAGCCCTTATTAATTTTATATATAAGAGATATTTATGTTATTACCTTTAGTTCCATTAAGAGACGTAGTCATTTTTCCAGGTGTTGTCACACCTTTATTTGTCGGCAGAGATAAATCAATAAATGCCTTGCAAAAGGCTATGGCTGACGATAAATCGGTAATGCTTATTGCGCAAAGAAATGCTGACGACGAAGATCCGAAGAAAGATGATCTTTATAAAATTGGTACTGTTTCTACAATTTTACAACTTATTAAACTCCCTGACGGGACTTTTAAAGTATTAGTAGAGGGGATAAAAAGAGCGAGTCTTGAAAAAATAAAAGATAAAAAAGAGTACCTTGAGTCTGAAGTAGAAATTCTAAACTCAACAGCAATGGATGAGGACCTGCAACAAAGCTATATAAATACTTTGAAATCACAATTTAAAGATTTATCTAAGTCTTCATCAAAGATTAGACCTGAGATTATCAGTCAGGCTAGATCTATCGAAAGACTAGACAAGCTTATCGATACTCTTGTAGGTCACCTATCATTATCTCTAGAAGACCGCCAGATTTTACTTGAAGAAATAGATTTGGAAGAACGTTCAAAGAATCTAGTGTCTCTCCTTGAAAATCAACTTGATTTAACACAAATGGAAAAAAAGATACGTGATCGAGTTAAAAAACAAATGGAAAAAAGTCAAAAAGAGTATTACCTGAGCGAGCAAATGAAGGCTCTAAAAAAAGAGATGGGTGAAGGTGAAGATATTGACGACGAAATTGAAGCAATTGAAAAGAAAATAAAAGATTCAGGTATGCCAAAAGAAGCTACTGAAAAGGTTAATACTGAATTAAATAAATTCAAACTAATGCCGCCTATGTCTGCAGAAGCATCTGTAGTAAGAGGTTATATCGACTGGATGATTAGTATTCCCTGGAAGAAAAAATCTAAAATTCAAAAAAATATTTCAAAAGCTTCTGATATCTTAGAAAACGATCACCATGGGCTTGAAGAAGTTAAAGAGAGAATTTTAGAATTTTTATCAGTTCAAAAAAGAGTTAGCAAAATAAAAGGCCCAGTTCTTTGTTTGGTAGGCCCTCCTGGTGTTGGAAAAACCTCTTTAGGAGAGTCTATTGCACGTGCAACAGGAAGAGAATTTATAAGGGTCGCCTTGGGCGGAGTAAGAGATGAGGCGGAAATTAGAGGACATAGAAGAACCTATATTGGCTCGATGCCTGGAAAAATTTTACAAAAAATGTCTAAGGTTGGCGTGAAAAACCCTCTTTTCTTATTAGATGAAATAGACAAAATCGGAATGGATTATAGAGGTGATCCTTCATCAGCATTACTAGAGGTTTTGGATCCAGAACAAAATCACACATTTAACGATCATTACTTAGAAGTGGATTATGATCTTTCCGATGTCATGTTTGTTTGTACTGCTAATTCTCTAGATATACCTGGTCCACTTCTAGACAGAATGGAGATAATTAGACTCCCAGGTTATACAGAGGACGAAAAATTAAGTATTGCTAAAAATTATCTTGTTCCTAAGCAACTTAAAAATAATGGCTTGAAAGATACTGAAATTGCTTTTGAAGATTCCGGAATATTGGACGCTATCAGATATTTCACTAGAGAGGCGGGCGTAAGAGCTTTGGAAAGAGAAATAGCAAAAATTTGTCGCAAAACTATCAAAAAAATAGCCGATTTAAAAAGAAAAACCAAACAAAAGATATCGTCAAAAAATATTGAAGATTTTCTTGGTGTTAAGAAATTTGATTTTGGTGAAGCCAAAGAGAAAGACAGAATTGGCCAAGTCACAGGATTAGCTTGGACCCAAGTAGGTGGAGAATTACTCACCATTGAAGCATCAGCTTTCAAGGGTAAAGGAAAAATTATAAAAACCGGTAAATTAGGCGATGTCATGCAAGAATCAATTCAAGCTGCAATTTCTGTTGTTAGATCGAGATCAGAAGGTCTTGGAATCAATCCTGATTTTCATGAATTAAATGATATACATATCCACGTTCCAGAAGGAGCTACGCCTAAAGACGGACCAAGTGCAGGGATAGCCATGGTTACTGCTGTCACTTCAGTCTTGGCCAACATTCCTGTGCGTGCAGATGTTGCAATGACTGGTGAAATTACTCTAAGAGGAGAAGTTCTTAAAATTGGCGGTCTAAAAGAAAAACTCTTAGCTGCCAGAAGAGGAGGAATTAAAACCGTATTGATTCCTGAAGGTAATATTGGTGATTTAAAAGAAATTCCTGAAAAGATAACTAAAGATTTACAGATAAAACCTGTTAAGTGGATCGATGAAGTCTTTAAGGTTGTTTTCACTGAAGAACCTAAACCGTGGGTTGATGAAAAATCAGTAGACCCGAAATCTCAAAAAAGTTTAAAAAATAAGAAAAATAAGCTTGAAACTCACTAAAAATTTATTTAGGCATCTTTCTTTATAAGCTTGACATCTATATAACTTAGGAATTTAATGATCAGAGTTATTGGCAGTTATTAAATTAAAGGCTAATACAAGATTATTTAAATTTAAACAGAGAGAGTTATGAATAAAGCAGAATTAATTGATTCAGTAGCATCAGCAACAGATATGTCTAAAGCTGAAGCGGGGAGAGCTCTAGACGCTGTTCTTGACGGAATAGCAGGAGCATTAAGTAGTGGTGACCAAGTAGCGTTAGTAGGTTTTGGTACATTTTTGGTTAGAGAAAGAGCTGCAAGAATGGGGAGAAATCCTCAGACTGGTGAGACTATTCAAATAGCTGCTTCTAAAGGAGTAGGATTTAAACCAGGGAAAGCGCTTAAAGACAGTTTATAAAATATATGTAATAAAAAACGCGTCTTAACGGCGCGTTTTTTTTTGGAAAGATGTCAGCAATTTCAAATATAAGAAAAAATCTAAATTCGACTGGTTCAACCATAATTGTTGGATTTATTGTTTTTGTTTTAGTAGCAACTTTTGGTGGTTTTATAGGTAACAATAATTTAGGCGATAACGTAATATTTACTGTGAATGGAGAGGATGTCTATGCTGGTGAATATAGCCTTGAAGCTAACAGAATAGCTTCAAATTTTGATGAATTAGATGGTATATCAGAAGAAGATCTTGATAGTTTCACTAGAAGTTCACTAATTTTTAAAAAATTGTTTTCACAAAAAGCTGATGAAATAGGATTTGGAATTTCTGAAGACAAGATAAACGACCTCATCAGACAAGATAGAAATTTTTACTCCAATGATAAATTCGATGTAAATATATTTAGAGGACTTTTAAGTAGATTGGGAATGACAACTGACGATTTTAGAAAGCTGACAGAATCAAATTATAATGCGTCCGAATTAATTAATTTTCTAAGATCAACCTCTTTTGTAACGAACGAAGAAGCAAAAGATTTTATTAATACCTCAAAACAAAAAAGAGATATCAGATTTAAAAAAATTAGTCTAAAAGAAGTTGCCAACGATCAAATTGTTACATCTGACGAAATATTAGATTTTTATAATAATTACCAAAGTAATTTCTACACGCTTAAACAAATTAATATAAATTCCATTTTTATTACAAAGGATGATTTTAAAAATGAGATTACTGTTTCAGCTGATGAAATCTTCGAAGAAAAAACAGCCTTGTTTGAACAGAATCAAAATTTATCACAGACAAGGGTAAGTCACATTCAATTGTCTTTTGATGAAGCCACAAAAAACCAACAATTTGATGTAGCTAAAACTATAATTGCTGAATTAAATAATGATGAGCAAACTTTTGAAGAATTAGTTTTAACGTATTCAGACGATTTTGGTTCTAAAGACAATGGGGGGGATTTAGGATTTACCGACGGATCGGTTTTTCCTGAAGAATTTGAAAATGAGCTAGCAAATATAGATTTGAATGGAACCTCTGAAATAATAGATCTAGGTTCTTCTTATCATGTCTTAAAAGTTACTGAGCGCAATGAATATAGCATTTCAGAAGATGACATTATTGATCGTTTAGTGTCAATTAAAGCAGAAGAAGAGATGCAGAATATCTTGAATGAGATAGATGAAAATATAACAAATTTAACGATTCAAGAAATCTCTGATATCTATGGTATTTCTTTCAAATCCGAGGAAAGATTATCTAAAACAGATTTGTTGACATCGTTTGGCGATTTAGACTTTGTAGAAGATTTTGAAAGAAATAATATCTTCTTAAATGAAGTTTATGGTCCATATGAACTTGATCAAGGATATTTGATAATTGAACCAATAGATTTATTTCCAAGTAAGCTTAAGCCAATTGATGAAGTTACTGCGGAAATTGAACGTGAATTAAAGATCTCGACGGCAAAGACACTTCTGCCATCAATTATAAAAAGTTATCTATCAGACCTTGAAAAACAAGAAAATCTAGATAGATTTATTACATATTCAGAAATAGATAGGGAGACAAGCTTATTTCCTCAAGAAGTTACCAATAAAATTTTTTCTATAGTAAATACAAATGGAAACGATTCAATTGTTTCAACTCTTTATCTTGACGACGCTTACGTCATACAACTTTTAGGAGTTGATGATTTCAAAGGAATTATTACTTTGGAGGAAATTGAAGAGACTAAGAATGCTATTAGTCAAGCAATGGGGGAAATCGAACGAGATAGTTTTTATAGAGTGTTAAGGGACTCAGCTAAAATAAATTAATCTGCTTCGGTTAAATTACCCATCGCAGTAATATTAAACCCAGCATCTACATACAAAACTTCTCCTGTAATTCCACTAGCTAAATCAGAACATAAAAAAGCTCCGGCATTTCCAACTTCTTCAGCAGTAATGTTTCTTCCCAAAGGAGCTCTTGAAGCATTATAAGAAAGCATTTTTCTAAAACTTTTAATTCCTGAAGCAGCAAGAGTTTTTACTGGACCAGCTGATATCGCATTTACTCTAATATCGTCTTTACCTAAGCTATTAGCTAAATATCTAGTCGTTGACTCTAAACCTGCTTTGGCTACTCCCATTACATTATAATTTGGCAAGGTTCTTACTGCTCCAAGATAAGAAAGTGTTAAAAGGGCAGCATTCCTTCCAATCATTAATTTTTTGGTTGCTTGAGCTAGAGCTGTAAAGCTAAACACACTTATGTCATGAGCTATTTTAAAACCTTCTCTAGTTGCGACTTCAGTAAAATCACCTTCTAGTTCATTGGCAGGAGCAAAGCCAACTGCGTGCACTAGACCATCTAAATAACCCCATTTGTTTTCGATTGAAGTGACTAAATTTTTGATAGAGTCATCGTTTCCCACATCACATTCAATGTAATCAACACAATTTAGCTTTTCACCAACTTGCATTACTTTATTTTTTAGTCGCTCGGATTGATAAGAGAGAATAATTTCAGCGCCCTGAGTATGCATTGCTTCAGCAATACCTGCTGCAATAGAAAATTTATTAGCAACTCCAACGATTAAGATTTTTTTTCCTTTTAAAAAAGCCATACCAAATTTTATCACGTTGAGTATAATCTGTTCTCGTGAAAAATAAGACTTATTTAATTCTGGCTTTTTTAGCTCTCTTTTCTTTATCTAGTCACTCCTATTTTCATATTTCAGAGTTTGATCTTGAACATAATCACGAACTTGATCACGAACATGAAAAAGAGTCATGTGATCAATGCAATTTAGCTGAAACTACCTTTTTTGTAGATGAGGATTTCAACAATGAAAATTTATTTTTAGAGAATTATTTTTTCTCCTACCAAGCAAATTTAACAAATTTTTTTAATTATCACCTTCTTATAAGAGCTCCACCAGTTACTTAAAATCTTTGAATTTTTTTAACTAATTAAATAAAAAGGAGTTTTTATGAAAACATTTTATATATATTTAACTGTACTTTTTGCAGTTCCAGCATTACTGCTGGCACAAGACATTGAAGAGGTTACTGTTTCTTCAGCGTTTTTAGATGGCGATGTGAGTAGCATCAATAATCCAATTCACGTCATTCAATATTCTGATTTCTCAAAAAAAGGGGTTTCTACACTTGCTGAATCAATCGATACTTTGCTTGGTGTATCCAATCAAGATTATGGAGCATCTGTTGGACAACCAATTATTAGAGGGATGTCTGGTAATAGAGTAAAAGTCTTAAACAATGGTTTAGTTGTCAGAGATGTAGCCTTTATGGGCGCTGATCACCCTATCGAAGTTGATATCGGCGGCATTCAACAAATTGAAATTGTTAAAGGACCATCATCTATTCTTTATTCCAATGGAGCGATCGGAGGTATTGTTAATATTGTAGATAATACAATTGCAAAAGAAGACGTGTTAGAAAACGTCTTTAACCTTGGTTTTGAATCACAATCAGTTAATGATGGTGATAATTATAATATCGACTATTCAGGATCTGTTGAAGGATTAAATCTTTTCTTTTCTCACAGTTCCAAAAATTTAGATAATTTTGATATTCCTGACGAAGCAGTAATTCACGAGCCAGGTGAAGACCACGATGAATTTTCATATTTACCTAATTCAGATTCAAAAATGGCAGCAACTAGACTAGGAATATCAAAGACTGGAGATTGGGGTTATTATGGAATTTCTTCGGTAATCATTGATCAACTCAATGGAGTTCCTTTTCATGGAGAAGAAGAGGAAGAGGAAGGTGAAGGTGAAGAACATGAAGATGAAAGAATCTTCGCAGTAACTGACAGTAGCGTTATAAACATTGAGGGCGAATATTTTCTAAATGGACCTATTAACTCAATAGCTTATTCATTAAGAGAAACAGACTCTACTTTGACTGAACAACATGAAGAGCATCATGAAGAAGGGGAAGAAGAGGAAGAAGAGGAAGAGGAAGAGCATGGCGCTACTACCTTCACTAATAATTCTGAGGAAGCTCAAGTTATCTTAGATATCTCTAATGCTAATAATGAGCAAAAATTAGTATTTAATCTTGCCAATTCAGATTCTTCTGTTGTTAAGGAGGTTGGTACTCCCTCAATGAGACCTGCAGAAACAACCGAATCAACAATTGGATATTTTTTAGGAACAAATTTCAACGATCTTCATATGGATCTTGGAATTAGATATGACCAAATAAATGTGAAAGGTACGCTTTTAAATAATAGCGTTGTTACTAATCATGATTTAGATTTTGATAATCTAAGTTTTTCAGCTTCCTTAAATGGTTCTTTAAGCAATAATTTTGAAGCAACTTTAGGTGTTTCAAATGTAGAAAGAGCACCTTCATCTGTTGAGTTGTTAATGAATGGAAAACATATGGCTATTCAAAGACACGAAGTTGGAAGCGTCGCTCTAGATTCTGAAGAAGCCACCAATATTGATTTAGAGGTATCTTACAAACTTAACGACATTAAGTTCAATATGTTGTATTTCCAAAACGATATAGACAATTATATTTATCTTCAAGACGATGCAAATGGAACAAAAATTGAAGGCGTCGTAATTGCTAGACATTCGCAGAAAGATGCTGAATTTGATGGTTATGAGTTTAGCATTAGCTCAGATTTCGATCTTTACGATGGTAATTTAGCCGTAATGATTGGAACTGATTCTGTAGACGGTAAATTTACGGATGGAGCAAATATTCCTAGAATTACACCTTCAAGAAATATTTATTCGTTCGTTTATACACAGGATGATGTATCAGTTGATCTTTCTTTAAAAGAAGTAAAATCTCAGAACGATACTGCAGCAGGTGAGGAAGGTACCGCTGGATTTGAATTGTTAGATTTAATGGTGTCTAAATCTTATAGTATTTATTCAGATAACGATTTGACTTTAAGTCTCTTCGGCACAAATTTATTCAATGAAATCGCAAGAAATCATGCTTCGTATGTAAAAAATGAAGTACCTTTGGCTGGGCGAAATTTAGGTTTGAGATTTAATTTATCTTTATAAATTTTCATATCGAATATAGTCTATAAAACATATAGAATGAGGGACTTTAACTAGTCCTTCATTCATATGTTTAAAATAAATATTTTATATTTATCACTTTTATTTTTTACAACATTTGCTTTTGCTCAAATTGAGGAGACTACAGAACAATTAAGGGTTACAGGTAGTTTAATTGACTCTGAGAATCTTAGGGTAGTAAATCCTTTCTATAGAATCTCTAAAGAAGATTTAGATAAAACTGGCACCTTTAGATTAGAGGATTATCTTTCATCCTTACCTCAAATAACCCCTAGTAATTCGGCTTTACAATCAGGCTTTTCAACCGGCACGGCTTCTGTAAGTTTAAGATCTTTAGGCGGCGATAGAACCTTATTATTAATTGATGGCAAACGACTTTCTCCAGGAACACCTTTTGATGGTCATGCTGAGGCAGACATCAATCAGATTCCAGATGCTTTAGTAAAAAGAATTGATGTCGTAACAGGAGGTAAATCTACTATCTACGGATCAGATGCTATAGGTGGAGTAATTAATTTTATTCTAGACAGGTCTTTTGAGGGGATAAAAATTGATGTCCAAGGAGGTTTTTATAATCATAATAACAATAATAATTATTTAAGACAGATTCATTTATCGAAACCATACGCGCTAGCACCGAATTCAGTAAGTGATGGTAATCAGGAAAGTATATCTATAGTAGTTGGACATAAATTTTCAAAAAAATCTCACTTCACAACTTACTTAAATTCTCGAAAAGTAGATTCTGTGAGATGGTCTGAAAGGGATATTAGCAATTGTGCTTTGTCTGCCAATGCAGTTTGCAGGGGTTCTAGCGCTTCTAAGGAGGGACAATTTAAAATTGGAATAGACACTTTTTATCATGTTGAGGACACCAATTTTATTCCAGGCAGTACAACTTATAACTTTGCCTCATATAATTTTCTACAGCGACCTGACGAGAAAATTAGTATAGGTTTGTTATTTGATTATCAGTTTAATAATAATCATCAGTTAAAAACTAGTTATTTTTACATGCAAGATGAAACCATTGCACAAATAGATTATTCGCTTTTGTTCAGACAAACAGTTTTAATTCCTTGTAACAACCCATTTTTATCTGCCCAACAAGTTGAGAAACTATGTACCGATTTTGGGTTGACTAGTAACGATTCACAATCTGTGACTCTTAGTAGAAGAAATTTTGAAGGTTTGCCAAGACAACAAGATTTTGATTTAACTAATAATAGATTTGTCATTGAGTTAGTCGGAAAGTTAAACGAGGATTGGAATTATAATTTTTTCCATCAAAGGTCTATTACTGATTTAACCTATATCTATTTCAATGATATTTCTAAATCGAAAACTGCTAACGCTTTAAATATTTCTGGTACATCTGCAAATCCGAGTTGCGTTACTGATGATACTGGATGCGTACCATGGAATATATTTATCAATAACGGAAATCAAGTAGTTTCTAATCCTGCTTTGGGGATTACACAACAAGCTTTAGATTATATTAATTTAAATTTGTCAATTGAGGGGTCTAGTAATGAGTCTCATCAATTTTTAAGTATTTCCAGAGAATTACCAGTTCAAAATAATATATTATTTAACCCTGCAATTGCACTTGGACTAGAAAAAAGGAAAACAGCTTTAGTTAAAACTCCTGATCAAAATTTTGAAAGTAACGATGGTGCCGGTCAACAAGTTGAACAACATGCACTTTCAGGAGAAATCAAAGTTAATGAATTATTTATGGAAGTTTTTTTACCTTTTAAAAACTCAATTGATGTTTCTACTAGTTATAGATTTTCAGATTATTCTTTGTCCCAAAAGGTAGATACTTTTGACTTAGGTATAACGTATCCTCTTTCAAATGATTTTTTGATAAAGGGTTCTGTCCAAAAAGCTATTAGAGTTGCAGATATCCACGAATTGTTTGAAGAAACACATGCAGAATTCGTTGCCTTGAGCTCTGATCCATGTGCTGGAACTTCACCAATTCGATCATTGACAGATTGCGAACGAACAGGTGTAACTCCGTCTCTCTATGGTTCGATTGAAATGCCTGCTAGTTCAATTGCAACAACAACTGGAGGTAATCTTAATTTATCTCCTGAAAGGGCAATAACATCTAGTTTAGGTTTTATATTTAACAATTCAGAAAATTATTTAGAACTAGATATTTACAACATTGATCTTGAAGACCAAATTGGTTCTTCAGATGCAGATACCGTTCTAACAAAATGTTTAGATACTGGTCTTAATAAATGGTGCAGCTTAATCAATAGAAATCCAACTACGGGAACTTTTCATGAAGGCGATGGAAGAATCAACACTCCTTTATTAAATTTCGTCAGTAACAAAATTACTGGTGTTGATATTTTTTATAAAAAATCTTTTGAAACTAAATTTGGAATATTAAACGTAAGTAATTTTTCAAATTTTTTAATGAAAAGAGAAATTCAACAAGCATCTTCTAATAATGCTACAGATTGTCGAGGTAAATATGAAAATATATGTGGCTTGCCCTCACCAAAATTTCAAAACATATTATCAATCGATCTTTTAACAACTATAAGTGATATCCCAATAAATATGAATTTGAGAGTCAGGTACATTGGATCAGTAGACGATACAAATGTTGATAGTTCTAGAACTTCTTATAATGAAAATGTTCCTTTTAAAAGTTTTACTTATATTGATCCTTCTTTGAAATTTTCTTTTGATCAATTTGATTTAAGATTTGGAATTAATAATTTATTTGATCAAGATCCTCCAGTTAATGGTCAAATTGGGTACGTTCCTGGAAATGGAAATTTTTATCCATCTTTTTATGATTCTCTTGGTAGATTTATATTCCTTAGATTGTCTGCTCAGATGTAATTAATTTAAAAATTCAAATGGATAAAATTCTTTTGATTGATCTCGGCGGCACTTATATACGATTTGTAGTTTTGAGTACGGAAAGTAATGAGATAGATTCAGTAAATAAAAAAAAACTTCAATCTACAGAGGATTTCGAAACAGTTTTAAAAGAAGTCTTAGCTGAAAATAAAAACCAGATAAACAATTTAGTACTCTCTATTGCTGGACCAAAATTATATGGGTCAATAGAAATGACCAATAGAACTTTAAGTATTGATGCTGAAAATCTTAAACAAAAATTTAATTTACAAAATTGTTTGATTTTAAATGATTGGGAAGCAATTGCTCATAGCTATCAAAGTTTAAATAATAATAATTTTGTTAATTTAGTTAATTTAGAAACTAATTTTTATAATAATAATCTTCTATTTTTTGGTCCTGGCACAGGTCTAGGCGTTTCTCTTTTAATTAATAGCAAATATTCTCAATCAACAGAGATTGGAAATATAAGTCTCGGTGTAAATGAATTAATTGGAGACGAGTTATTTTCTTCTGGTCAATTTTCTAAAATTGAAGACACTATTTCTGGACCAGGAATTTCTAAAATATACGAATTAAAAAAAAATCAAAAGACCAGTTCAGAAGATATATTTAAGTTAGCTGAAAATGGAGAAGATATTGCTATAGAAATTATTGAGGATCTTATAAATAGAATAGCTATTTTATTGTCTCAACTGACACTTACTTACTTACCTGGAAAGGGAATCTTTCTTGCAGGCAGCATGATGAGATCATTAATCAAATTTATCGATAAAAAAAAATTTAAAAAACAATATTTAGCTAATATTGAAAGTCCCCAATTGGAGATTTTAAAGGCGACACAAATAAATGTTGTTACAAAAGAAAATTTAGCACTTTATGGCTGCTTAAATTACTTTAATTCAATTCAGAAAGATTTAAATTGAGGATATCACCAGGATAAATAAGACTTTCGTCTTCAATATTATTCCACTTCAAAATCCAATCTTTAGTGATACCAAATCTAAGAGATATTTTATTAATTGTATCGCCTGTTTTTACTGGATAGGCAATATCGTTTCGATTTACCTTAGGAACTGGCCTGGGTTTTAAGTATTTAGGGTAAATTAATATTTTTGATCCTGTAAGTAAATAATTTGATGGATTTAAATCATTCCAGATAGAAAGATCTCTTATTGTAACCTCAAACTTTTTTGCTATTGACCATAAACTATCGCCGCTTTGTACATAATAAACATCGGGTCTGTTTAAATAATCTTTAATCCAACTAGGACCTCTTGGCACTATCAATTCTTCTGATTCATAGATCGTATCGTCTTTGAGGCCATTTATTTCTTTTAAAAGTTCAAAATCAATAAGATATTTTTCTGCGATTGAAGTTAATGTATCACCGCGTCTCACCAAATATTTATCCCATTGCACTAATTCATTAGGGTCTATATCTTCCAAAATAATTTGAAATCTATCTGCTATACCAACCGGCAGCAAAACATGAAAAGGACCGTTAGGGTCAGTTGCCCATTGATTAAAACCAGGATTCAATTCATAAATAAGTTCAAGATTTACGCCCGATAAGTTTGATACCTGCATTAGATCAACTTGAGATGGTAACTCGATAATTCTGAAATAAGGTCGATTCGGTAAAAAGGGGAGCTGGATGTCAAATCTGTCTGGATTTCTAATTAATTCAACTATCGCCAAAATCTTCGGCACATAGGATTTAGTTTCTCTGGGTAGATTTAGAGACCAAAAGTCAGTCGGCAAGCCTTTTTTCTTATTTTTTTCTATTTCTTTTCTTATTCTTGAAGGACCCGCATTGTATGCGGCAATAGCTATTAACCAGTCTCCATATCTCTCGTAAAGTTTAGATAAAAATCCATAAGCAGCCTCCGTGGAAGCGACAATATCTCTTCGACCATCGTACCACCAATTTTTCTTTAGCCCGTTTTCTTTTGCGGTACTTGGAATAAATTGCCATATTCCTGAAGCTCCTGTGGCTGATCTTGCATAGGGATCAAATTGACTCTCAACAAACGGGATTAAACTTAACTCAACGGGTAAGTTTTTTCTTAACCCTTCTTTTACAGTGTAATAAAGGTATCTTTGACCATTTTTAGAGAGTCTATTAATTAAATATTGATTGCCAATATATTTCTCGGAAGCATTTGTAATTTCAGACCTGTCTGAGTCGTATTGCAGCTTGCTATTTAAGCGAATTTGATCCCACAACGATTCATTAGAGCGAACAGCTTGACCAAATAATTGATGAGAAACAATTACTAGAAAAAATAAAAAAAGTTTCATTAGAAATTATCTTTCCACTCTCTAATTGTTTTTAGAGTATCTACTTCTTTAACAAGGTTTATAGATGCAAAATTACTTGCATTGGAGATAATATTCTTATCAGTAAGTCTAAGAAAAGGGTTAATTGAAAGTTCTTTTTTAATAGATGATGGTAAAGTAATTTCATCTTTTTTTCTTTTGGCTTTTACTTCAGAGTAATAGTCTTTTAAAAATTCATTTTCATTATTTACAACAACAGCAAAATTTAAATTACTTTCTGTATATTCATGAGTGCAATAAACTAATGTTTCTGAAGAAAGAGATTTGAGTTTTTGAAGCGAATCATACATTTGAGCAGGAGTTCCCTCAAAAAGTCTGCCACACCCACCAGAAAAAAGTGTGTCACCGCAAAATAATAATTTTTGGGAGGATTCTGAATAATATGCTATATGATCCAAAGTATGTCCTGGAACTTCAAAAATTTTAAATTCTTCGTTGAGTATCGATATGGAATTATTTTCTTTCAGTTCATGAGTTATGCCTTCAATTCGATTATTAACGGGGCCATATACTGGTATGTCATATCTATTAGTTAAGTTTTTTATTCCACCAGTGTGATCAAAATGATGATGAGTGATAAGTATTCCTTCTAAAGTGAAATTATTTTCGTCTAGAAACTCTAATACAGGATCAGCATCGCCTGGATCGACAACATAAACTGATTCTTTACTGACCAAAGCCCAGATATAATTATCAGTAAATGCTTTTAATGGAATTACCTCAATCACATAATAATTTTATCATTAGGAAGAGCATTTGGTTAACTGCTTAAAATGAAAAAAATTAATATATATACCGATGGAGCTTGCAAAGGGAATCCAGGTCCTGGAGGTTGGGGGGTATTGATAATCTTGGAAGATGAACAAGTTGAGCTTAGTGGTGGGAACAAGGAAACTACTAACAATCAAATGGAACTTATTGCGGTAATTAAATCCTTAGAGTATTTTGACAATCAAATTGAAGCAAACTTATACACTGATTCTAAATACGTTATGGATGGAATCACTAATTACATTAAGAATTGGAAAGTAAATGGGTGGAAAACTGCTAATAAAAAACCAGTTAAAAACTCTGAATTATGGAAAGCTTTAGATTCACTTAATGATTTTCATAATATTCATTGGAATTGGGTTAAAGGTCATAGCGGTCATCCTGGAAACGAAAAGGCCGATGCATTAGCTAATTTAGGGATTGAAAAATTATAAAATGAAACAGATTTTCCTTGATACAGAAACTACTGGATTAGACTATAAATCAGGACATAAACTTATAGAGATTGCTTGCGTAGAAATAGAAAATAGAAAGTTTACTGGCAAAGAGTTTCAATCTTATTTAAACCCAAATCGTACTATCGATCCAGGAGCTGTAAAAGTTCATGGATTATCTCAAGAATTTCTTTCTGATAAACCTTTATTTATTGATATATATTCAGATTTATTAGAGTTTATTAAAGGCTCTGAGCTATTAATACATAACGCAGAGTTCGATTTAGGTTTTATAAATAATGAATTAGCTATTAATAATATTTCAGAAAGAGTAGAAGACTATGCTGGAAAAATTACAGATACTTTATTGATGGCAAGGCAAATCCATCCCGGACAAAGAAATAGCCTTGAAGTTTTAACCGAAAGATATAGCGTTCAAGGTTATGACCGTTCGTATCACGGTGCTTTGGTGGATTCTAAAATTTTGGGAGAAGTTTATTTGTCTATGACTGGCGGTCAAACAGATTTAAAATTTTCACCTTCACAACAAAGTTTTAACGATCAACAAACTATGCAAGTTAATAATTCAAAACCTCTCATTAAAATCAAAGCAACTGAAGAGGAAAATAATCTCCACCGAGAATACTTATTATCAATCAATAAAAATGAGAACTAGATTTGCTCCAAGTCCAACTGGTCATTTGCATATAGGCGGTGCGAGAACAGCTATTTTTGCTTGGCTTCATGCGAAAGCTCAAAAGGGTAAATTCTTAATTCGATTCGAAGATACTGACAAAGAAAGATCTAAACAGGAGTTTGTAAATTCAATTCTTTCAAGTCTTTCTTGGCTTGGAATAGAAGCTGATGAAGAGCCTTTATTCCAAAGTAGTCGTCAAACAAAGCACAAAGAAATTGCTCTTGACCTCTTGAATAAAGGGCTAGCATATTCTTGTAACGTCTCGCCAGAAAGGTTAGAAGAGGTTAGGAAAATCCAACAACAAAATAAACAACAACCTAGATATGACGGTTTTAGTAGAGATTTAAATCTTCCTCATGAAGAAGGAAATGTCATACGCTTTAAAATGCCCTTGGAAGGAGAAACTTCTTTTGAGGATAAAATTCTCAAAAAAATTTCTATAAACAACAAAGAATTAGATGATTTCATTATCATTAGATCCGATGGTTCTCCAACGTATAATTTTTGTGCCGCTGTGGACGACATAGAAATGGAAATTACTACGGTTATTAGAGGCGATGATCACATTACCAATACTCTAAAACAGATAAATATTTTCAATGCTCTTGAAGCAGATATCCCTGAATATGCTCATCTTCCTATGGTCCTTTCACCGGAGGGGAAAAGACTCTCGAAACGAGAAGGTGCATTAGATATCAACGAATATAAAAAGATGGGCTATTTAAAAGAGGCAATGATCAATTATTTAATAAAACTTGGCTGGACTTATAAAGAACAAGAAATTTTTTCCGAAGAAGAGTTAATAAAGTATTTTGATATTCAAAACGTAAATTCATCAGCTGCAAAATTCTCACAAAAGTTATTAGATTTTTACAATAATTATTATTTAAAAGAATCTGACTTAAATTCACTTTATGCTTACATAGAAAATAATTTTTCTTTGTCAGATAAATTTATTCAAAATCCAAAAAAGATAGAAATTATTGATTTACTTCGAGTAAGCTCAAACAATATTATTCAAATTATTGAAGAATTAACTTTCTTTCACGATGATCCTGAATTAACCGAGGAATTATTGACATTAATAAAAATTGATAAAGATTTACTTGAAAAGTTTAAATTTGAACTTGAAGAAGTAAACTTTAATGACAAATTATTAATTGGAGTTTTTTTAGATAACTTTTTGTCAAAAAATAACTTAAAATTTCCCGTATTAGGGAAACCTTTAAGGTTGATATTAACTGGAAAACCAAAAGCTCCATCAATAACTGACTTATTATTTCTTCTAGGAAAAAAAAATTGTTTAGAGCGAATAGAAAAGTTTTTAAAAATTTAATTATCTTATCAACCATTTCTTTTATCAGTTGTGGGGGAGGAGGTGATAACTTAGAAATCTCTCCACCAACTACTCCGGTTTATACATATACTTGGGAAACAGCCTCTCCTGAAAGTGTCGGATTACGTCCATCTGCGGTGCAAGATGCATTAGATTATGCAATGTTTAATGGAAATTATTCACAATCGGCGATAATCGTTAAAGATGAAAAAATAGTCGGGGAAGTGTATCGATCAATTTCAGATACAGAAAAAGCTAATTTAATTAATGCGAACTCGGTACTTACAGATTCCTTTTTAGAAGAAAAAATGGGAGCAGTAAATTCCAATTCTTTAGTAACTAGTTGGTCAATGGGTAAATCTTTTACCAGCATAATATTTGGCATTGCTGAAACTCAAGGAGTTTTATCAATAAATTCAAGAGCTTCTGATTATTTGAACGAATGGACTACTGACGAAAGAAGGAATATTACAATTAAAAATCTATTAGATATGAGATCTGGGCTTTATCAAGGATGTTACGATATTACAGAAGCAGATCAAGTTGGAAATTGTAGTGAACTACCGGCCTCTCAATCCGTCGGTGGAGGAGATATAGTATTGGCTTCAAATCAGCTTATTGGCTGTATAAATCAAGAATTTAATACGACGTTACATGTTAGTTACAACTATCAGAGTCAAGACGCTTATTATCTTTATTCAAATTGCGACTCCATGCTTTTGGGTGAGATATTTTACCGAGTTACTGGTCAAGACATAGAAGATTTTGCTCAAAGAAATCTTTTTTCTAAATTAGACATTACAGCTTATTGGTGGAAAGACGCATCTAGTGGCGGACAAGATAATGGTAATTACTTAACCTATTGCTGCATTGATATGACAGCTAGAGACTTTCTTAAGATAGGTCAACTACTCCTTAATGATGGCGTTTGGAATGGTGAAAGAATCTTGTCTTCCTCTTATGTAAAACAAATAAGCGACCTACAAAAAACTTATGGATTAAAATTCTGGGCTGTTCCAAGTCAAAGTGCTGGAATTGCCTATCCTGATCCTCCTTTAAATAGACTTATCTATTTAGCAGGTTTTGATGGACAATATGTCTTTATAGATTTTGAAAATAAAATATTAATGGCAAGAAACAGTTTATACTACCCAGCCTTGGATCTCACACCTGAAAGAAAAATGATAGCAGGATCCATAGGAACAAGCAATTTTACTGTCACCTCCCCAACGATTATAACTTCTCGAGGAACTAGGTTAGGTTTAACTTTTAGTCCTTTTACAATGGCAAGATTTTTGTATGATCTTGGATCTCAAAACTAAAAGAAAATGACGGCAGGAGCCATAGGAACAAGCAATTTTACTATCACCTATCCAATGATTATAACCACCCGAAGAACTAGGGTTACACATACCTTCAATCCTTTTGCAATGGCAATATTTTTATATAATCAATGATGGATAAAAAATTACTTGAAGTATTAGTATGCCCTCAATCCAGAGCTAAATTAATCTTAGTTGGTGAAGAGTTATTCTGTCTTGAAAGTAAATTAGCTTACCCAATCAACGACGGCATACCAATTCTTTTGGTAAAAGAAGCAAGGGATTTAACTCCTGAGGAATTAGCCGAGAATTCTTAGTTCTTTTCGGCTAGATCTCTTTTGTTTTGAGCGCTGGCTAAGCTAGCATGATTTAGAATATTTCTAGCCATAGAGGAATCTTGCTTAATTGAAAAATTTTCATAAATAGCTTGCCTAGCTTTGTGCACACTTTCATTTGTCTCGTCAGCGTAAAAAGCTGTTTCAATAAGGTGAGCAGCAATTTTATCTTTACCTTGAGAGCTCATTTCTAATGCTTTATCTATTACTATTTCTATTCCTCCAACTAGTTCCATCCAAACTTTGGATTCTTCACTTCTTTTAGCTGGTAGCAAGCGATCGTATTCGCCGTCCCACCATCCTCCATAGCGTCGCCAAATCATGCGGATAAGAAATTCAGGATCATCATAAACAGGCCTTAACCAAGGCAGTTTAATTAATTCATCAGGAATTTTTACGGTATGGATTATTTCGTTAAGTCTTTTGCCTTTATTCATTAATTGAACTGTTTGTGTCTCTATGGTTTTTAAAAACTTAGAGGTTGTAGACAGTGCTTCTTGAATTCTTTCTTTTCCATAAATGGGAAATCCATGTCCAGGTAATAATATCTCGGGTTCTAGTGCAATCATTTCGTCTAAAGCTTCGGCCCAATCCGAAATATACCTTTGCACTTTTTGAGGGTTGCCACCGTTAGGTACCGCCCAAATAAATAGATCTCCGGGAGCAATAATTTTTTCTTCAGGTATATGGACCCAAGTATGGTCATCTGTCTCTCCTCGAGCATGGTGTAAATTAAAAGTAAGGTTGCCTTGTTTAAAGGAAGTTTCTTTAGTGTAAGTTTCGTCAGGGTATCGATATTCAGTTGGCCAATTAAATTTATCAACATCGATTGCGAATTGCCTTCGATTGATGGCCGTGTTCCAACCATTAGTCAGAACATACCTATCGAAATGTTCGGGCGTAAGATTATGAGAATAAACTTTTGGCAAGGGTAATTTTTTACTCTTACATTCTTCATCAAATTTTTGAATAGCAAAAACATGGTCAACATGATGATGTGTAAAGATTGCTGCTTTTAAATATTCATTGGGTCGCCACTTTTTTATTTCCTCATAACCTGTTTCAATATCTAATTGGCTGCCTGCATCAATCATAACTAAGCCGTCACCTGTATCGATTGCAAAAAATCCTCCAATACCTTTCATTCCTAAAATATTTGGTTTAATTTCTGTAGATCCTTCATAAAAAGTATGAACAGGATGATGCTCAAACTTAGTATCAAGCAATCCTTTCCAAGCCAGTTCAGATAATTCTTTTAAATCACTCATTATTCCCTCATTGAATTAGTTTGTCAGACAAAGTATCTTTAATTATAAATCAGTAAAGGGGGGAGAGAATGAATAATAGTAAACCTTTAGAAGGTATAAAAATTGTAGAAATTTCTACAATTATCACAGCTTCGTTAGCAACAATGATGTTAGCTGATCAAGGAGCTGATGTTATAAAAATTGAGCAATCGGGTATAGGAGATCCCATGCGCTATCTTGGCACTCAAAAAGGTGGCATATCGGCTTTATTCGCTAATTGTAATAGAGGGAAAAAATCGATTGATTTGGATTTGAAAGCATCTGATGATTTAAACATTGCTAAGAAATTAATTTCAGATGCAGATGTTTTAATAAATAATTTCCGACCTGGAATTATGGATAAACTAGGTCTGAGTGAAAACGAATGTAAAGAAATAAATAATAATCTAATTTATGTCTCCATTAATGGTTTTGGAAATGAAGGGCCTTTTTCATCTTCCCCGGCTTATGATCATGTTGTACAGGCCATGTCGGGAGCAACAGATATTCAGTCAGACGCAAATCAACCGCAATATATAAAAACTTTACTTTGCGACAAAATCACTGCGTACACTGTGACGCAATCTATTTCATCTGCTTTATTAAAGAGAGAAAGAACTGGAGCTGCCGACAGAATTGATTTGTCTATGTTAGATTCAGCTGTTTTTTTTCTTTGGCCAGATGGCATGATGAATCACACTTTGTTAGATGAAGACGTGCAAACTCTAGCACCACTGACTAAGTCTTATAATCTTTACAAATGTAAAGATGGATACATATCAATTGCTGCTTTGAACGATCTGCAATGGTTTGGAATTTTTAAAGCTTTAGACAAGCCTGAGTATATTGAAGACGAAAGGTTCAATTCAACACCTGCTAGAAGTGAAAATTTAGTTGAAGTTATGAGTTTGTTGTCAAAATTTGAGTCAATGACTACAGATGAGGCATTATCTAAATTGAGAAATGAAGATGTTCCTTGCTCAGCAACAACCACTTTAGAAGAATTAATGGAGCACCCACAAATTGAAGCAAATGGTTTATTCAAAGAAATTAGTAGTTCAAATCAAGGCCAAGTTAGAGCTTTAAGATTTCCAGCTAAATTCAATAATCAAGAGTTGATGAATCACAGCCCAGCACCTGCTTTGGGCGAACACAAAGCTGAAATAATTAATTCTTTAGAGTAATTATTACTTAGTTAAGACAGCGTACATACTATCACTGAGAGGCTGTCTATCAGAGAGTTTCATTTTAAATTTTGAAAAGCCAGACTTAAAAGCAGTAACCTTCAAAGTGGCAGGAGTAAAATAATTCACGTGGTCAGGATGGCGAAAGCCGCACCATTTTTCTTTTCTTAAATGCCTATTCCAGCTATCGAAGTTTGGAACTTTAATAATTACTTTCCCATTTAATTTTAATTTACCGTAAGTATTTTTTAAAAGTTTTAAGGGTTCAATTTCATGCTCTAAAAAAGAGGAAAGAATGACTAAATCAAAATAATCGTCTTGAAATTCAAGCATTCCATCTACAGCATTATTATGAATCCAAGTTCCGCGTTTCGCTTTCTGTTGAGCTTCGTTAGCTAAGGCCGCAGAAATTTCTATTCCATTCGGGACACATTTATTATGGAACTTTTTTGGAAGCTCTGAAATTATAATTTCTAAAGCTTTTCCATCAGCACAACCAACATCCAGTAATTGAATTTGCTCAGAATTTTTAATATTTAAAATTTGTTGTTTCGCTAATTCTTTTACTTTATTTCTTTTTAAAACTTTTAATCTAAATTCTTTTAACAAAGAACTTATTTTGTAACGTAGAGGTTCAGCAGTCTTTCTTTTTTTTACTTCAGTTTCATAAGTTTTCTCCCAGGCAAAATCTTCATTCAAAGCTTCATATCCTGGAGGATTTTCTAAAAAGACTATGCCAGTTTCAACACACTTAATGATTCTCCAAGGCTCAGGAGCTAAATCTAACTTAACTGTTTCAGACTCCCTTTCTAATAAGGGACTTACTCTCTTTAAATTCACGTGTAGTTATCTATTAATAAAAACTGATATTATTGGGTAAATGTTACAACAAATAGACACTAAATCTACAGATTCAGTTTCAAATCTTGGAATTGAAATCAAAGGTTTGAATTTAAATTCAAAACTTCCTAAGGAAATTATTCAAAAAATAAGATCCGCATGGTTAGAAAATGGCGTCGCCGTATTCCCAAATCAAGATTTGACCCATGATCAGTTTCAAGATTTTTCTTTAGAATTTGGCGAGTTTGGCGACGACCCTTTTCTAGGTGGCCTTGAAGACAAACCCAATATTGTTGAAGTAAAGCGATTGGCATCTGAAACAGCTTCACCTTTTGGTGGTGGGTGGCATTCAGACTGGTCATTTCAATCAAATCCTCCTGCAGCAACATTTTTATTATCCAAAATTATTCCTCCCGTAGGTGGGGACACTTTGTTTGCTAATACTCAAAAAGCTTATGAAGACTTAGATGAAGAAATGAAATTAAAAATTGATGATTTAAAGGTCGTGCACAGTGCCAAGCTTCCTTATGCAGACGATGGCTTTTA
Organism: uncultured SAR86 cluster bacterium; assembly: GCA_902616715.1. Taxonomy (GTDB): domain Bacteria; phylum Pseudomonadota; class Gammaproteobacteria; order Magnimaribacterales; family AG-339-G14; genus AG-339-G14. Next base: position 334,668 of record CACMTR010000001.1, read on the forward strand.
TGCAACAGAAAAAGAAACTAGATCGATGAATATCATTACCTCTAAAGAGGCAAAAAAAGAACAAATTCACCCATTAGTGAAAACTCATCCAGAAACACAAAAAAAAGGGCTATTTATTAATCCAGTTTATACCTCCCATATCCTTGACTTTACAGATGAAGAATCTTTTCTCCTGTTATCACAACTTTACGAACATATGACTCAGGAAAAATATATTTTTCGTCATAAGTGGAGCGAAAACATGCTTTTGATGTGGGATAACAGAACAGTGATGCATATGGCCGAGGGGGGATATGATGGTTACGATCGACTCTTGCATCGAATAACCATTGCTAATTCTGCTTAATTAGTAAGTCTTCAGTCCTTGAAGATTGTTATTCTTTCGCCAATCTTTTAGCAGCTCGAAATACTCTAAAGCGCCGCCTCCATAGGTATTGTTTTGCGGATTAGTGTTTGGCTTTCCTTCGTTATTGTAATAACCCGGAGTACATGCTTCCTGAAAACTTTGCATGTTTCTTGCTTTGGCAACGATGGTGTTGATCCAATCACTTTCAGCTTCTGATGAAGCTTCAACGTATTTTAAATTTTTTTCGTCTAGTTGTTTTAAAATGTAAGCAACATGAGAGCTTTGCTCATCTAGAGAATGAGTAAAGTTTGCTGTCATCGGACCTTGACCGGGTCCATAAAAAAAACAGTTTGGAAAGCCTTTTGAGTGAATGCCATGAAAAGTAGCTAGACCATCTTTCCATTTATCGCTCAGTGTGATTCCTTCGATTCCACTAATTTGATAACCACATCTTCTTGAATAATCGGTACCAACTTCAAATCCAGAAGCAAAAATAATACAGTCCACCGCATATTCTTTACCGTCGTGAATAATGCCTTTAGCACTAATTTCTTTCACTCCTTGACCGTCGGTATCTATTAACTCCACATTGTCGTTATTAAACGCTTGTAAGTATTCGTCGTGAAAGCAAGGTCTTTTACATAGTTGTCTGTAATAAGGTTTAAGAGATTCTGCAGTTTTGGGATCGTTAACTAACTTATCTGCTCTAGCTCTTACTTTTTCCATTTTTTGAAAATCAACAATTTCTACTTTTTGATTAATATCTTCTCGCGAAACAAATTTCATAAATTTATTGCGAATAAATTCTTTCAAACCAACTTTATAAAAATGTTGATAGAAAGGGGCGGTTATAACCCAACCTAAAATAGTAAGTTTTGAAGGTCCATTTTTGATTAAGCCACCAAGAATTGTACGAAATATTTCAGTCCATCCATCATTTACTAAATCTTTACTTGTAAAATTTCCAGTCAAGAAACCTTCGAAATTTTCCCTTCGTTCTTCTTGCCATCCATCTTTTTGAGATTTAAACCAATAGATGTCAGTATTAGTATTATTTCTTTCATCTATTGAAGAGGGCGTTCTTTGAAATACGTAAAGTTTTTTTGCTCCCGCAGCTAAATGAGGAACACACTGGACAGCGGTAGCTCCAGTGCCTATGATCGCAACCGTTTTATCTTTTAAATTATTTAAATTTCCGTTGGAATCTCCACCAGTATAATCGTAATCCCAACGACTTGTATGAAACGTATGGCCGGTATAGTCATTGATGCCTTTCATTGCAGGGAGTTTTGGTCTATTTAAAAAACCATTGGCATGAATCACATATCTTGCTTTTATAGAATCTTGGCGATTGGTCTTTATTAACCATAAATCTTCATCGGCTAACCATTCAACTTCATTAACCTCGGTTTGAAATAAAGCATTTTCTTTGAGTGAAAATTTTTCTGAAAGCACATTGAAATAGTCCAAGGTTTCTGCGGCATCTGTATATTTTCGTTTAGGAATAAAATTTGTTTCTTCCAGCATGGGGAAATAAATATAAGATTCAATATCACAAGAGGCTCCAGGATATCTATTCCAATACCAGGTGCCACCAAAATCACCACCTTTTTCAATTATTCTAAAATCATGGATACCTTGTTCCCTTAATCGAGCTCCTGAAAGAACTCCACCAAAACCACCACCAATAATAATTGTGTGATAAGTATTTTCCTCTGGATCCCTTGTGATTTTCTCTTCAATATAGGGATCTTCAACAAAGTAAGAAAAATCTCCTTTAACCTCTATGTATTGATCATTACCTTCCAGTTTTACCCGTTTATCTCTTTCTTCGCGATATTTATTTCTTAAAATATCAGGATCAAAGGATAAATTTTCTTGTTCTTTTAAAGCCATTACAAAATTGTAAAAAAAATAGGATTTTAAGCAACAGAAATCTCCCGAATATTAGTACAATACTCTTCGGATTCGGGGCTATAGCTCAGTTGGGAGAGCGCTTGCATGGCATGCAAGAGGTCGTCGGTTCAAGCCCGACTAGCTCCACCATTACAAGTCATTAAACATAAGGTTTTGAGAATAATTCTTTTTTTTGTCTTTGTTTTGTTAACTTCTTGTGGCGGAGGTGGAGGAAGTATTTCTAATAATCCTGCACCTGAAGTTAATTTATCTGCAAGCAAAACTGACTTATTAGTTCCAGGAAATACAACCATTCAGTGGAGTTCAAATAATAGTACTTCATGTTTAGCAACAGGTGATTGGTCTGGAACATATGGAACTTCAGGTACAGAAGTCATAAACATTTCTTCAGCTGGCACTAAAAATTTTATATTAACTTGTGAAGGACCAGGAGGATCAAATAATAATAGTATCTCTTTATCTTTAAATACTGATCCATTGTATTCGTATCAATGGCATCTTAAAAATACTGGTCAAACAAATTTTGCTAGTCTAAGTGAGGGAACACATGACTTAAACATTGAAGATGTAATTTCCTCAGGAATAACTGGAGTTGGCACAATTATTGCAATTGTTGATACAGGATTGGAACTCTCTCATGAAGATTTGAGTGCAAACGTTGTTGCTGGAAAATCATACGATTATTCAGATCAAGACAATAATCCTGAACCAATTAATTTCTTGGGTGATCATGGTACCTCTATTGCAGGTCTGACATCAGCAGTAGGTGGAAATAATATAGGTGTTAGGGGTGTCGCTCCAAATTCAAAAGTAGTGGGTTTTAACGTTATTGGAGGATCCAATAACACAATTTCAAATATGGTCGATGCTCTAGGCGGTGCTTCAGGCGGAGCAGATACTCAACAAGTTGATATTTTTAATATGAGTTTTGGAACAAATGCGGAAAGATTTTTTCCATCTCCTATAAACTCTTCTATAGAAGCGGCTTTTAAAAATGGCGCAGATAATCTTCGAAGTGGAAAAGGCGCAATCTACGTTACATCTGCTGGAAACCACTGGAGTTACAGAGAAAATTCAAATATATATAATTGCGGACCTAATTATGGGGTAAATAACTCAGCCGAAGGATTTCCTTGTTGGGATTCTAGTTTTGATACTAAATTAACTGTTCCCTATGTTATCGGTGTGGCTTCCTTGAAAGAATCTGGAGTCAGATCATCCTATTCAACACCAGGATCAAGTGTTTGGATTTCTGGTTTTGGAGGAGAGTATGGAAATAATCAAAGTTATACAGGATTTACTGCTGTTGGAGGTAATAATCCGGCTTTAATGACAACGGATCAGTCTTCATGTTCCAAAGGCTATGTTAGAACTGGAATAGATGTTGGTTCAGGACAAAATATAAATTCTTTTCAAAGTAGCTCTCATCCTGAAAATCAAAATTGTAATTATACATCTACAACTAACGGCACTAGTGCTGCAACACCAACTATAAGTGGAGTAATTGCTTTAATGTTAGAAGCAAACAACAATCTGACTTGGAGAGACGTGAAACACATTCTCGCCTCAACTTCAGATCAAATAGATTCGAACCGTCAAAAAACATTTTTAGGTGTAAATCAACATAGATGGATTACCAACGCAGCAGGCTACAAACATCATAATTGGTATGGATTTGGCAAAATTAATGGAGTAGCGGCAGTAGAGGCAGCGAGAAGCTATATATCCGGTAGTTTAGGTACTTTTAATGATTCGGGATGGGTTAGCAGTGGTACCATTAATACAAGCTTTGATAGTTTCACTAGAGCTATTTTTAATAATTCTGCTTTAAATGTTACAAAACCATTATCATCAAATGGAAAAATAGAATTTATCAGAGTGAGAATATCTATGACTACTAGCAATCCCAATCATGTGGGTTTAGAGCTATTGTCTCCGGATGGAACAATCGTTCCTATACTATCCCCATATTCAATAATTACGAATAATCCTTTATCTTCTCCTTTTGATATTGGAATCAACTCTCTTTACGGGGAGAACATAAGTGGTGATTGGAAGTTGATTGTTTCAGATTATACAAATGATGGCATTGGCGGAGTTATTAATTCTTGGCAGATTAGAATTTACGGAAACTAATATGAATTTATTTAAAATTTGCTTATTTACTATTATTTTCTTTAACTCTACTTTATTTGCTAGTTTGAATACCATTGAAAAAAATGATTTCATTTATCAAAAAAAAGAGGAAACTCCTATAGTAAAGTTTGATATTAATAAAAAAATATTAAATGACTCCATAGTGCTTCAATGGGACCAGAAAACAAACATTGAAGGTTTTAAAAAATTAGGCAATTTTTTATACAAATTGAATGCTGTTGAACAATCAAATGAAAATACAATAAACATAAATGAGAATAAAAAAAACCTAAAATTAGTAGAAGTTAGAGGACAAAAATATATGATTTCAGATAGCTCATTTATAATTGAATTTGGACAAGAAATCGACAGACAAAAATTTAATAAGGAATATTCAATAATTCCGAAGTATGAAATGGGAAGTAGAACAGCTTACCAACCTCTTGGGTTTGAGAATTTAAATGAAGTATTTAAAAGATTTGGTGTAGATGACAGAGTTATTTCCTTTGAACTTGATTTGATAGATCCGAATGTGGTTTTGCAATAATTTATTATTAAATTCTTAAAATTATGACTTTTATTTTCTAACTATTCTAGACGTCAGATAACTAATCATATGTAATTTATTCAATACAAATGAAAAACTTACCAATCCTCCTAATCCTTGTTTTGTTTGTGGTAACTTGAACCCAATCCTGAATTTGATAAGTTGGGACAGTGAATTACTGAGTTAAAAATCCACTTCTTGAGATTTCTACTCTACATTCATCAAAACCAGCTTCTATTTTAGATTCCTGTGTATTTTCTTTAGAGACTTCGTTGAAGTATCGAGTAAATTCAGGACCAAAGTCTGCTAAATCTGGCGCTGTTCCAACCCAGTAAACATAACCTGAAGTTTCGTTAGAAAAAACTGGCGTCCAAACTTCAGCGCTATAATCATAATTTTTTTCTTTCATAACTTTCATGAATTCCTCTTTAAGTTCTACTATTTCTTCAGCAGAACATCCTTCTATCAATTCCATTTTTATTACATCCTTGTAAGCAGCTGAAACAAAAGTTGAAATGGATATCATTAACATAGATAAAATGATTTTTCGCATTGATTACTCCTTTATTTAAAATTTCATTCTAATTTAACTTTTAAATCTTTTAAACTATCCAAATGGCATAAGTGGTCATAGGTTCAAGCCCGACTAGTTCCACCAATACAAGTCAAGTTGAAACAGTTCAAAAAACAAGCTATAAATTATTTAGATTAATTTTATGGAGAAATAAATGTCTAAAGTACTCATTCATATTCACAGCGATTTGGAATTCAAAAATAAAGTAACGTTAGGTTTGATGGCTGCGCTTGCTGCAGAAAAAAGTGGTCACGAAGTAACTCTTTTTCTTGCGGCGGATGGTGTGCACATACTAAATTGCAAACGTGCTGGTGAAATAGTTGGTCAGGGTACTGGAGATTTGTATGAACATCTGGAAAGTTTAAAGAATACAAACGCAACCATATTTGTCTCAGGAATGTCTGCCAAGGCACGGGGTTACGATGAGACTCTTCTTGATGGGTATAAAGCAGAGTTTGCTATGCCTGATAAACTTGTAGAAGAGTCAATTAAATCGGATAGTGTCCTCTGTTATTGAGATTATTTCGTTAAGAAGCCAGTCTTTTGTTCATAATTGTTAAAAATTAACAAAACAATGGAATTCTCAAATAGAAAAATAAGATTCTCAGGATTATTTTCGTTTTGCCTTTTTTTATTAATCTGGCCTATGTTTGTCGGTCCATTGATAGCAATTTTAAATCCATCCTTTTTTGATGGGCCTGAAGCTATGAAAACATCATTTAGTTCAGGTTTGTATTCTGCTAGAAATATTGCAATTGGTCTTGCATTCCTAGGAGCAATTTATTTGAGAAATGCTCCAATGTTATTTGTTTTAATATTCATTAGATTAATTACAGACTTGATAGATGCGCCATTGTATTATTTTTTTAGAGACCCAGTTTTATTTAGATTAATAGTTATTTTTACTCTGTTGTGTTATTTACCTGCATTTTATGGATTTAGATATCTTTGGAAAGAAATGAAAATTAAGAATGATTAGAAATAAGGAGCAAGACAATGGATTTATTTGAAAACGTAAAAGTGGAGAAAAACGCAAACGTTTATTTCGATGGAAAGGTAACAAGTCGTAGTATCTTTTTTACCGACGGAACCAAAAAGACACTAGGAGTTATGTTGCCAGGCAATTATGAATTTGGAACAGAAAAAAAAGAAATTATGGAAATTCAATCTGGAATCCTAAAAGTATTGTTACCAGAAGAGACAGAGTGGGTGGATATTAAAGGTGGCACCTCGTTCGAAGTTCCTGCAAATTCTAAGTTCAAATTGGAAGTTTTAGAACTTAGCGATTATTGTTGCTCTTATGTTGACTAAATTAGTTGGCAAAAACTTCTTCTAGTTTTCTCTTATCTTTGTCGTACAATTTTCCTGCAAAGTAATAACAAGGGATATTTAAAGCAGAAATGGCAGTGAAAATAACCAACATAGTTGTATAAGGGTTATCGACTGAGGCAGCTCTTAGTAAATCTACGGCCACGCCTCCTCCTAGGGAGCCAAAAGTTAAACCTACTAAATTCAACATTAAAATCAAGAAGGCAACGATAGTGGCTCTTATTTTTATCGGCACTAATTCTTGGACCGTAGAAAATACCGGGCCATAGAATAAACCCAGCTGAAAGTATCCAAGAGTTACCCCAATCCAGAAAATAAGACTGTTGGGTTCTGAATATCTAAAAACGATAAATATTGGCAACATTATCAAGCAAGCCCAAAATAAAAACATAGGTCTTCCTTGATTAGTTTTTGACTGCCATAGATCGCTCAAAATTCCACCTAAAAGATTTCCTGAAATTCCAGCCACTACTGAAATAATTCCGGTTATTTGAGCAATGCTAGATCTATCAAAATTTTTCTCTTGTGCGTACCATAATTGTTCAAATACAGCAGCACCTAAAACAATATGATAAAAAACTCCTCCGGCAATTGTTAAAACTAGTGCAGGAGAGTTCATCAGTGCTTTTTTTAAGGTTTTTAATATTGAAGAAAAAGCTAAGGTTTCATTGGTCGTTGACGTATCCAACGATGAGCTCTTTCTAGGCCTATCTTTAAATAACAGCATCATTAAACCCATTACAAAACCTATAGCACCCAATATGTAAAAGCAATTTCTCCAGCCAAGCGGCTCTCCAAGGTATCCAACGATCAATAAACTTATACCAACTCCTACTGGCACTCCCATGTAGTAAAAACCTGAAGCAAAGCCTAGTCTTGAGGATGGGAACGAATCGGACAATAAAGACATCGAAGTAGGAGTTAATATCGATTCTCCGACGCCAATAAACATTCTTGGAATCATCATAGAAATAAAACCTTTAGCCATGCCAGAGATTCCTGTAAAAATACTCCACAACACTACTCCGAAAGCAATCAATCTGGGTCTATTGACCATATCGGCAAGAGCACCCATAAACAGACCCATAATCGAATAAAATAATATGAAGGCGAGACTGGTGAGAAAACCATACTGGGTATCGGTAAGACCTAGATCTGGGACAATAAAGTTAGCAAAACTTGCTATTAACTGCCTATCTATAAAATTTAAAAGATTTAAGAGCGTTAAAAAGAATAATAATCTATAAGCCTGCAATTTCTCCCCCCAAAGATAAGACTAAGAGATTATCTTAACTTAATCAGTTCAAAAATAAATTATTAGATACAATAATTAACTATGACATCAAGAAACATAATTGCTATTGGAGGCGGAGGATTTGGTCGCAACCCAGGTGAGGGCGTAATAGAGGAATATATTCTAAAACAAACTCGCAAAAAGAAACCCAACATATGTTTCATTCCGACAGCAACAGGTGACAACGATGCCTATAAAGTAAATTATTACGATACCTTTTCTAAATTAGCTTGTAATCCAACACATTTAGATTTTTTTAAAAGAACTCCTGACTTAAAGAAATTAATTTCCAATCAAGATGCAATATTTGTTGGCGGAGGCAATACTAAAAGTATGCTTGCTGTATGGCGAGAATGGCAGTTAGATAAGTTTTTAAAAAAAGCTTACAGGGCAGGAACGATTATGAGTGGAGTAAGTGCAGGAGCTATCTGCTGGTTTCAAAATGGTATCACTGATTCCTGGAGCTCTAATTTAAAAGTAATGACTTGCATGAATTTAATCAAAGGTTGTTGTTGTCCTCATTACGATGAAGAACCTGAAAGAAAACCTACAGTTAAGAAATTATTGAATGCAAATAAATTTAATAACATTTTTGCCGTTGATGGCGGTGCTGCGTTACATATAAAGAATGAAGCAATTTACAAGTCAATTGTTTTTAAAAAAAACAAAAGCGCCTATTTAGTTTGTAAAGATAAAGGAGAAATAATTGAAAAAAGTTATAGAAAGATCATACTAATTTAAATATTAAATGGATTTCATTACTTCTATCTATTCATCATTTTCGACAACCTTTATTTTTGGTTACGTAACCTTGAGTCTTTTTGTAATTACTCCACTTTATCTCTACACAAGATTTTACGAATGGTACACAGGTAAAACTTCTTATTTTAATAAGAGAGGAAATTTATTTGAAAAGCTTATATGGATTTTATTTTTAATTTATTTTATTTGTTTCTTTATATATTTTTTTTCGTACGTATTTATAGTCAGATAGTTATTAAAGAAAGATAAATTTTGAAATAAAAATTAAAGTTAAAAACCATGCTCCAGAAGAAATTTTAGTAATTTCACCATATCCTATCTTCAATACCACATAAGATAAAAATCCAAGTGCAATTCCATCTGCAATAGAAAAGGTAAGCGGAATCATCACGATGATAATTAAAGCAGGTAGAAGATCTATCATATTGGACCAATTTAATTTTTCCATCCCACTCAACATTAAAATGGAAACATAAATTAACGCACCAGCAGTAGCACTGGCTGGAACTATTAGCGCTAAAGGCGATAAAAACATTGTTAAGATAAAAAAGAGACCAATAAATATTGCAGTTAAACCAGTTCTTCCGCCAGCTTCAACTCCAGCGGAACTTTCAACATAGCTAGTAACAGGCGAACAGCCAAAAAAAGTTCCTATGAAACTTACACTGCTGTCAGCTTTTAAAGCCTTGTCGAGATTGTCTGCATTTCCTTCAGCATCCACTAAATTTGCTCTATTAGCTACGCCTAGTAACGTACCAGTGGTATCAAAAAGATTTACAAATAAAAACGACATAACAATCGTGATCATTGAAATATTTAATGCGCCTAAAATATCTAGCTTTAAAAATACAGGCTCTAAGGATGGAGGCATAGAAACTAATCCATTGTATTGAATCATTCCAAATACAAGTGCTAGTAATGTGGTTGATAGAACTCCAATGAGGATAGCTCCAGGCACTTTTCTAATGGCTAAAACCGAAATTAATAAAAAACCGAGTGCTGCCAACAGCGTTTCTTGATTGGATAAATCTCCTAATTTTAAAAAAGTTGCGTCGTTACTTACGATTATGCCGCCACTTTTTAAGCCAATAAAACCAATAAATAGGCCAACACCTGCACCCATTGCTATCCTTAAGTTCAAGGGGATGCTGTCGATCATCCAACTTCTAAGTCTTGTTACACTCATCAAGAAAAACAAAATTCCGGCTAAAAATACTGAACCTAAAGCAATTTCCCACGAATATCCAAGTTCACCAACTACTGTAAAGGTAAAAAAAGCATTTAATCCCATTCCTGGAGCAAGACCAACGGGCCAGTTAGCAAAAAGCCCCATCAGTAAACAAGCTAATGCCGCAGCAATACAGGTTCCCACAAAAACCGCTCCTTGATCCATCCCGGCCAATGCCATTATTTGTGGATTAACAAAAACAATATAGGCCATTGTTACAAAAGTCGTGAAACCTGCAAGTAATTCCTTTTGAATACTGGTGTTGTATTCTTTAAGCCTAAAAAAATCTTCTACAAGTTGCTTCATAACGAATAAGATATTTATAAAGTACACCTATATCTAATAGATTTAAAGTTAAATGTTAAGGATGTACTAACTTTGTCTGTTTTAGAACATCGCAAATAAAGTTTTTGAAATAAATCGGTGCATTTAATTAATCAATGCCAAAAATAATAAAATTTTTTGTTACTTTTTTTTATTAGATAATTAAATATGGAAAAGAAAAATTATTTAAAACACTCCCTTATCTTATTATTAACCGTCTTTTTTAGTGGATACTCTGCTTCTCAAGCTTTTTTAGAAGAAGTTATTGTTACGACTGAAAAAAGAACTGAGAGCGTCCAAGACGTATCTCAAGCTGTCACAGCAATAACGTCATCTGAGATTGAAACCAAGAATATAAATTCTATGGTTGACTTAAGTGCTATCGTACCTGGCGTAACTGTTGCTAAAAACGAAGGTTATAAAACTGTTATTTCAATTCGTGGAATTGGTAACGAAACTAACCAAAATGCAATTGCTGCACCTTCCGTTGCCTTTCATTTAGATGGAGTATTTATTGCTTCACCATTTTCTTTATTAACTGATTTTGTTGATATAGATAGAATAGAAGTTATTAGAGGACCTCAAGGTACTTTATTCGGTCAAAATTCTACTGCAGGAGCAATTAATGTCGTTACTTCTGCGCCTTCTTTAGATGAAGAATCAAGTGTGTTGAAGATGTCTATAGGTAATTACAACATGAAGAAATTGACAACTTCATTTAATGTGCCAATTTCTGATTCTGTAGCAACCAGTTTTTCATTTTCTGGTCACAAACGCGATGGGTATGCTTTTAATACTACCTTGCAACAAGAATTAGACGATGCCAATGACTTTAGTATGAGGAATGATTGGTATTTCCAATTGTCTGATACATCTTCCCTAAGACTTTTTGGTCAATACTATGACATGGACCGAAATGGTTCTGCTATGAAAGGTATTGATGATCTTACACCTGATCCAAGAGAACTTGATCAAGACGCTCCATCCATGCAAGTTTTAACTTCTTCAATTTATGCTGCAATCTTTGAACAAGATTTAGGTTTTGCAAATTTAAAAGTGCTCGCAAGCTCTCAAAGAGATGACATCACTGTGAGAAGAGATAACGATAGACATTCTTATGGAACTACTGCAACGTCTATTCCTCCCTTAAACACAGGAACTTATCCTTCAGCGGAATATAGATTTGAATCTTCTTTAGTAGAAACTACAACTTTCGAAGTCAACTTAGTTTCAAATGAACCTCTCATGGACGGTAAATTAGACTGGACCGTCGGTGCGTTTTATATGGAACATGAAATTCAAAATAAAATAAGAGAGTATATTAGTTTTGATAACAATATTATTGAATATGTTTGTAGTGAGCCTTTCGCAGATACATCCGTTCCAGGAACTTTGGCAACAAACAGTGTTACGGTTGCAGATTTTGCTAACCCGAATGGTGTAGTAGGTGACGGTACAGCAACTTGTTTCGTAGTTGGTGGAGAAGTTCCTACTTTCCAAGCTGAGTTAGGATTTGTAACTGATGCTTTTCCATCTAGAGAATCGTTATCTTTTTATGGTGAAACTACATATAACTTTAGCGACGATTTAAGACTAGTTTCTGGATTAAGGTATACCGACGACGCGTTTGCAACTGCAGTAGGTAATTTTTTCGCATTTGAAACAAATGGAACAATAACCAGGGTAGATGAATCAGCTGAAGAGGTTACTGGAAAAGCAACTATTGAGTATGATTTTCAGGACGATGCAATGTATTACATTTCTGCCGTGAGAGGTTACAAACCTGGCGGAACGAATCTAACATTCGGTTTTACTGTTGCGCAAGATGCAGCTGCTGGCAGAGCTCAAGTAGCACCTTTGGTCTTTCCAACTTTTGAAGCGGAAACTGTTGATTCCATAGAATTTGGTCTTAAAGCTGACTTTTATGACGGAAGAGCTAGAGCTAACTTAGCTTTCTTTGATTACACTTATGAAAACTTGCAAGTTCAAGCTACTGATCCGGACGTATTTCAAGGAGGAGTAGTTAATATTCCAGAATCTGAAGTGTCTGGTGCTGAATTAGAGCTAACCGGTATTCTTACCGATTCACTCACGTTAGATGCTAATTTTTCTTTCTTAGATACAGAAATAACTGAATCTTTTATCTTTTTAGATAATGTGGATGCTCAACAACACTTCTTTGGTGCTGAAGCAGCTCGTGATGCTTTAAAATCAGATATCAAAGGCAATGAGTTAGCAAAGTCTCCTGAGTACACTGCTGACATTAGTCTAAGTCAAGTAACAGATTTTCCATCAGGAATTAGTATGACATCAACTCTTCAATATATTTATCGAGGTGAATTTTTTCAGAGAGTAGCAAATAAACCTGCACAAGATTTTATTCCAGCTTACGAAATATTTAATTTAACTTTTGCTGTAGATCTAAACGATACTTTGTCTTTAGACATAGTTTTTGCAAACTTAACTGATGAAGATGGTATTAATTCAAGCATGACAGACGTATTTGGAGTTGGAGCGACAGGTATAGAGCTTATTCCTCCAAGACAATTTTTTACAAGATTTAGCGTAGACTTTTAATCTATCGATCTTGAAAACTTTAATTTCTTGAATTGATCTTCAAGAAAGTATAATAAATAGTTTATGGACAAATTATTTATTACCGCCGACGAACTCTTAAAAGATTCATTCAAGCTTGCTTGGATGATCTTTGAGAGTGGCTTCAAGCCAAACTATATTGTCGGAGTTTGGAGAGGGGGAGCTCCAGTAGGAATAGCTATTCAAGAATTTTTAAAAGTTCTAGGTATAAAATCTGATCACATAGCTATTCGCACAGCTTATTACGAAGGCATAGATGAGAGAAAGGATGCTGTCGAAGTTTATGGTCTTAATTATGTTATCAAAAAATTAGAATCTGAAGATAAACTTTTAATAGTGGATGATGTGCATGACACTGGAAACTCAATCAAACAGGTAATTAATGATTTAACTACTGCTTGCAAAAAAAATACTCCCGAAATTAAAGTTGCAACCCCATATTTTAAACCCAATAAAAATGAAACTGATTTAAAGCCTGATTTTTTCATTCACGAAACTGATCAATGGTTAATTTTCCCTCATGAACTCGATGGCCTTACTTTTGAAGAAATTGAAGAGTACAAGCCAGAATTAAAAGATCTAACTTCAAAAATTAAAGAAGTTCTTAAATGAAAGAATTTATAAATTCGATAAGAATTTTTCTTATTTATAGAGCTTATAAATTTATGGTAATTTTTGAACGATTAGCTAATCGAGGTTTTGCTTTAGATATTTTTTCAAAAAAATTTCAAAAAAACCCTTATCAGACCTACTCAAAAATGAGATCGATAGATCCAATTTATCACTCAAAACCAACATTTTTAAGATGGGTTACCAAAATGAGCTTAGTGCAGGAAATGTTAAGAGATGAAAGATTCAGTGTAGATGATAGGAAATATCCTATAGCTAAATTAAGACGTAAAGAACTTGCTAGGGATGGTAGAGAAATCATGCTCGATCAATTCGAAAATCCAAGCATTTTAAAATTAGATCCACCAGATCATTCAAGAATAAGAAAGTTGGTTTCTTATGGATTTACCAATCGATATATAAAATCTCTCGAAACTAAAATTGATGAAACAATTGATCAATGTCTAGACTTTACTCACAATCAAGATCAATTTGACTTAATGGGGGTTTTAGCGAAGCCTTTACCGGCGATAGTAATAGCTAAAATGATGGGATTACCAGATTCAGATCTAAATCAATTTCAAACTTGGTCTGAAAATTTACTCCAAGAAGTCGGAGGCATTGGGTCCTCGGTAAAAAAAAGAAAATTAGCCAGAGATGCTTACGAAGATCTAATAAGGTATTTTGAAAAAATCATCATTGAAAGAAAAGATAATCCTGGAGACGATTTTATCGGTAAGTTAATTCAAGCCGAAGAAGAGGGCGACAAACTAAACGTGAAAGAAATGTATGGAACTTGTTTGCTTTTATTAATCGCTGGACATGAAACTACCACACGACTAATTGGAAATGGACTTTATTCATTGATGAAAAATCCAGATCAATACGAGTTAATAAAAAAAGATTTTTCTTTAATTCCAAATGCTATCGAAGAAATGTTGAGATATGAACCACCCGTGCATGCAACTGTTAGATTTGCTTATGCTGACATGGATTACGAAGGGAGGTTTTATAAAAGAGGCACTCCCTTTGCAATTAGTATAGCTGGAGCAAACCGAGACCCTGAAGCAAATGGAAATCCAAATGAATTTAATATTTTAAGAGAACAAATTAAACATGTCTCTTTTGGTTACGGACCTCATATGTGTATTGGAGCAAGCTTAGCAAGAATTGAATCTAAATTAGTGTTTGAAAAAATCTTTGAGAGGTTTCCTGACTTAAAGCTAACAGAATCTGAACCCAGCTGGCAGAAAAATTTTATTTTCAGAGGCTTTGATAATCTTCTAGTTAAAACTCATTGAAAAACAAATTGATTAAACTTTGTCTTGGTATTCTTGGAGGTTTTTTTATTATTGGTACCGTCTTATTTACTATTTTTGTACCGATTAGTTTCTTAAAACCTGATCCTTCGTTCTTTGATTTTGTTTTAGCTATCTTTTTTGTCTATGTGACGTACTATTTGTCGATGGAACTTAAGAGTTTTGATAAAACTAAACCTTTTCCTGGCATGATTTTTCATTATGATTCTCAAAAATATTACTTTTCTAAAAGATGGTTTTTTTCATGTGGTGTGTTATTTTTTAGTCTATCAGCATTATTTAAAATTCAAGGATTTTTTGTTTAATGGGTGATTTGATTGTATTTGTTTCTTTTTGGACTATGTGGGCTTTGATAAGTTATTTTATTGTCCAAATTTATTCAGAATCAAGAATTCAAGAAGAAAATAGAAATAAATTATTAGAAATCCTTGCATCAATAGGGTTTGGATTATTAGTTAATCTTATTCTATTTATTGTGTATTAAAATTAATTGATGAAATACTTCTTGATAGTTTTATTATTAATAATCTCAAGTACAGTCGGAATTTATTATTATGTTCAACATGAAGTATTAGAGGCAGTTGGTTTAGAAATGGGCGGACACGATCATTAATAATGAATCAGAATTTTGAAAGCAAAGTAATCATAATTAATTCTATCTTTGGAAATTTGTTAGATTTTTCATCAAGAGACGTCTTTGATGAATTCAAAGAATTGGTTTTCTCGAGTGAAGCTGAAATTATCGAAGAATTTAATTTCAACCAAAAAAAAATCAATTCTAAATATTTCATCGGTAAGGGTAAATTAGAAGAGATAAAAAAAGTTGTAGATAAACAGAACATAAATTTAATTATTTTTAATCATAATCTTTCACCGTCTCAAGAAAGAAATATTGAATCTTTTTTAAAAACTAGGGTTTTGGATAGAACAGGCTTAATTTTAGACATTTTTGCAAAGAGGGCTTTCAGCCATATCGGTAAACTCCAAGTGGAATTGGCACAGTTGAACCATTTATCAACGAGATTGGTAAGGGGGTGGAGTCACTTAGAAAGGCAAAAAGGCGGGATTGGTTTGCGAGGTCCAGGAGAAACACAATTAGAGACGGATCGAAGGTTAATTTCACAAAGAATAACAAATATCAAAAAAAGACTAGAGAAAAGTCATCAACAAAAGAATTTGAATAGATATGCCAGAAAAAAGGGAAGAAGTCATACTGTGGGAATTGTTGGATATACAAATGCTGGTAAAACAACACTTTTTAATAAGCTCACTGGTTCTAAAGAATTTGAAGCTGATAAATTATTTGCAACATTAGATACAGTTACCCGAAAAAATTTGGTTCCTGGTTCAGAGTCGATTATTTATGTTGATACAGTTGGATTTATATCAGATCTCCCAACTACATTAATTGAATCATTTAAGGCAACTCTGGATGATTTAAAGTCAGCGGATTTATTACTACACGTGGTTGATGTAAGTGATAAAAATTTTAAAAATAAAATTCACGAAGTAAATAAAGTTCTATCAGAAATAAAAGCTGATGATATTCCTCAAATACTCGTAAGAAACAAAATAGATATTAATGATTATGATGAAAATGATGTCATTACTCCTTTAAATTCTGTTGCTGTTTCAGCTAAAGAAGGAATAGGAATAGAAACACTTAAAGACTTAGTGTCCAATCATGCAAATAGAGGTTTATTCAGAGGTAAATTATTTATAAATTTCAGAAATTCTAAATTGCGATCCGAATGCTACAGAAAGGCTAAAATATATGAAGACAAAGAACTAAATAATGGATGGTTATTAGATTTGACAATTGGAAATAACGATCTTAAAAAAATCTTGTTCTTTGAAGGTGTCGAGATAATTGAATCTGATACTTATTTAAATACAAAACTATAATTTATAAAATTTTGAATCAATTCTTGAGTTAAAATAAAATAAAGTTTAATTATGGCTTCTCTTAAACACTTAAATGCCAATGCATCAACTGATGAAATATTGTCTGTTTTAGATGAAGATGCAGGGTTGATAATAGATAATTTAATTGATCAAGATCAAGTAGATAGAATATCTACCGACCTAAATCCTTATTTAAAAATAGACGCCTTTGGCAGAGATGAATTTACTGGATTCAAAACAAAAAGAGTAGGAGCATTAATAGCTAGATCTGAAGCTTGCCAAGAACTCGCTCTTCATAAAAAAATAAATGAAATATCAAAGCTTTATTTAGAACCTCATGGCGACGGATATCAGCTACATTTTACTTCTGCTGTTTGTATTGGTCCTGGAGAATCAAAGCAAATACTTCATCGGGACAGGGGAATTTGGGGTGGATATCTACCTAGAAAGGTTGAACCCTTGATGAGTACGATTTGGGCTATTACTGAATTTACAAAAGCTAATGGAGCCACGCAAGTTGTTCCAGGTTCTCATAAATGGGATAAAGACAGAATCCCAAGAGAAGATGAAATTGCATATGCAGAAATGAAAGCCGGTTCGGTTCTTTTATATACGGGAACTGTTCTACACGGAGGCGGACAGAATGAAACTCACAATGAATCACGAACCGGAGTTTTTTTACACTACGCTTTAAATTGGTTGCGACAAGAAGAAAATCAGTATCTCTCTTGTCCACCAGACATTGCTAAAAATCTTTCACCTGAAATAAGATCTCTAATAGGATATTCGAAGGGGGGTTATGTTTTAGGATTTTATTCTGACCCTCATGATAAATCTGCTAGTTTTGAGTCAGTTTCACCAGAAAATATGTTTAAAGATCATGTACAAGACGATTTTAGTTCATTGCCAGATCCCACAGAATTAGTCTCAAAATCAAATAAATAACCACTTTATGTTAATAGAACTATTTGTTACTGCTTCCATTTCTTTGATGCTAGCTTTATTTTCTTTTTTATTTTTTGGAACAATGACTTCTTATAACTTAGCAGTAAGAACTTTATCTTTTTTAGTAGTTGTATCTACTTTATGGTGGACGTTTGGACTTTCAATAGTCTTTGAGGGTAATTCAGTAATGTTAAGATACTAATGTATTTCGTAAACTGGATTGTCTTATCAATTATTTATTATTTTCTTTTGAAATTATTCTTAAATTCAAAATACTATGACGGAAATAGAAGTAATATTCAGGAAGTTTTATTGGCTATTGTATTAGGATCTATTACTTCAACCTTCATAATTTACGGATTTAATAATTAATGGAGATCTTTAAGGAATTAATCAATAATTGTAAGTATCCTGTTTTCTTCACTGGTGCTGGTATAAGCACTGACTCTGGAATACCAGATTTTAGGGGTCCTCAAGGATTTTGGAAAACAAATAAGCCAATTTATTATCAAGATTTTATCTCCTCGGAAGAATCAAGAATTAAATATTGGGAACAAAGTATAAATTTCAAAAGTAACTTTGGCTCTTTTCTTCCTAATGATGGTCATAAAGCAATTAGTAAAATTATTAATCAAAAAAAACAAGGCCATTGCATTACTCAAAATGTCGATAACTTGCATCAAGATGGTGGATTGTCGTCTGACGATGTAACTGAAATTCATGGAAATGCTACTTTTGCAGTCTGCGTTGATTGCAAAGAGAGAATAGACTTAAGTTTAATCCATGAAAAATTCAAGGAAACTCACGAACCACCTTTATGTAACTCATGCAATGGATATATAAAAACCGCAACTATTTCATTTGGACAGCCTATGCCAGAAAAAGAAATGCAAAGAGCACAAGTGGAATCATTAAAAGCAGATTTATTTGTAGTTGTTGGCTCTTCTTTAGTTGTATTTCCCGCAGCCTCTCTTCCATTAGTAGCCAAGGAAAATGGAGCAAAGCTGGTTATTATTAATCGAGAAAAAACAGATTTTGATAATCTAGCCGACTTAGTAATTAATGACAGCATTTCTAAAACTTTCAATGAAATTATTAATCAATGAATTTTTTGTTAGGTAGTACAGGATTAGTAGGTTCGCTCCTTGTACAAGAACTAAAAAATAACGAAGAAACTTTTTTAGCTATTAACAGAAGAAAAGTTGATTACTTATCTGACGACGAACAAGTGGTTATCGATGAAATAGATAACTTCAATTTTTTTGATGCAGGAAAGAGTTATATTTCCCTTGGATATCCCCTTAAATGGAATGAATTAATCTTTATGAAAAAAGAGACAAAGAAGTTGTTTTATAAAGTAGATTTCGAGCTTATTTTAAATTTAGCAAAAAAACTTAAAAAAAATGGCTGTCATACTCTAGCGATTGTATCTGCTGTAGGCGCAAATAAATCATCAAATAATTACTATTTATCAATTAAGGGAAAACTAGAAGAAGAGCTGTTAAGAATGGGCTTTTCTAAGCTTATTTTTGCTAGACCAGGACATCTTCTGGGAAAAAGGGAGAAACCAAAAGACTTTGGTACTCATTTAATAGAATTATTTGGAAAAATTTCTGATCCTTTTTTAATAGGTAAGCTCAAAAAATTTAGAAATATTCAGGCAAAAATGGTTGCAGAATTATTAATTAAAGTAAGCTCTGAAGAATATAAAGACGATACATACATCATTGAATTTAACAAAATAAAAAAATTAACTTAGGCTAGTTTAGTTTCTGCCGTTTAGAAAGAAGCAAAGATCTCATCTAACTCATTTTTTTGATTAGTACTGAATTGTCTAAGTGCTTCTATTAAAGGCATAGGAAGAAACGAAAGAATTTGTTCTTCATAGAATGGTAGATTTTTAACCCTATTAAACCAGTCATTCAATTTTGGGTGACTGTTCTCATTACAATAATCTGATAACGTCAATTGCTCCCATCTTAAAACGTAAGGAAAAATAGCCGCATCAGCAATTCCAAAATTGGCACCCGTAAACCAATCAGTGCCTTTTAAACCATCTTCTAGTTTATCCATTAATTTTTTTGATTCGGACAGTCCTTGAATTACACATTCAGCTTTAAGACCATTCTCTATCAAATCTCTTCGATTTTCCCTTCTTTGAATATCCGGTATTTCGTTGATTTCTTTTTCAAGTTCATCTTTAGGTTTAAGAATTAAAATATTTCTTACAGCAATTCCGTAAGTTATCGAGCCGCCATGAATTTGATAGGCGTCTGTGGTTTTCAACCAAAGTCTGGTCTTATGTAAAGACTCTGGGTCGATAGGCCGCGCTGATATTTCTGGAAATTGATCTTCTAAAAATTCTAAAATTAAGGAAGATTCTATAATTGGATTTCCTTTAAACAATAAAGTAGGAACAACATGATTAGGATTTATCTTAATATACTCTGATGTATGCTGCTCACCAGACTGTAAATCTATAATTTTAGAGTGATAAGGTAGATTCTTTAAACCTAGAATTAATCTAACCTTTTGAGAACAAGTAGAGGGTCCATTGTGATAAAGAGTTAAGTCAGTCACACAGATATTTTAAAGGCTAATGACTTAAAATCCTATCTTAGGAATTTAACTAAAATCTTTTAACATTTTCCTGAGTTCAAGTTGATGCTGCTCTTCTTGTCCAATTAAATTCCTGGTGTACTCCTCAAGATATATTGAAGAATCTTCAACAATTGGTAACAATTTTTTATATAAATTCAAAGCGAAAACTTCGTGCTCTAAACTTTCTTCAAGGATACCTTTAATTGTATGATCATGAGTTTCAACAATATCAGAAATTTTTTGACTTGGATGACCATCTAAGCCTGTTAGAAACTCTCCTGCTGTCTGCGCATGTTGAAGAGATTCAGCTGCTTGTTCTTGTAAAAATTGAACAATAGGTATTCTATGCGGACCAACCACCATTAGAGAGGAGTGAGTGTATCTAACTACACCAGCTAATTCGAATTCCATAATTTCGTTTAAAATATCACAAACCTTTTCTTTATCTAATTCTTTAAGTTCCATAAATTACCTCCAAAAAAGACAATTATATTTTAATTTTAATGAAATACGGCTGATGAGAATTAAGAAAACAATGATTATCATTTACAACAATTAACTTAATTGAAATAATAAAAATGTATTTTTTAGGAGAGTTTATGAGTACTGAGATTTTTTTACCTGTTTTTTACATGTTTGTTCTTACATCTGTTGTTTTTCTTTTTAATACAACTATTCGTTTTAAAGATGTTTTAATTGATAAAGGTCATAGAGCTTCTGAATTATTTAAAATACCTGTTGCTTCCTCAGCAAATGATTTGATTAGACAAGGAGATAGAAATCTAATTAATCTATTTGAATTTCCAATATTTTTCTACGTAGTTTGTGTTTCTATATATGTAACAGGAAAAGTTGATGATTATTTTGTTTTGTTAGCATATTGGTTCGTAGGATTTAGAGCTATTCACAGTATTTATCATATTTTCATAAACGGCTTTATAGGCGCAATGCCAGTAAGGGCATTATTCTTCTTACCGAGTTGGCTTATTGTAGGTTGGATGTGGATAAGATTTATCCAGATGCTCTAAAATTTTTGAATACAAAAAATAAAGGATAAGCGAGAATTACCATCTGAAAATAGGATAAAAAACTATTCATTATTATATTAATAAAATAGGGTATTTCTGTTGCTCCTTCGTTAATAAAAAAGCCGGAAATTAGAAAAATTACTAAAAAGTAAGGTATTAATAAAACAAACCAATACAACAACAATAAGTAAACAAATTGAATTTGATTATTTCCTGTAGTTTTCCAGGACTTATCTAATGCTTCTGTAATTGCACAATTTTCTGTTATCAAGAAGAAGGGAGCAAGAATAAGTCTAGAAGCAAAATATACGCCGGGCAAAATAAATAAAATCAACCCAATTAAAGTTATAAGGCTTAAAGCTAAAGATAAGATAAACAATTTAAAGAAAATTTGAAAAGAGACTAAATAATATCCAATTGTTTCTTTTAAAGAATTTAATAATAAATCGTTAACAATTAGTACAGATAAGACTGCAATAAAAGGGTTTAAAAACATGTTCGTTAAAATAAAAAAAATAGCTCCCCAAGTAAAAAATTTTTCATCATTTAATAAAGTTTCGCCAGTTGCAGTGAATATTCCTATCAGAAAAAAAACAGGTAGAGTTCTTGAAGTAAAAATTAAGAAAGTAGATTTGTAAAATTTAAAACCCGCAGTTATGAAAGATAATGGCATAATTATATTTTATAACTTTACTAGAAAATTATGATAGAAATTTGGTCAAAACCTCAATGTCCTTTTTGCGACAAAGCTGAGAATTTATGTATTCAAAAAGATTTTGAATATAAAAAGTATATGCTCGATGAAGATTTTTCTAGAGATCAGTTTATGGAGAAGTTTCCAACCGCAAGAACTTTTCCACAAATTTTGATTGATGGAAAGTTGATTGGAGGTTACACAGAATTCGCTGCTGAAGTAGGCATAGAATAGTTTTTAGGATTCGGATAATTTAAGTAGAAAGGCATTATCCTGAGCAGACTCTTCTAATGCGTTTAATCTGCCGCTTTTTCCTGCATGTCCTCCAATTAGGTTCATTTTTAAAAGAATTGGATTCCCAGAAATAGAGTTCTCTCTTAACTTCGGTACATACTTTGCGGGTTCGAAATATTGAACTTGTGAATCAAATAAGCTACTGGTTACGAAAACCGTAGGATAATTCTTTTTATCAATATTATCGTAAGGAGAATATGATTTAATGTAATCATATTCTTCTTTAAATTTTGGATTACCCCATTCTTTGTATTCAAAGGTAGTCAAAGGAATAGATTCATCAGACATAGTGGTTAATACGTCCACAAAGGGGACGGCTGAAATTATTCCTTTATAAAGTTCAGGCTCATAATTAATGATAGCCCCCATTAATAATCCTCCTGCACTTCCGCCAAAAGCAAATACGTTCTTTGGGTCTCCAATATTTTTTAAAAGCAGCCCTTTAGTTGAATCAATAAAATCAAAAAAAGTATTTTTTTTGTTTAACATCTTTCCATTTTCATACCACTGTCTCCCCATTTCAGATCCGCCTCTAATATGAGAAATACAAAAAATGAAGCCTCTATCTATTAAAGGAATCATGGTTTTTCTAAAACTCGCATCGATAATACTGCCATAAGAGCCATAGCCATAAATCAATATAGGAGCTGATTTAAGATCTATTCCTTTTTTATAGATCAAGGAATTAGGAACTTCGGTTCCATCTCTTACAGAAATTTTTATTCGATCAGTTTGATAAAGATTTTCGTCGAAATTTAATACTTCAGAATGCCAAATTTCTTTCTTTTCATTTGTTTCTAAATCTAAGGAAAATACAGAGCTTGGTTTTCTTAAACTTGTGTAGCCATACAAAAATTCTTTTGCTTCGTAATCTGGGTTTGATGAAATGTAGCAACTATAAGCAGGATCAGGAAACTCAATAAGCTCTTTTGTGGAATTATTTTTATTAAATTTTAAAATTTTAGGTAATCCGTCTTCTCTGATATCTAAAAATATTAAATTTGGAAAACAAACAAAGTCTTCTAAGAGCACTTTGGAATCATGTTCTATAATAGTTTTCCAATTTGAAAAATTTTCAAAATCTTCTTCTCTAAATTCAAGTAAAGAGAAATTTATACATTCATTTTTATTAGAAAGGACGTAAAACCCTTCTGGAGTATCCTCAACATAATATAAGTGTCTCTCAGAACGACTAAGAATACATTTAGGTTTATCAAACATATCCGAAAGCTCTATAAGCCATATTTCATTGGATTCTGTTTTACTTGAATTTATATACAAATATCGATCCGTGCGTGATTTAGAAATTGATATATTGAACTCAGCATCACCTTCTTCAAAGATAAGAACGTCCTTATCTTGAGATTCTCCTAGCTTATGACGAAACACTTTATTCGAAATAAGTGTTTCTGGATCTTTTACAGTATAAAAAATATGATCGTTACCGCCCCAAACAATGTTTCCTGAGGCATTCTTTAATTTATCAGTAATGAGTTTTTCATTTTGGAGATTTTTAAATTTAATCGTATATTCACGTCTACCATTTTTATCTTCTCCGTAAGCAATAACTTCATTGTTAGGCGATGGAGAAATGCCAGAAATTTGATAAAAATCTAATCCCTCGCTTAACTGATTAATATCTAATATTTTTTCTACAGAGTTTCCTTTTTCTCTGAAATAAACTGGATACTGTTCGTTTGATTTAATTTTAGAAAAATAATAAAAATCATTTTTTTTAATTTTTAGAGAAGTTTCTTCTTTTGGAATAAAATTTATTAACTCTTGATAGAGCTCACTTCTGTAATCCTTTCCTTCAGCAAACCAATTTTCACTGTATTTATTTTCCTCCTCTAAATACTGAATGATTTCTTTATTTGATCGTGTATCGTCTCTCAACCAATAATAATCATCTAATCTTTCGTCTCCATGAGCTTTTAAAATCTTAGGAATTTTCTTTGGTATTGGAGGTAACATGTTTTTTATAATAACTTAATTATTGCAAAAACATTTTATTCAAATATATTAACAATCAAATATATCTAAGCACCTTCAATAAAACTATAAATGTCTAAAAAAATAATCTATTTTTTACTAACTATTTTCTATATCCTAAATATTCATAGTATTACTATAGATGGAGAGTTGAATGAGCCTGAATGGCAAAAGGCAAAATCTTTTACCGACTTTCTCACTATTTTCCCCGATACATTGGCTCCTCCAAAATATAAAACAGAGGCGAAATATTTTGCAGATGAAAAAGGTATATATTTTGCTTTTATTAATTATCAACCTAAAGAAAAACAGACTTTCCAGAAACATCCTAGAGACTCTTTTTATGCAAATGCCGATAGAAACTATGTAATTATAGATTTCAATAATAACGCTAATATCGGTTATGAATTTACAGCTACGCTAGGCGATTCAATAAGAGATGCAATTTTTGTAGATGAAAACGATTTTTCTGATCAGTGGGATGCTATTTGGTATGCAAAGACTAAAAGTTATGATGACTATTGGATATCCGAATTTTTAATTCCTTGGGATGTCGCTCCTATGATAAATGTAGAGGGTCCTTATCGGGACATAAGCGTATCTTTGGCTAGATGGGCTTTTAGTGAAAATGAGGTTTATAACTCTCCAGGTCTAAGTTTTTATAAATCGCCATTCTTATCAAAATTTAAAAAGTTACAAGTTAGAAATCTTAATATGCAAAAAACACGAATAGATTTTTTCCCTTATGCAAGTTTCACTAATAATTTCATTCAAGATAATAGGCAAGTAAATATCGGAGGAGAGATATTTTGGGATATTAATCAAAACTCAAAATTAGACTTCACTCTTAATCCTGATTTTGGTCAAGTCGAAAGTGACGATGTAATTGTAAATTTTTCAGCAATTGAGACTTACTATCCTGATAAAAGGCCTTTTTTTACTGAAAATCAGACGCTTTTTGATGTTACTGGATGGAATCTTAGATTTATCAATACTAGAAGAATAGGCGCTATTCCAGATAAATGTTCTAGTACCGACAGAAGTCATTTAGGAGAGTGCAAAGATAGTTTGATTGATACTACTGACATCAACTTTGCTCTTCGTTACACCCAAAGAGACGAGTCAAATGAATTTGGAGTTTTTAGTGCGTTTGAAGACGACTCTATATTTTCTGAAGGTAGAGATTTTTTAGCATTTAGATATAGATCAACTAGAGATTTTTTAAGCACAAAAATTGGTTATTTATTTACTTCTGTTGATAGACCTTCTATCGAAAGAACAGCCGAAACTCACACTATAGACTACGATCTAAAACCTTCTAATTCTTCGCGTGTTTATGGTTGGGTAAGTCAAGTAAACACTGAAGAGCTAGGAAACAAAAAAACAGGTTACGGGTTTAGGTCTTTGGTGACAAACAGGTTTTCAGACAAACTATTTGGTTTGCTTGTCTTTAATTACCTTGATGAGAATTTCAATATAAATGATATGGGGTACGTTGAGCAATATGGAAATAGCTTCATTGGAACTTATATCCAATATAGTAATCCTACTAATGACGAGGCTTCTAACATTTCTCAGCAGAATTATGCTTTAAGAATGGGTTATGACAGGTCTTATCAAGGATTCGGAGGAGGCGTAGGAGCGACCTTTGAATACGAACTTAGCTTTAAAAATAGTTCAAGACTTGAAATAGAATGCAATTGCACTTTATTTAGAGGAAAGGATTACGTAGAGACTAGAAATTATACTGATTCACCATATTTAGAGTCTTTAGGGAATCATGAACTTGAAATTGAATACTCCACTCCTAGAACAAATATGTTTCAGCATCGATTTAAATTAGGATATGAAACAAGTGGTTATGAAACTTCTGATATCAATAGCGACCTCAGATCTGAAGGACATACAATTGGATATGGAATTTTGATGAAAATATCGGAAAATCTAAAAATATTTTTAAGTCCAATAGAATATCAGACTCAATCAAATTGGAGCGTTTGGAGAACAGATAATCTTTTTGGTTACTACGATAAAGAAATGATTAGTTCAGGTATAAATTTGGATTGGTTTATTGGAGATAGACAAGAAATAAGATTAAAAGGAAAGATTTATGGCATTAAAGCCAATCAAGCAAGAGCATATAGAGCTGATTCTTCCGGTTATTTGAATGCTTCTAATGATTCTTTAGATCCATTTGAGTTATCTGAAACAGCTTTTCAGGTAAGGTATAAATATCAATTTGCACCTCTATCAGACTTGTACGTAGTTTATACAAGAGGCGGAAAATATAATTTTAGTAGAGAAAATTCTTTTGAAAAAATATATTCAGGAGCATGGTCTAATCAAAATCTTGATAAATTTATTGTGAAACTTAGATATAAGCTCTAGTTCTTGATAATTTATGATTTGTATAATCCTAAGCCTTAAGTAGAATAAATATTCTTAAATTATTTTAGGAAAATGGATTTTATAGTTGAATATCTAAACACTCTGCTTGGAGGCTTAGCTGCTTTAGCTGGTATTATCTCAATTTATTATTTGATTAGAGAAATGCAAGAACAAAACAGGGTTGCTAGAGCCAATGCCAGACAAAATGTATCAGATAGCCATCAAGAAATTGCTTTAAAAGGCATGACTCCAAGAATGGTAAAAATTAAACTCAAATTAAGAAAAAATGAAGATTTAACACCCGAAGAGGATGCTGCTTATTTAACTTACTTTAGTATTATGCTTAGATCTCGCGAGAACCAACATTATCAATACTCCATTGGAATGATTGATGCATCTGAATGGGATAATTATTTAAAATCATTTAAAACGCTTTTTAAGTCCGAATATCATTTGAAGTTATGGGGTTTTATGAAAGACACTTTTAATGATGAATTTGTAGAAATTGTAGATGGGATAATAAATGAAAATAATTGAGGCAGAACAAGCACAATATCTTATTAAATCCCTCCAACATCATCCTAGTCCCTATATTATTTTTGACAAAAATAGCGGAGTTGAGTGGTTAAATAATTCAGCTCAATACATTTTTAATCTCAAAGATGACGAATCTATATCAATAGAGCCTATAACTGATATCAATAAAAACGTCATTAAATCGGAAATAGCTAGGTCATTCGATACTGACATTCAAGTAAAATTAAGATCTATAGAATTTTTTTTGAGAACAAGAATTCATGAAATACCGTTTGAAAATGACTCTTCTTTTTTCTTAATTGAAGCTTTAGCTAATTCTGAAGCGGCCCTAGATGCTTTAAAAGAAACTATTGACTGTTTGGAAAATGACAGAATTAGTATGGCGTTCCAAAAACAGGTAGATATAAAAACCGGTGAAATTATTGGTGTTGAATCGCTATTAAGACTTTTGGATGAAGAGGGCAATATCATATCAAATGATAAATTGATTCCTTTGGTAGAGGGCGAACATCTGTTTTCATTAGTAGTTTTAGCTTCTTTAAAAAAGTTAAAAGAATTTTTCAGTTTTATAAACTCTAAAAATTTCGGAAATTTTTCTACTTATTTAAATGTCTCTGCATATACTGTTATGCAAGAAAATTTTACTAAAATAATTTTAGACTTCGTTGACGATAATAACCTTAAGCAGAATCAGTTAGGTCTAGAAATTACCGAAACTGCAGAATTAGAAGATAGAAAAAAAGCTTCCGAAGCTTTTGAATTACTTAGAGATAACGGAGTCCCACTAGCTTTAGACGATTTTGGAGCTGGATACTCTTCACTCAGTTATTTAAGAGATCTACCCATAAGTTTAATTAAATTAGATAAAAATTTTGCTTCTACTATTGATCTTGTTGATACGAAAGAACTCGTGAAATTTGTGGTAAATATTTCAGAGAATCTTAAGTTGGATATGTTAGTCGAAGGAATAGAGACAGAAGACCAAAAAAATATTTTTTTAGAACTTGGTTGTAAGAGAGGCCAAGGCTACTTCTTTCATCGTCCAGAATTTTTAGAAGACTTTGCAGGAAACTTAGATGAATGATTTATCCAAACCTTCAAAAGGTGCAGAAAAAATACTGTTAGCACAGATTAAACAGGAATTTTCAGCTCCTGCCGAAGCTATAGAACATTATATTGATTTAGTAGAGCAATACGCCAAGGAAAATAACCTTAATGTAACAGACGAAATAAATCAGATAAAAGATGCAGAAAAAAAATTACTCAGTCAATATGAAGATGCATTTAATGAAAATACTTCCTTAAACAAAGAAAAAAAATCTTCTGAAGAATATTCTGTTCTAAGACACAATTTAAGAACGCCTTTGAATGCAATTATTGGCTACAGTGAAATTCTTATGGAAGACTTCGAAGACGATCTTTCTGAGGAAATAATTGAGGATTTAAATACCATTTTAAATTTATCTAGAGATACAGAAAAAGCGATTGAGAGATTTGTAGATTTTATTAGAGGAGAGCTTTCAGAAAGTGCCTCATCCGATTCAGATCAAGGGCAAATTCAAAATGCAGAATCTCTTTTTAAATCTTTAGGCGACATAGATTATAGTCTTGAGATAGATGAACACCTTGAAAATTCTGATGTATTAATTGTTGATGACAATAAAACAAATTGCGAAGTGCTTTCAAGAAGATTAACTCAAAATGGCCTAAATTGCAGAGTTGCTTTTGATGGAACTTCTGCAATTGAAGAAGTTGAAAAGAAAATACCTGACTTAATTCTCTTAGACGTTATGTTGCCGGATATCAATGGATTGGAATTACTTAAGCGTTTTAGAAAGAAAAATAAAATTGAGAACCTTCCAATAATCATGGTTTCAGCATTTAACGATGTCGATAGTGTTGCTAAATGTATTAAATTAGGGGCTTCCGATTATTTACCAAAACCTCTAAATGGAACCATTTTAATGGCTAAAGCCATTGCAAGTTTAGAGGCAAAATACTTCCGTTCTAGAGAACAAGTACTTCTTGATGAGTTGCATATAAGAGCGACAACCTGTCCACTCACTGGGATTTCGAATAGAAAAGTAGTATTTGATAAAATTGATAAAGCTTATAAGAAATCTCAAAAAAAAGATTCCTATTCATTCAGTATTCTTTCCATGGACATAGACTTCTTTAAATCAATTAATGATACTTACGGCCATCCTGGAGGCGATGAAGTTTTAAAATCTTTTTCAAGTAAGCTGAAAGAATCTTGTAAACCAAATCTCGTAGGAAGGGTTGGAGGCGAAGAATTTATTGCGGTAATTGATAAACTAAATGATCAATCAATTGAAGATTACTGTGAAAATTTGCGACAAGAAATAGTTGATTTATCAATAAAATTTCAAGATCATAATATAAAGGTAACTATGAGCGGTGGAATAGCTTCATCCCATGAAATTAAAAACCTTGAAGATTTGATTAATTTAGCTGATGAAAGACTTTATAAAGCTAAGGAAGGGGGGCGTAATCAAATTATTTTCGATAAATAGGAGATTTAAATATGAAAAAAATTCTTTACGTTGAAGACAATGAAATGAATCGAGACATGTTGGGTCGTCGATTGACAAGAAGGGAATACGAAGTAATTTTCGCTTTTGATGGTCAGGAAGGATTGGATAAAATGAAATCTGAATCTCCTGATTTAGTTTTAATGGATATGGGCTTGCCTGTTTTAGATGGATGGGATGCCACTACCCAAGCCAAAGCAGATCCAGAAATTTCAAATATTCCTATTATTGCTCTGACAGCACATGCTATGGAAACTGATAAGCAGAAAGCTCTAGATTGTGGAGCTGATGATTTCGATACGAAGCCAGTTGATTTCAAAAGACTCTTAGAAAAAATTGAGTCTAATATGTCTTAATCTTTTAAAACTTTTGAGATTAAATTAGGAAGTTGATTGATGGAAACCTCATCTTTTTTCAGTAAACCTTCAACATTTGACTTAAGTAAGTCTTCCTGAACTTCAGTTAATTCTTTTCCGGAATAAACAATCACATTTGGTTTCTTCTTAAATTCCATGGTTACGAATTTTTCTAGGAATTCAAACCCATCCATTCTTGGCATTTCTAAATCTAATACAATAAGAGTAGGAGAATGATCAAGTTTCTTCAAACCTTCTTTTCCATCTTTTGCGGTAATGGCTTTGAAACCACTATCATCCAAAGCTCTAGATAAAATATCTCTTGTATTTTCATCATCATCAACAATTAAAATAGTGTTGTCTTTAGTATTACTACCTACGAATTTTTTTACTATTTTTAAGAATTTATTCCTCTCAATCGGCTTCGTTAGATAATCATCTGCACCTAGAGAAAAAGCTAAAGACTCTTGAGACATTTGAGAAACCATTATTACGGGTATATCTTTTATAGTTTTATCCGATTTACATTCCTTTAAAATAGACCATCCATCTCTACCAGGCATTAACACATCAAGCAAAATCAACTTAGGTTTTACTTCTCTGATCATATTTAGACCTTGTTCACCGTTAGTTGCGCCCAGAAGAGTCAATCCAGCTTTCTTAATAGTCCTTTTTACAAGATCATGCATCGCGACGTCATCATCTATCAAAACACATAAATTTTCGCCTTTTAAAGAATTTATTTCTTCGTTATCAAGATCTTCAACATCATCACATATTCTTGGTAGATAAATTGTAAATTCTGATCCTTTTCCTTTTTCAGAAGATACCGTCACGCCTCCACCCATCAGTTCTGCAAACCTTTTTGAAATTGGTAGTCCCAACCCAGTTCCACCATGAGTTGCGGAAGTAGATCTTTCCGCCTGCTCATACTCTTCAAAAACCTTCGCCACTCCCTCAGCGCTCATTCCTTCACCATCATCGGTGACTTTGAATTCAATCATTTCAATTCCATCTTTATCAATAGTACTTACATCCAATGTGACCAAACCATTTTTAGTAAATTTAAATGCGTTACTTAAAAAGTTAGTGACACACTGTCTAAGTTTAGTTTCGTCCTGAGTCATTGACCCAATAGCTTCCTGAATATTTATTTTGAATCCATTGTCATTTTTATTGGCTAATGGAGCATTAATATCTCTTAAGGTTTCAACTACTTTTTCTATTTCAAAACTTGTTAAATAAAGTTCCATTTTTCCAGATTCAATTTTTGATAAATCGAGGATGTTGTTAATTAAGGACAGTAAATGCGTACCTGAGGAGGTAATTTTTTTCAAATCAGGCATTAGATCTTCATATCCTAAATCTTCACACTCTTCATAAAGCATTTCTCCGTAACCTAATATTGCATTTAAAGGAGTTCTTAATTCGTGACTCATATTTGCAAAGAATTTACTTCTTTGTTCGTTTGCTTCTAAAGCTTCATCACGAGATTCTTCCATTTCTTTAGTTCGAGTATCTATCAATACTTGAACCTCTTCAGCCATTCTTGTGAATGCTACAGTCATAAGTTCTATCGAAGCTTCCTCACCTTCTTCGTCTGAACTTTCTTTTGCTAAAGATTGCATTTTATTAATATCATTCAATATAAGGGTTCTTGAATCGCCTTCAAGTTCATCAGCTAATATTGTCATTTTTTCAATAATTGCATTGTCTCGTTCTTTTCTTCGCTTAGCTTGCTCGGCTCTAATGTTTTCCATTTCATTAAGATGCCCTCTATAAATTTCTAAAGCCTTCGCTAACTCACCAACTTCATCATTTTCAGACCTCAATATGCCGGTACGTTGAGGCATTGTTTTCGATAAATCTCCACTTGTTAATGCTTGCAGAACTTCAATAGCCTTATTAACAGAACCGAAAATATTGGCCGAAATTGTAGAAGTGATTGCTATAACAAGAATCATTACAACTATGATTAAAACTAAAATATATGAAAGGATAGTATTTTCTTGATCGATACTTGCTTTTTCATTTCTAAATATAAAAAATTGAGCCTTATCTGAAGAAAGGTAAGAGCTAAGAGGTAGAAGGGTAATAGAAGAGCCTAAGTTTGCATCTCGAGCAGATGTCCTATTTCCCAACTCTTCTAGGTTTAAATTAGCTTTGTCAACGTGAGCCTTTAAATTTGAAATACCATAGTTTGTGGTTTCATAGGAACCTAGATCAGATTCAAAACTTGCATAATCATCACCTAAAGAAATAACTCCATCTAAAGTTTGTACTGCGGTAACCAGTTCAAACTCATCCCCAAAGGTTTCCATTGATTTCCTTATATCAATTCCTAAAATGATTATTGCTTCAGCATCTCTAGAGAAGGCTCTCACTGGAAAAGCCATTATTTGATTTAAAGTGCTGATTTCACTTCCAGAAGAATCTTCAATCATTTGTAGAGATCTTCTAGGTCTTGAAGCAGCATCTGCTAAATATTGATCTAAGTTTTTTAGATACTCAGGAGTGGCATTTGGATTGCAGGCGTCTACTCCTGATAAATCTAATGCAGAGCTACAATAGAAACGTTTGCCGTCTGGATAATAAGCCTTAACAAAACTAAGATTCCCCTCATCCAAATCAAATTCAAACATCAAATCTAATAAATAACCCGATTCTCCAATATTTTTTTCTGTTATGAATTGTATTAAAGGATTACTGTAATCATGATCAGGAGATGATAGTTCTTCTTCTGGGAAAATTTCGATTTCAGGATCCCAAAAATTTCCTCTTTCTCCCGTTTGAGGAAGCCATGCCGAGATAGAATCAAAAGATGTTTCAAGAGTTTGAAACCAAGCAGACTCATAAGTAGAAACTAAAGATTCACTTGAAAAGGAACGTTGAATATTTTCTCTATAACCATAGAGAAATATAAGGGAAAGGGCGAGAATTACATTCCCGAATAAACCAATTAAGATTAATGTGGTTCTTATACGCATCTTTGCGTATCGCTATTATTCAATAGCGGTCAGGTTAAAGTTAATTCTTACTTGAACATCATTAACTTGAACTGGAACACCATCGTATGTGGAAGGCTCGTAAATCCATTTTCTAATAGATTTCATAGCTGCTCGATTAAATAATCCTGCTGGCTCACCTTCAAGTACGTATGGATCTATCACCGATCCGTCTTGTGCTACATCAAATTCAATAATTACATATCCCTCTCTTTCTAAACGAAGAGCTTTTCTAGGATAGGTTGCAGGTGTTTGATAGGATCTTTCTACATCAATTTCAATAGTTTCACCGTCAACGGTAATATACCCTGAATCTGTGAATGCTAAGGAAACAAAGAAAATACTTAACAAAGTAAAAACTGTTTTGAAACTTATATATCTATCATAGAAATTCATTTTTTAAACTCCTTAAAATGAATTATTATAGTGCATAAGTAAATTAATTTCACTTTCGGTTTATGCCTTTAATTTCAGATCTATTATTAAATCAACGATATTGGGAAATTTTTTCTATATCTGAAAACTCTTCTATAGAAGAGGCATGTAAAATTTTACACAAAAATAAGATAGGCGCTCTACTTGTTTATTGTGGAGAATCCAATGATCCAGATAATCTAGTTGGAATTATTACTGAAAGGGATGTTATTGAAGATATTTCTTTGAAAGGTCCGGAACACCTTCATAGCAAGATCAAGGATATTATGTCTTCTTCTATTATCAAAGTAAGTCCAGATAATACCACTGATGAAGCTCTCGATATGATGATAGATAATCAAATAAGACATTTAGCTGTAATGGATAACGATAAATTATTAGGCGTAGTATCAATGAGAGATATTGTGAAAAAATCAAATTAATCTAGCCATAAAATAACTTTACTCATTTTTGATGAATGCATCTGACGCCCTTATAAAAACTTTGGTGAATAACGGATTAGAAGTTATTTTTGCTAACCCCGGTACCTCAGAAATGCATTTAGTTGCATCTATTGATAATAATCCAGAAATCCGACCTGTATTAGGTTTGTTTGAGGGGGTAGTAACGGGTGCAGCTGATGGATATGCAAGAATGGCTGAGAAAAGTGCAGCTAATCTTCTTCATTTAGGTCCTGGTTTAGGAAATGGATTCGCAAACATACACAATGCAAAAAAGGCTCGTTCTCCTTTGATAAACATAGTTGGAGATCATGCAACATACCATTTAAAGCACAACGCTCCTTTAACCTCTGATCTTGATAATCTAGCTAAGTCAGCATCTGATTGGGTTGGAAGATCTAACACTACAGAAGATATTTGCGATTTAGCCAATTTAGCCTGGCAACAAGCAAACTCTCTTCCTGGTCAAATATCCACATTGATTATTCCAGCTGATTGCGCGTGGGGAGAGTTTAAAGGAAACATTCCAAAACCTTTGCAGAAAAAAGAATTTGATCCAATCGATGAAAAATTAATTTCTAATTCTATAGAGATTTTGAAAAAGGATAATTCCATTTTGTACGTTGGCGGTAAATTTCTTAATGAAAAATGTGTAACTTTAGCTGCAAAAATTGCTACTAAAACTGGTTGTAGGTTAGTTACTGACACTTTTGTTTCTAGGATAAGAAGAGGGGAGGGATTACCAATAATAGAACAAGTACCTTATTTTGCAGAATCCGCTGCTGATTTTTTGAAAGATTCATCTGGGATAGTTTTTATCGGAAGTAGACCGCCAGTCTCTTTTTTCGCTTACCCAGACAAAAAAAGCTATTTAACACCTCCAGAAACTAAAATAGTAAATTTATGTTCGGCAGAGCAAGATGGTCTTTATGCATTAAACAGTTTAGCGGATGAAGCTGGAGCAAATAAAATAAATAAAAATCTGCTCCAAACTCCAATCTCAGATGTTCCTGAATCTGGTAACTTAGATGCAAGTAATCTTGGTCTTTTGATAGCTAATCTTATGCCTGAAAATTCAATAGTATCTGACGAAGCGGCTACATCAAGTTTTCTTGTAACACCTCAAGCTCTTAAAGCTAAGCCACATGATTGGTTATGCTTAACTGGTGGCTCTATTGGGCAGGGATTACCTTTAGCAGTTGGTGCAGCAATAGCTAAACCTGATAGGCCTGTCATTGCTCTCCATGGAGATGGAGGGGCTATGTATACAGTTCAAGCTCTATGGACACAAGCAAGAGAAAATTTAAACATTACTAATATTATCTTTGCAAATCACTCCTATGAAATTCTCAAAATAGAACTCTCTAGAGTTGGTGCAGTGAAAACAGGACAAAGAGCCGATTCAATGTTTTCCTTAGATAATCCTAAATTAGATTGGATAAAACTCTCACAATCTATGGGTGTTCCTTGTTATGAGCCTAAAACTGTTGAAGATTTTATTAAAAATTTTTCTTCTTGTGTTCGTGAGGACGGACCATCAACTATACTCATCCAAATCTAATTTATTAAAATTTATTGAAATTAAAGACAAAAATTATTTGAATATGACGATGAAAAAGATTTATTTTATTTTCGTATTTTCATTAATTTCTCTTTTATCAAGTTGCTCTAAAACTTCAGAAGAGGAAATCAATTTAGAAGGTTTAAATATTGTTGCCCCTGGAATAGTTAGAACGCCAGAGGAGAGATTTATGGATTTAAGGGATTATCCATTTCAACCTAATTACATGATGATTGATGGCATAAGAATTCATTATTTAGATGAAGGGCCTAGAGAAGCAGATCCTATTATTTTAATGCATGGTCTTCCCACTTGGAGTTACCTATACAGGAAAATGATACCTATTTTTGTTAAGGCAGGTCATAGAGTAATCGTTCCTGATATGGTTGGATTTGGTAAGTCTGATAAATATATTGAAAAGAAAGATTATAGTTATTTAAATCATAAAGATCTTATGAAAAAGTTATTCATCAATCTAGATTTAGATAATATTACTTTGATGGGACAGGATTGGGGAGGTCCAATAGGTTTAAGAGTTGCAGTAGAGATGCCAGAAAAATTTTCGAGACTGATTGTCTCCAACGGAGGATTACCCTCAATGCCAAACCCTCAAGCTTGGATAGCTAAAAACTTTTTAGATTTTAATGTTTGGCTTAACACTCCAACAAGTTTTCAAGATCTAATTGATTTACGTGACGAAGTGAGTGAGATAAATGACGAACCATCTCTAATTGATGGCTTAAGGTTCTTTTCTAAATGGATTGCTCATTCATATTATGCTGAAGATCTTGATATAACAGGAGTAATGGTTTTGCTAGGTGGTTTAAAAAATCTCTCTGAAGAAGAAAAATATGCTTATGAGGCTCCTTACCCAAGTTCAGAATATAAAATGGGAGCAAATGCCTTTGCATCTTTTGCCATGCATGAATTGGCAGAAAATGAAACGTATTGGAAAGACATTTTAGATAAATGGGATAAGCCGTTACTTGTAGCTTTTGGGGAAAACGAGAGAACTACATACAGGCTTAAACAAGTGTTTATCGACAGAGTCCCTAATCCAACTGTAGTAGAAGATATTAAAAATGCAGGGCATTTTATTCAAGAAGAAGCTGGAGAAGAATTAGCATATTTAATAAATGATTTTATTGATGGTAAGCTTTAATTGAAATGTCAGATAAATTAAATTATCTCTTTGAAAATAATTCTTTAATAAATTGTTTTTGTTCGTCTATTTCTAAAGAGAATAATAATTTTGAAACTAAATCTTTTGCCTTTGGCAACTCAAAACAGGGGATTGACGATCCCATAAATGGAGATAGTTTGTTTAGGATTTTTTCCATGAGTAAAGTTGTTACAACTATTGCGGTTATGCAACTTGTTGAAAAAGGAGAATTAAATTTAGACGAACCAGTTGAAAATATATTGCCTTATATTAAAAAAGTTCCAATTCTTAACGAAAATAATCAATTCGTTAAACAAAAAAATTCTATAACTTTAAGAAATCTTTTATCACATACTAGTGGATTTTCTTATAGTTCAAGCGTGATGGAAACATCCAAAAGAATGAAAAATCTTTCAGCTTCAAAAAAATTATATTTATCTCTTAAAGGATACAGAACAAAAGGTTCAATTTTTAATAAAGGACCAAGATTATTCGAAGCAGGAACTAACATTAAATATGGAACAGGCATTGGAATAGCTGGAAATATGCTGGAGAAAGTTACTGGAGTTGGTTTAGACGAATATTGTAAAGAAAATATTTTTAATCCCTTGAGTATGGAAAATACATTTTTTGAGATTCCAAAAGAAAAACAAGACAAGCTTGTAGGTATGTATATAAGAAGGGGTAAAAATTCAGATAAATTTTCAGAATTACCTTTGAGCATTCCTCCAGTAAAGAGAACCTTTTTGAATAAAATAATTTTTGGCGGTTTTTATGGAGGGACTGATGTGTTTAGTTCCCCTAACGATTTTACAATCTTAATTAAATGCCTATTAGATAAAGGAACATTCAACGGTTACAAAATGCTTAAAGAGGAAACTATTGAAGAAATGTCTAAACCCGGACCTGGTAGTTATGATGATATGTGGGATAGAGATGACAATCCTCAATATGTCATGGGAGAAAATACGAGGTTAAAAAGTAATCAAAATAAATATGGTCTTGGTTTAACAGTTTCTTATGATAATAAATCCCATAGACCCATTGGATCTGTTTGTCATGGTGGAGCCGGCAATACATTTTTTAGTTTGAATTATGAAGCTAACAAAGCAGCATTAATATTCTCAAATTTTTATCCATATAATGATCCTGAATGGTTTGAAATGCTTCAAGAGTTAGAATTCATTACATATGAAAATAATTAGATTGTTTTTAAAAGCATATTTTTTATTCTTTATTTTTTTATCAACATGTTTATCTGCAAATGAAATAGATAATTTTATTAAAAATTATTTTGATGCCTTTAATAATTCTGATTCAATTAAATTTCACGATAAATTTCACAATCCTTTTATAAGAATTATCAATGGAGAAAAAAAATTAATTTCAGATAAAAAATGGTTTGATTTTAAAGCATTGAATTCTACAGATTGGTCTTATTCATCGATTTTAGATTACGAAAAATTTCTTGAAACAGACAACGAAGCAATATTGAAAATTAATTATGGTCGACATAATTCAGAAGGGTCAATTTATAACAGTGGTGATGCATATATGGTCCTTACAAAAATTAACAACAAATGGGGTATTTCCACATATATAGCGCCGTCTATACCTACTGAAGGTATATAATTGGATATATAGTTATTCGTATAATATATATTATGTTAAATATAAGATTTGAGGATCATTTAACTAATATCTATAATTCTTATAATTCTCAACTTAGGGAGAAAAATGGAAAACGTTGAAATATATTACCTAGCTATAACAATTTTTGTCTGTTATGGCTTCAACCTAGCTCAAGGCTTAAGAGCAGCTATAAATAGAGATGAGACTGTTAGAGTAGTACCAAAAATTCTTTGTTCTATCTATTGCGTATCGGCTTCATTAATAGGAATTATGATACTGCCCTCTTCTTATCAATTGATATCTTACTTTCATGTATTTATTATATTGTTTCAGATGGCAATGATTTGGTTTCCAAAGCCCAAATAATTCTTGGAGAGAAAATATGACTGTTAAATATTACGATTGGGTTGAATATCAATCTAACTTCAGACCTGAAAAAGTTGCAATAAAAGAAATCTCAAGTTCTAAAGAATTAACCTATAGAACATTAAATGACAGATCAAAAGCTCTAGCAGGTTGGCTTCAGAAAAATGGACTGGAAAAAGGAGACAGAGTAGCAATTCTTTCTCATAATTGTGCCGAAGTTTTCGAATTAGAGTTTGCATGTGGAAAAATTGGAGGCATTGAACTTCCATTAAACTGGAGGCTCACTAAACCTGAATTAGAATATATTCTTAATGATAGTTCTCCAAAAGTACTCATTTACTCCATTGAATTCAAGGAGATAGCGGAAGCGCTCTTAAAAGATTGTGATATAAAAAATTCTTTAGAAATAGAAGAGAATAATTTTAGTAGTAGTTACGAAGATGCAATTTCTGAAAACAATGATTTTACTATCACTGAATGCACCCATGACGATTTAATTATGTTGATGTACACCTCAGGAACAACTGGGCATCCCAAAGGCGCTATGATTACTCACAGGATGCAGTTTTTCAATATTGTAAATTTGGCATCTACAGCAAGAATCACTGATAAAGCTGTTCAATTAGTATCTTTACCTTTATTTCATACCGGAGGAATGAACTGTTATGCAAATCCTGTTCTACACAATGGAGGGCAAATTATTTTAACTAAAGAATTTGATCCTGGAAAAGCTCTAGAAATTATCAATAATCCGGAATATGGAGTAACTCATTTATTTGCAGTACCGGCGCCCTACCAATTTATGATGCTTCACCCAGATTTTGATAATACTGATTTTTCAAGAATACAAAGCGCTGGTGTTGGAGGTGCTCCTTGTGCTGAAGTAATTCTAAAAACTTGGCAAGATAAAGGAGTGGAATTTTCTCAAGGATGGGGGATGACAGAAACTAGTCCTGCTGCAATAAGCTTGTCTGGAGATGAAGCAGCTAGAAAAATAGGTTCCGCTGGAAAACCGTTATTGCATACTGCAGTAAAAATAGTTGATGAAAAAGGTAAAGAAGTAAAAAAAGGCGAAGTAGGTGAAATTTTAATAAAGGGTCCTAACATAACACCAGGATATTGGAATAATGAGGAAGCTACTAATAATTCTTTTATAGATGGCTGGTTAAAAACTGGGGACGCTGCCCAAATGGATGACGAAGGCTTCATTTATATTGTAGATCGCCAAAAAGATATGTATATCTCTGGAGGAGAAAACGTCTACCCCGCCGAAGTAGAAAACATAATTTATCAGTTACCCCAAATAGCTGAGGCAGCAATTATTGGTGTTCCGGACGAAAAATGGGGAGAAGTTGGTTTTGCTTTTATTGTCATTAAAGAAAATGAAACTTTATCAGAAGAAGATATTTATGATCATTGTCTTAAAAA
Source organism: uncultured SAR86 cluster bacterium (assembly GCA_902616715.1). GTDB lineage: Bacteria > Pseudomonadota > Gammaproteobacteria > Magnimaribacterales > AG-339-G14 > AG-339-G14. The sequence continues at coordinate 374,969 of CACMTR010000001.1, forward strand.
TTTAGCAAAGTTTAAAATACCAAAAGGTGTTGAGTTTATAGAAGCTCTTCCCAGAAATGCTACTGGCAAAGTGCTTAAACGAACTTTAAGAGAAGAAAAATTAGGAGCCACTGCACCTGCTATTTCTTAAAATTTGAATTTATTTTATTCCAAATTTTTCGATATTTGACTTTGCTTTTGTGATGAATTTAAAAAATTTCTTTACTGCTTTATTTAAGTTCGGGTAATCATAAAATTCTGTAACGCCATAACCATCCCAATAACTTACTCGATAATAAGATTGATCAATGTAGTTGATAGAGATCTCTATTGGATCTGGATTCTCGGTTACAAAAGAAATGGTTGATAAAGAATTCTCAAAAATTAGATCAATTGAAAAACCATCTTTTTCTAATTCTTTTTTTAACTGAATGAAATTATCTTTTTTTGATATTAAGCTTACCTTGTCTGTCACACCTATGCCGTCCAACTAAATGTCCTCTGAGTTTTATATGTTTGGTTTTCCTACCCTTTACTCTTTTCCTCCAAAGTTTAAAGCTTCTTGTTTTTAGATTATTTCTCATTATCTCTATAAGCTCTCCGTGAGTTAAACTAAACTCAGACTGTATTACCTCAAATGGAGTCCTATCTTCCCAAGCCATTTCGATAACTCTATTTACATCAATTTCATCAAGCATTTCTTCTAAAAAACAATAAATTCAGTAAAAATGTAGTTAAATATGAAAAAATAACAACTATTTATTAAAAGATTAATATGGAAATTCAAAAAAAATATATTGAAATTGCAGGCAAAAAGATGGCAGTTATAGATGAAGGTTCTGGAGAACCAATAGTGTTCCTTCATGGAAATCCAACTTCATCTTACCTTTGGCGTAACATAGCGCCGAACTTTAAGGAAACAAATAGAATAATTGTACCCGACTTAATGGGTATGGGTGATTCAGAAAAATTAGATGGTATAGACAATCCTAGTTATAACTTAATGGGACACTATGATTTTTTAGATCAATTGTTGGATAAATTAGAGATCGGAAATAATATTCATTTTGTAATCCACGATTGGGGTTGTGCTTTAGGAATGATTTATGCAAGGTTGAATTCAGAAAAAATAAAATCAATTACTTTTATGGAAGGTATTGCAATACCGCTAACTTGGGAAAAATGGCCTGAAATTGCAAGAAAAATATTTTTTCTGTTTAGATCAGATGCGGGTGAGGAATTAGTTCTAGAAAAGAATTTCTTTGTTGAAAGATTGCTATTAACAGACCCAATCTCACCTATGAGTGAAGAAGATAAAATTGAATATTTGAGGCCTTATAATAATGCAGGTGAAAGTAGACGCCCTACCCTTACATGGCCTAGAAATATTCCTTTAGATGGAAAAGAACCTATAGAAACCTTGGAGGCAGTCAAAGCTAATTCTGAGTTTCATGCTTCTTCTTCTATTCCCAAACTATTTATAAATGCAGATCCAGGTTTACTACTTGTTGGAGAGCAAAGAGAAGAGATCAGAACTTGGAAAAATTTAGAAGAAGTAACTGTTAAAGGAAATCATTTTATACAAGAAGATTCGCCTGAAGAGATTACTAACCATCTTAAAAGCTTTATAAATAAATTGTAAATAAATAAGAATTAAAATAATTCAGCTTTTTATTAGCAAATATACATTCCGCAGATGTCCCCACCGGTGGATTCACATGCTGTAAGAATTAATAAAACTGATAAATAAAATATTTTTTTCATATCCCCCCCCTTCTGTAGTGCAACCTTAAAGTTTTTAGCCAATAAAGTAAATTTATTAATTAAAAAAATTTCTTCTTGTGAAAATTTTATTTCGGAGCCATCCTTATTCCACCATCCAGTCTGATAGTTTCTCCATTTAAAAAAGGATTTTCTATTATTTGTGCAGTCAATAAAGCAAATTCATCTGGATCGCCAAGTCTTTTAGGAAATTGAGTCATCTCTATAAGAGGCTTTCTAACTTCGTCTGAAGCCATAGCCATAAGAGGAGTATCAAAAATTCCGGGGGCAATTGTATTAATCCTAATACCCATTCTTGCAAGATCTCTCGCAATAGGTAGCGTCATGGCAGTGACTCCACCTTTACTTGCACTGTATGCTGCTTGACCAATTTGACCGTCAAAAGCTGCTACGGAAGCTGTATTGATAATGACACCACATTCATTGTCATTTTCAGGTTCATTCTTACCCATTACTTCAGCTGCAAGCCTTAAAGTATTAAACGTACCAACTAAGTTAACATCTATTACAATTTTAAAAATATCTAAAGGATGAGCTCCATCTCTACCAACAGTTTTAGAAGCACTACCTATTCCTGCACAATTGACAAGAATATGAATAGATCCAAATTCATCAACTGCACTTTGGATAGCTTTCTTTACACTTTCTTCATCAGCTACGTTAGTAACAATACCAATGATGTTATCTTTTAATTCCTCTTTAGCGCTATTTAAGTTATCTTCATTTAAGTCCATCAAAACTAATTTAGCTCCTTTAGAATGTAAGTTCCTTGCAGTTGCTAAACCTAATCCAGATGCGCCTCCAGTAATCAAGGCTACTTTATTTTCAATATTCAATTTGCTTCTCCTATTTATTTTTTAGAAATATAATTTATCATAAGATTACATTCAATTCTTAAATGATCTGATACTAAGTTTCTAAGTGCCATTTAAGAAAAAAAAGGAGAGAAGAATATGAAAACTGATTACGAATTTTTAACTACCGAGATTGATGGACATGTGCTGACGGTAACTATAAATAGACCTGACGTAATGAATGCCCTTCATCCACCAGCTCATGCCGAATTTGACGAAGTTTGGAACGAATTTGAAAAAGATGAAAACCTATGGGTAGGAATTATTACTGGAGCTGGAGATCGAGCTTTCTCTGCAGGTAATGATCTTAAATTTCAAGCTCAAAATGGTGGAAAGATGGATATTAATATAGCAAGTTCAGGGTTTGCTGGATTAACATCTAGATTTGATTTAAAAAAACCTGTCATTGCCGCTGTAAATGGAGTGTCTATGGGAGGAGGATTTGAAATTGCTCTAGCATGCGATTTAATAGTTGCATCTACCAATGCAAAATTTGCTTTACCTGAACCTAAAGTTGGATTGGCAGCTTTGGCTGGAGGAATGCAAAGACTTCCAAGACAAATAGGTATGAAAAATGCTTTAGGAATGATGCTTACTGGAAGACATGTTTCTGCAGAGGAAGGAATGCGCTTAGGATTTGTAAACGAAGTCGTGGAACCTGAAAACCTTCTTGCTTCTGCCAAAGCTTGGGCTAAACAAATTGAAGAGTGCTCGCCAATGTCTATAAGAGCAACAAAACAAGTTGCCTACGAAAACTTCAATGAACCAGATTTAGAAAAATCAATGAGCATTCATTATTCTGCTGTGAAAGATTTATTTAGTAGCGAGGACTTTATTGAAGGCCCTGTAGCATTTGCCGAAAAAAGATTACCAAACTGGAAAGGCAAATAATGTTTGACTTAAGGGGGAAGAATGCAATTATTACTGGATCATCAAAAGGTCTAGGGAAATCTATAGCAACAGCAATGGCGCTTCATGGTGCCAACGTAGTTATTTCCAGTAGAAAAGCAGACGTTTGCCAAGCAACCGCTGATGAAATTAACAATTCAGAAACTGCTCCAATATATGGTGAAAAAGGAAAAGCGATTGTAATTCCTTGTAACATTTCAGATAAAACTGCATTAGAAATGCTTGTTGAAGACACAAGATCTCAATTAGGAAAAATTGACATACTTGTTTGTAATGCTGCTTCTAATCCTTTTTTTGGCTCAATTAAAGATATTCCAGACGATGCTTTTGAAAAAATCATGAATAACAACATTAAAAGTAATCACAATTTATGCCAAATGGTTATTCCCGAAATGATAGAGAATAAAGGTGGAAGCATAATTGTTGTCTCTTCTATAGGCGGATTAAATGCAAGTCCAGTGATTGGTGCTTATAACATTTCTAAAGCTGCCGATATAATGCTTGTAAAAAATTACGCTTTAGAATTTGGTCAGCACAACATCAGAACCAATGCTATTGCGCCTGGATTATTCAGAACAGATTTTGCAAAAGCTCTCTGGGAAAACCCTGAAATATTAAAACAATCTACCGCTACCTGTCCGATGAGGAGAATTGGTGAACCTGATGAAATTGGAGGTGCTGCAGTTTTTTTAGCTTCGGATGCCGGTAGTTTTGTAAATGGTCACACATTAGTAATTGACGGAGGCACAGTAGTCTAAAAATGGAAAATAAACTTTTATCAGTTGAAGGTAGATTAGAGCTTTTGAACGAAGTTACAAAAGAAGGCTTATTATCACTATCAACAACAGAAATTAGAGGAAATGATTACCATGTGTTTGATAATGCACCAACCAATCTAAGAGAGTACTACCAATTAGGTTTTATGCATGGAGATTGGACACACATTGTTTATGAAGGAGAAAGATTCCAATTTAAAGAAACAATGGAAAAATCAAATCAACTTGCAAATTCTTTAATAAATGATTTTGGTATTCAAAAAGGAGATAAAGTCGCTTTTTCTATGCGTAATTATCCTGAATGGATGTTTACTTATATTGCTACAACATCAATTGGAGCTATAGCCGTTCCATTAAATTCTTGGTGGAAAGGTGACGAATTAGAATATGGACTAGTCAACTCCGAGGCAAAATTATTTATTGCTGACGAGGAAAGATTAGATAGAGTTCAAGATATACTACCTAACCTACCTAGAATTGCAGTTAGATCATCTAATCCTGAACATTCTCAAATAGATTTTGATCAAATAATTAAAAACTCAAGTATAGACTTGGAAACCGAAATTGAAATTCTTCCAGAAGACGAAGCTTCAATTATGTACACCTCAGGAAGTACCGGACATCCTAAAGGAGTTGTTTTGACTCATAGGGGCATAATTTTTGCTCCCTTTTATTGGATAACCATTACAACTATGGGAAAGCTTGCTGAAATAGAAACAGGAAAAAATACGGAAGAAGATTCTGAAAATAGTTATCAAACTGCAACATTATTGAGTGTCCCCCTTTTTCACGTAACTGGTTGTCATGCAATTTTTTTGCTTTCTATAGCAGTAGGACGAAAAACTGTAATGATGTACAAATGGGATCCCGAAAAAGCTTTAGATTTAATCGAAGCAGAAAAAATTTCAGCCTTCACTGGAGTTCCAACAATGTCATCTGAAATTGTTGAGGCACAAAGAAAAAACCCTAGAAATATTGACACTTTGAAGGATCTATTGGGCGGTGGTTCGGCAAGACCTCCGGAACAAGTAAGAAAACAAAAAGAATATTTGCCAAAAACCAATCCTGGAATTGGTTATGGAATGACTGAAACCAATGCTTTAGGAGCAAATAATACTGGTGAAGTTTATGTTCAAAAACCTGAAAGTACTGGATACGCCCTACCATTGCTGATGGATTTAAAAGTTATTGATGACGATGGAAATGATTTGTCCACAAATGAAAGTGGTGAGGTCTGTATTAAATCCGCTTCAACTTTTAAAGGTTATTGGAAAAACCAAGAAGCAACAGATCAAGCTTTAACCCCAGATGGCTGGGTTAAAACTGGAGATATTGGTTATTTAGATGATCAAGGTTTTTTATACATAAACGATAGAAAAAAAGATTTAGTAATTAGAGGTGGGGAAAATATTTCGTGTATTGAAGTAGAGTCAATGATTTGTGAACATCCATCTGTTTTGGAAGCTTCTGTTTTCGGCGTCCCAGACGATCGTTTAGGTGAAATACTTGCCACCTATATATGTATAAGAGAGGACTCAAATCTTTCAGAAGAAGAGATTTCAAGTTTCCTTGCTGAAAAAATTGCAAATTTCAAAATACCCACACACTACAGATTTCAAAAAGATAAGCTTCCAAGGATTGCCTCGGGAAAAATTGCCAAGATTGATATGCGTAAAGAAGCAGTTGAACTTTTAAAATCCAATGGAAATATCAAATAAATCTATCATTGTCACTGGAGGAGCTAAGGGTATTGGCAAAGCAATGGCAAAAGCCTTTAAGAATGCTGGAGCAGCTTATGTTTTAATTGCTGATCTTGATGACATTGAAGGAGAAAAAACTGCAAAAGAAATTGATGTTAAGTTTAAAAAAACTAATGTTGCTGTAGAAAGTGAAATTATTGATTTAATAAATACTGCAAACGAAGATGCCGGAAGAATTGATATTTTCTGTTCAAATGCTGGAATTGGCGGAGCTCCAATGCTTTTAGACGTTACGACTGAAGATTGGCAGAATATTTGGGAAGTGAACGTAATGAGTCATATTCACGCAGCAAAAAATGTCTTACCGCAAATGCTTGAACAAGGGAGTGGATACTTAGTTAATACTTCTTCTGCAGCAGGTCTTCTTACTCAAGTTGGACTCGCTCCCTACTCCGTAACAAAGGCAGCTGCATTAAGTTTGGCAGAATGGATCAAGATTACTTATGGAAAAAAAGGTATTGGTGTTTCGTGTTTATGTCCGCAAGCAGTCAATACTGCGATGACGGCCAATGGGGCAGGAACTGCAGGAGTAGATGGTATGATTGAACCAGAAGAATGTGCAACTGCTGTCTTAGAAGCTATAGAAAAAGAACAATTTCTTATTACTCCTCACGAAGAAGTTCTTGAGTACATTAGTAGAAAAGCTAACGATTATGATCGCTGGATAAGTGGAATGCAAAGACTTCAAGGAAAATTTGAGGAATTCTATGGCGACTTGTTTAAGAAAATCTAATTAAAAGATTCTCAACTCATGAAAAATACCGAAACGTTTGAGATTTTTGGTATTGACCATGTTTTAACTATATTATTTATTTTAGTAATTTCTCTTCTAATTCCTTACCTATTAAAAAATAAAACTAGAAAAAGTTTATATACATTTACTAGTCTTTTAGCGACAGTAATGATTGTTAATGAATTAGGTAAAGCTTTTTATTACCCTTATCTCTATCCCGATCGATACGAATTTTTTGAAATGCTCCCCTTTCATTTATGTCATCTTTCCTCTTTCACAATTTCTATATTTTTATTAACTAATCAAAAAACTTTTTTTAATTTGGCCTTTTTTTGGGGAATCGCAGGATGTTCAATGGCTTTAACTCAGCCAGACGTGCCCTTTAAATTTCCTGACGCAAATTTTTTACTTTACTTTTTTTCACACGGACTCCTTTTATTTGCAATCATGCTATCAGCAATTACTTTTAGAAATAGACCGAATTTTGAGGAGTTAAAAAAAACTGTCTTAATAAGCATTCCAGTAGTGGCGACAATTTATTTAATCAATGTCACAATTAATTTCTTTGTGGATGGTTCTCCTGCAAATTATTGGTATTTAATTAAATTTCCTGATGGAGCAAATTTAACAGCTTTTATGCCTGATCCACCTGCACACCTCCCAATATTCTTTGTATTAGGATTATTAGCTTTTGGCTTAATCTATCTACCTTTCTATATTTACGATAGATTTTTTACTAATAATTGATAAAAATAGAACTCTGAGATGAAATTATGAATAAATTAAAATGGAAGATCTTAGGAATTTACGAAGACCTTTCTTATTACATCCTTGGCTTACCTAGATTCCTATTTGTTTGGAAAGACAATAAGAAACTTTCTCTTCTTAATTTTTTTGATAACAATGTAAAGAAACGTCCCAACGATATTGCTTTTATTTTTGAGGGAGATGAAATTACGTGGAAAGAGGCAGACGAACAAACCAACAAATATGCAGGTTTTTTAAAATCTCAAAATATCAATAAAGGAGATTGCTTTGCTATTTTGATGGATAATAGCCCAGATTTTTTAATGTTACTTCTCGCATCTTTTAGAGTTGGATCTTTAGCTGCATTAATCAATACCACCGTTTCAGGAGAAGGTTTAAAACACGTAATTGGCATTTCCGATGTTAAATTAATCACTGCAGGAGCATCTCATTTAGAAAAATTAAGTTCGGCATTAGGTGATAGTGATTTAAAAAATATTCCAATCTTTGGTATGGAAGACAATGAGAAGATACCAGACCAAGTTGAAGATATTAAAAAGTTATCAAAACAATTCTCAACTTTTATTCCCTATCAACCAATTATGAAAGACGTTGCTGCATATATTTTTACGTCAGGAACAACTGGTTTGCCTAAAGCAGCTTTGGTAGATCATGCTAAGTTAGTAAAGGGTTCTTTTGCAGGACATTTTCTTTGTTTTAATTTCAATAAAAATGACCGTTTATATATGACTCTTCCTTTATATCACTCTACTGGCTTAATTCTAGGGTGGGCAGCTAGTTTAAGAAGTGGATGCCCTAATTTAATAAAATCAAAATTCTCAGCTTCCGATTTTTGGAATGACGTAAAAAAATATAATGTAAATAAATTTATTTACGTTGGTGAACTTTGTAGATATCTAATGAATTTACCTCCCTCCGATGGAGATAAAGACAATCCAATTACTCAGATCTCAGGAAATGGCTTGAGGCCAGATATTTGGGAGTCTTTTCAAAAAAGATTTAATATCAGCAAAATCGTGGAAATTTATGGAGCTACCGAGGCTGTTGGTATGACAATTAATTCTTTTGGAAGATCTGGGATGATTGGAAGAAAACGATCAGACTCTACAATTATTCATTGTAATAAAGATGACGGTTCTCCAATATTAAATGATGAAGGATTCTGTACTAAAGTGTCAGAAGGTGAAACCGGACTATATATTCAAAAAATTAGCTCGTCTGCAAAATTTCAAGGTTATTTAGATGCTCAAGCTTCTAACAAGAAAATTCTTCAAAACGTATTTAAAACTGGAGATCAATATTTTAATACGGGAGACTTGATTACTCTTCACGATAACAATTGGTTATCTTTTGCTGACAGAGTTGGAGATACTTATAGATGGAAAAGCGAAAATGTGTCCACTATGGAAGTTGCCGCTATATTAAATAATGCCAGTGGAGTTATGGACTGTAACGTATACGGTGTTCAGATTGATTCTGCTGAAGGCAAGGCTGGGATGGCAGCAATGAATGTCTCTGATGAATTTTCCTTCATAAGTTTTATTGAACACGTCAATAAAAATCTTAATACTTTTCAAAAACCATATTTTTTGAGATTGACTAAAGAAATGCAAACGACTGGAACTTTTAAACATCAAAAGGAAGATCTAAAAAAACAAGGGTTTAATCCAAGTTTGATCAAAGATAAGCTTTATTTTCTTCAAAAAAACAATTACGTAGAAATTGACCAAGCTTTATATAACCGAATTCATTCGGGGGATGAAAGATTTTGATAAAAAAAGCTATTAGAAATTTTCTTAACAGAAGAACCTTTATGTATAAAATTCGTAACAAAGCTATGAATTCTTTTTCTAGCTATGAAAATCTAAAGGCAATAAGAGAAAAATCAGAATCTAACAGGATAAAGGAAAATAGAAACCATGAAGTTTTATACTTTCATAAAACTGATGATCCCTATTCTCATTTAACGATTCAATTTGTCGAAAAACTAAAAGAAGAATATTCTGTTGATCTAATTCCTATCTTAGTTGGTGAAGAAAACCCTGATGCTTTACATGAACCAGATTTGTATGAAAAATATTGTCTTGAAGACGTTAAAAGAATTTCTCCCTATTATGGCGTTGATTTCAATGGAGATTCATATCCCGAAAAATCTTTGGTAAATAAAGCAAACTCAATTCTTGCGGCTACTGAATCAAACAATTTTATACAAATAGCTAAGAAAGTAAGTACTCATTTATGGAACAATGATGAAGAAGAACTCTCTATGCTTCAAAAACAGTTTAATTCATCTATGAGCAAAGTAAGTGAGGTTTTATCAGAAGGTAATAAAATTAGAAATGATTGTGATTATTATTTTGGATCAGCTTTTTATTATGAAAAAGAACTGTACTGGGGAGTAGATAGATTAAATTATTTAGAAGATAGACTTACCGAACTTGGTGCAAAGAAATCACCTTCAAATGAATCTTTAGCTCCTTTATCCATTAAAGCACCTGAAATATTAGATTCAGATAAATTAATTAATTTAACTTATTATCCATCCCTAAATAGCCCCTACACTTTTATAAGTGCAAAACGTACAAAGCAATTAGAAAAAGATTATCCAATAAATCTGATAACTCGACCTGTTTTACCTATGTTGATGAGAATGATGACCATCCCAACCTTTAAGGCAAAATATATTATTTCCGATGCAGCAAGAGAAGGCAGGAAATATGACTACGAAATGAAAGAAATATTCTCTCCTATTGGAAAACCTGCTAGAAAGGCCTATTCTCTTTTCCCAGAAATGGATAAACGCTCAAAAGGTTTTGATTATATTGATGCTTTACTCAAAGCTTCTTTTCAAGATGGAATAAATATCGGTGAGGATTCGTTCTTAGAGAATTTGGTGATTGAATTAGGTTTTGATTGGCAGGAAATCAAACCTCACTTGAATAGTTCAGCTTGGAAAAAAGTACTCGATGATAATGTAAAAGATATGTACCAAGGTAACTGTTGGGGAGTACCAAGCTTTAAAATTACAAATGCTGATGGAAGTAATCCCTACTACGTTTGGGGACAAGATCGAATGTGGCTTGTAAAAGAAGAGATTTACAAAAGAATTGAGAATACTTGAATCTAATTATTAGATTTATTAAATGAATTTAAAATTGCTTTTCAACTCTATATATATAGAGAGTGTTTAATTTTTATGAAAGAAGTAAAGAAAAAGAGAAGAAACCCAGTAGCTAAAAATTCAAGAAAATTTAATAAGTCTGCTGTATTCACTGATAAGACTAAATATAATAGAAAAGTAAAAACATCCGAAGAAAATGAGTAAAGTTTATTCAAACATCCTTGATATGGTTGGAAATACTCCCCTATTGAAGATAAATAATATAGACACTGGCATTTGCGAGTTATTTGTAAAACTAGAAAATCTAAACCCTGGAGGATCTATTAAAGATCGTGTTGGTCTTCAAATGATTGAGGATGCAGAAAAAAATGGATCTTTAAATAAAGGAGGCACCATAGTTGAATGTACTGCAGGAAATACGGGTCTTGGGTTAGCTCTAGCAGCTAAATTAAAAGGATATAAATTAATTTTAGTGATTCCTGACAAAATGAGTCAGGAAAAAGTAATGCATTTAGAAGCAATGGGTGTAGATATAGTTTTTACAAGATCAGATGTCGAAAAAGGACATCCCGAGCATTATCAAGACTTAGCAGCAAAAATTGTTTCAGAAACACCTGGTTCATTTTTCTCCGATCAATTTAACAACCCTTCTAATCCATATATTCATGAAACTACTACAGGTCCAGAAATTTGGAATCAAATGGATGGAGACATAGATGCCTTTGTAGCAGGCGTTGGAACTGGAGGTACGATAAGTGGTGTTGGGAAATTTCTTAAATCAAAAAACCCAAACTTAAAACTTGTAGTTGCGGATCCAATAGGTTCAGTAGTTGCAGATGCTGTAAATAAAGGTTCTTATAAATATGAAAATGGATCTTGGCTAGTGGAGGGAATCGGCGAAGATCATATTCCTGGAAATTTAAATTTAGATATCATTGATGAAGGAATTTATGTTTCAGATAAAAAGGCCTTTGAAATGTTAAATAAGCTTTTGCAAGAAGAAGGCATTTTAGCAGGCACCTCATGTGGGACCTTACTAGAAGCAGCAGTAGAATGGTGCAAAGCTCAAAAAGAACCAAAAAAAGTTGTTACGCTTATTTGTGATACCGGTAATAAATATCTATCGAAGGCATACAATAAAGACTGGGTTGAGGAAAATTTATAATTATGGCTAATAAAAAAGATCTCAATTTTGAAACAAAGGTTATTCATGCCGGACAAAAGTCTGACCCTACTACTGGAGCGGTAATGACGCCTATTGTTTTAGCTTCTACTTTTGAACAATCAAGTCCAGGGGTTCATAAAGGTTATGATTATTCAAGATCAATAAATCCAACCAGAGAAGCTTTTGAAAACTGTATTGCAAGCTTAGAAAACGGAGTTAAGGGATATGGATTTTCGTCAGGAGTTGCCGCTATTTCTGCTTGTATAGAATTATTGTCGCCAGGTGATCATGTTATTGCTATGGATGATTTATATGGAGGCTCAGTTAGATTATTTAATGAAATTAAAACTATTTCTCAAGGTATAGAAGTTTCTTATGTAGATATGACAAATGTTGACAACATAAAAGCTAATTTAAAAGAAAATACTAAAATGATTTTTGTGGAAACCCCTACTAATCCTTTATTAAAGGTTGCAGATCTTTCAAAAATAGCAAGATTGGCAAAAGCGAATAAAATTCTTACTGTTTGCGATAATACTTTTGCCTCACCGTTTAACCAACAACCACTAGATCATGGTTTTGATATTGTTATTCACTCAGCTACTAAGTATTTAGGTGGACATTCAGATCTTATTGCTGGGGCAATGGTAATTGGGAAAAAAGATAAAAAATTGATTAATAGAATGTCCAACATTCATAATTCCTTGGGGCCTATTACGAGTGCCTTTGATAGCTATCTTTTGTTGAGAAGTCTAAAGACTCTAGTTGTAAGAATGGAGAGACATAATAAAAGCGCCATGGAAATAGCTAAATTTTTAGAAAAGCGAAAAGATATTAAAAACGTTATTTATCCAGGCTTAAAAACACATCCTCAACATAAACTTGCCGCAAGACAAATGAATGGATTTGGAGGAATAGTTTCATTTGAAATCAAAGGTAAATTAAGTAAAGCTAAATCCTTTTTAAAGAAAACAAAGATCTTTACATTGGCAGAGAGCCTTGGTGGCGTTGAAAGTCTTATTGAACATCCAGGATTAATGACGCATGCATCTTTGTCTAAAGAGAGAAGAGAAAAATTAGGGATCTCTGATACTTTAATTAGATTATCTATTGGATTAGAAAATATCGAGGATCTTAAAGAAGATATAACTCAAGCTTTAAAATAAATATTTTTTAAATAAATAAGCTTAGTTTATAAGAAGTTTTATCTTATAAATTATACTTAGCTTAATTTGCTTTAATTTTCTATAAAGTTTTTCTATAAAACTTGTTGAGTGTTTTCTTATTTCAACTGAATCAATCACACTTTTAAATTGATTCTTGCTAATTACTGGATATGGTTTTATTCCTTTAATTTTTAAACCTTTAAAGCAAAACCATTGTTTGTCTACGTCAACTGGTCTACCAAAAGTATTTGATAAATTTAAAAGAATTTTAGCTCCCTTTCTAGTAATTACCTCTGCAATGCATAGAGTTGGAGGTTTGTAATAACTTTGTATATCAAATTTTTGAAATTTTTCGATATTGGCACCTTTTCTTGGCTTAGTCGATAAGTCAGCTAATTTAAGAATATCCCAATCAGATTTTAAATTATGCAAATTATCTAAAATAAATTTTAGATTTTCCGTCAAATGGGCATCATCTTCTAATACTAATCCAAAATCAATATCATCATCTAAGATTGCTTTCCATGCATTGCGGTGAGCAATATAACAACCAATTTCTCCATCAGTAAGAGTTTTGTGATAACCAAGCTTATTTCTCACTTTTGAATAATATTTATTTTTTAGATCTTGCCTTTCTTTTACATCAACCCCAGGAATTCTCTTGAAAGAAAGATTTTGTTGCTCTAGTTGTTGAGAAATATAATTAAATCTATCGCTAGATGATGACATATTTATTACGTATATCTGATATGTCATTTAAAAGGAAAAATTTTTAAACGTCGAAATTAAAAAAAGTTAACTTATTTCCATCAAGATCATAAATGTAGGCTCCGTAAAAAGCTCCAGCACGTTGGCCAGGTTCGCCATCGTCTTTTGCACCTAGAGATATAGCCTTGGCATACATTTCATCAACTGCTTCCTTTGAATCTAATGCAATACCTTTCATGGAACCATTTCCAAACGTGGCTTTTTCACCGTTATACGGGACCGCAATAGCTAGGATTACCGAGTTATCTTCAGGAGACATCCACATAGTAATTCTGTCATTTGCTGGGAATTTTTTAGCGTTTATTAGGCTTAAAAGTTCATCATAGAATTCTTCTGCAGCCTCCTTGTTATTTGTGCCTATTGTTGAATAGTATTTTAATTTTGTAGCCATTATTTAAATATTACTGTTTTATTGTTATTTAAGAATACTCTTTGTTCAGAATGATATTGTACTGCTTTTGCAAGAGTAATTGATTCAATATCTCTTCCGATTATCTCCATGTCTTCTGGAGATTTTGTATGATCTATTCTATCAACGGTTTGTTCAATTATAGGGCCTTCGTCAAGTTCGCCAGTAACATAATGAGCTGTAGCTCCAAGAATTTTTACTCCTTTAGAATAAGCCTGATGATAAGGTTTAGCTCCTTTAAAACTGGGTAGAAAAGAGTGATGAATGTTAATAATTTTGCCATAGTATTTTTCACAAAAATCATTTGAAAGAATTTGCATGTATCTAGCTAATATAATTAGATCAATGTTATCTTCATTAAGAATGTCAAGCATCCTTGTTTCGGCCTTATCTTTGTTGTCTTTTGATACTTCTACATAGTGAAAAGGAATGCCATAGTCAGAAACTATTTTTTCCAAGTCTGGGTGATTAGAAATTACTGACTTTAAGTCTATTTTTAAAGCGTTAACGCTCTGACGATATAAAAGATCTTGTAAGCAATGACTATATTTCGAAACAAATATAGAAGTTTTTGGATTTAAAATTGCATCTTCAAATGACCAGTCCATTGAAATCTCTTCTGCTAATTCTTTAAATCTTTCATTAAATTTAATTTTGTCTATATTTTTTTCTGGAGAAATTACTTTGACTCGCATAAAAAATTTTTGAGTTTCCGGATCTCCATAATGAGCAGATTCTTTTATAAAAAGATTATGTTCATTTAAAAAATTGGAGACTTTTGCTACCAATCCTAAAGAATCCGGACAAACACCTCTTAATATAAATTCTTTATCATTCATCAATCAATTTCTCTATAAAAAAATTTTATTTTTCCTGTATTTGCCGAAAGAACGTTCACTTCCCTAACTAATTCGCCGCCATCTTCATATATTTCTTGGGTAATGTCTACAGAATCGCCAAACAAATCAATTGTTTCAGAATAAAACGCATTGATTGAATTTTGTTTCTTACCTGTCCAAATCCTTAAGTTGTTGTAAATGATACTGTCATTTCCATCTAAACAATTTAAATTCACCATTATTTGACTATTTACAAGGATAAATGGAATTAGAATATTTATAAAAGTTTTTCGTAAAGTATTTGTCTCTAAAGATTTTAATCCATCAGTTAAACCGGAGAAATTTTCTATTCTGTTTAAATTCCATGAGCCTTTTATTTCGCAACCTTCAGCTATAGGAACGGGTGAAAAAGTAGCTATTCTAAAAATTAAAATAAGAACTAATGGAATAAAAAAAACTAATGACAATTTTGTCATGAATTATTTCTCTAAATTATTTTCGAAATATATTGATCTTGAAGGAAAAGCAAAATCTGAATTATTTTCTATCACAATCGATTTTATTTTTAATAAGAGATTTTGTTTAACTTCAGAATACTCAGTATAGGAATCCTTATTTGTGTAGCATAGTATTTCGAGATCAATTGAACTCGCGCCAAATTCTACAGCTTTTGCAAAAGAGTCTTGACCTGGATTGATACAGAACCCTTGATTTTCATCATTAATGAAACTTTCTATCTCTTTGCATATTTTTGAGATTTCTTCTGCAGAACTAGAATAAATTAAATTAATCATCCATCTAATTCGTCGATATTTATTTAAACCATGATTTATAACACTGATATCTGATAAGTCTTTATTCGGAATTATCATTGGAGATGTATCGAAAAGTCTCACTGTTGTAGACCGGAAACCAATACTCTCAACTATTCCATGAAATTGACCAGGTACTTCTATTCTATGTCCTGGTTGAAATCTATTTTCTCCAATAATTAACATACCAGAAATAAGGTTCTTGAATAAATCTTGAGCACCCAATGCAATAGCCACTGAAAAAAGTCCTAAACCAGCAATTAAAGGTCCAATTTCAATACCAAAAATATCAAGAATGATTGCTAATCCAACAACCCAAACTAGGACTCTAGTAGATCTTTCTAACCAAACAGACATTGCTTGGGTAAGCCAGGTATTATTTGATAAAACTGAGAATAAAGGACTTACTAAACTGGATAATGCGCTGAAAATCGTATAAACAATTAAGGCTTTAACGACATTAGTTGCAACTAAATCAATCAATCCTTCGAGGGGTAGATAGATCGTAATAAGGTAAAAGCCGATTGTGATTGGTATAAACCCTAAAGGCCTTTTTAAGGATTCCAATAATATATCGTCTAAATCGGTCTTAGTTTTAGAAGTAAATCTTTTCAAAGTTTTAACCCCTAAATTAGCAAATATTCCTCTAAGAATTAAAGAAACTATAAAAATGGATATAGTCACTAAAACCTGAGACATGTTTATACCTAGGAATCCAGAGGTCCAAACTTGATTTAATAAATTCAAAAAATCATCCATCTGAGGAAGGATACTATTTATAGTTAATTATTAAAATAACTCTTCTGAATTATTTGATCAATTGAAGAAATCTTTTTTTGCGTTAAATCAACAAATGAATGGATTTTAGTATTGTCATATTTTCCAATCCTTGAGCTATTTAAATTTGCTAAAAATTTCTGAATAAATACTAACGCATCATTATTTTTTGGAAGATTTAAAAAACTTTTATGAATGATTGTTAAACATCTATATATAGATCTTGGAAACGAATCATCTTTGAATAAAAAATTAATGACACTATCTTTTTCTATTTCTCCTCTAGAAACTTTTCTGAAAGCCTGATGAGCAGAAAGTGTTTTTAAAAGATTGACCCATTCTAAAGTTGAAAGATCAATAGTCCCCTCTTTTTTCTCTGTTGTACAAATTGAATCGATAATTCTTGTAATCATGTCTGCTCTTTCAACGAATCTGCCTAGCCTTAAAAACTCAAAAGCATATCCTCGTGAAAAATTATCAGAAATTATTCCAAAAAATCTTTGTGAAGAAGATATAACTTCATAAATATTTTTTGCTCTTTTTCTTTTGCTTACCGAAGCAGTCATTTCTTTTAAAAAATTCATTTCAATATTATTTAATTCTTCAACAGCAGACCTTGGTAGATCATCTTTAATAAATTCGGAGTTATATGAAGCGTTATGTAAGCAAGAAGCAATTGAGTTTGGATTATTTCTTTCTCTGCTTAAGTAATGAATTACATTAGATTCCTCATAATATTTATGATTGTTTAAATAATCTTTTTTTGAATCCATAGCCTCTAAAATAGGCTCCCATCCCAATGAATCGTCAATTGGATAATCCAACATCATTTCAACATTTACGTTAATAAGTCTTCCGGTATTTTCAGCTCTTTCGATGTATCGAGCTAACCAATATAAGTGTTCAGCGTCTCTACTTAACATTTAATCAATAATCCATGTATCTTTACTGCCGCCTCCTTGGGAAGAATTGACAATAGAACTACCCTTTTTTAAGGCTACTCTAGTTAAACCTCCAACGGTTACATAATTTTTTGAGCCACTTAATATGAATGGTCTCAGATCAAGATGCCTCGGTTCTATTTTTCCTTCTGAAAAGGTTGGTGATGTTGAAAGTGAAATATAGGGCTGAGCAACAAAATTCCTTGGATTATTTCTAATTTTTCTAAAAACGGGATCGACTTCTTTTGGCTTCAAGTCTTTGCCTATTACAATTCCATAACCTCCTGATTCCGCGACTGGCTTGATTACCATCGAGTGGATATTTTTTTCAACAAACTCTCTATGTTCTTTGTTATTCATAAAATAAGTTTGTATGTTCTTAAGAATTGGTTTTTCATCAAGGTAAAAATCAATCATCTGAGGAACATAAGCATAGACCGCCTTATCATCTGCTATTCCACAGCCAGGAGCATTGATAATTGCAACTTTTTTTTGTGACCAACTTTTTAATAAACCTCTAACCCCTATTGTTGAATCTGGATTTCCAACTTCGGGGTCAAGAAAATCATCATCAATTCTTCTGTAAATTACATCTACTCTTTTTAAACCTTCTATAGTTTTTTTGTATACATAGGAATCTTTGCCAACCTCCAAGTCACTTCCTTCTACCAGGTCAATTCCCATTTGTTGCGCCAAATAAGAGTGCTCGAAATATGCAGAATTATAAATCCCTGGTGTTAGAAGCACTATTTCTGGATGTTTTGATTTTGAAAAACTTACTGAAGCTAAAGTTTCATAAAGTTTACTGGGGTAATCGTCGACTGGATTTACACCGTATTTATTAAATAAGTCTGGTAATACTCTCTTCATTACCATCCTATTTTCTAACATATAAGAAACCCCAGACGGGACTCTCAAGTTATCTTCTAAAACATAAAAATCTCCATCTTCCCCTTTAATCAGATCTGAACCACAGATATGAGACCAAACGTTATGCTTCAACTTAATGTTTTTACAATACGATTTATAAGCTGGAGTATTTATAACTAGGCTTTCATCGATGGAAAAATCATTTAGAAATTTTTTCTTGTTGTAACAATCCTCAATAAAAAGATTTAAAGCTTTAACTCTCTGAATTAAGCCTTTCTCAACTAATTTCCATTCATCTTTTTTTATTAACCTTGGAATAAAGTCTAATGGCCAAACACGATTATCATTAGTTTTTGATTCGTCTTGGTAAACTCTAAAAGTAATTCCCATTGATTGTATTGCTGAAATAGTAGCTGAATTTATATCTTGTAAGTCATCTAATGATAAAGGTGAAAGAAAATTTATAGCTTTTTGGGCGTGTTTACGAATTTTAAGAGAATCTCCAAAGAATTCATCGTAAGAACTTCCCTTATTAAGATAGTTAATTAAACTATTCTTCTTCATGCTAATTTATTATCTAATAAAAATTTAAGTCCAGATAAAGGCATTTTTTTATAGTTAGTCTAACGAAATGCACTAAATTAATACAAAATTATTATTAACATTGATTTATTAGTATGTAATGAATTATGTTATTTTTATCTAAAATAGAAATTTATGACTTATTGCTTAGGGATAAAAGTTAACGAAGGATTAGTTTTCGCATCTGATTCAAGAACCAATGCTGGTTTAGACAACGTAGGATCTTATTCAAAAATGTTTACCTATAATGTTGGCGACAGAGCTTTTGTCATAATGACTGCTGGAAATCTTGCTACTTCTCAAGCCGTCTATCATAGAATTCAAAAAGATCTTGATAGCTCCTCTCCAAATAATAACTTAAACCTTTGTCAAGATCTTGAAGAAGCAGCCGAGTACATTGGTGAGATAAGTTTAGAATGCCAAAAAGTTGGAAGTGATGCTCCGCTTCAAGAAAGTCCTCAACTAGGTTCTAGTTTTATCCTTGGTGGTCAAATAAAAAATCAATCGCCAAATATTATTTTAATTTATCCGGAAGGAAATCATATTCATGTTTCCGACGATAGTCCATTTGTTCAGATTGGTGAAACCAAATACGGAAAACCTATTTTAGATAGAACAATAGCTGCTGACACTCCATTAGGAGATACGGCTAGAGCCGCGTTACTCTCCCTAGATTCAACAATGAGAAGTGATTTAACTGTTGGCCCACCAATAGACTTTGTTGTCTTCAAAAAAGATCAAATCAATTTAGATTTTCAAGATAGGTTAAAATTGGATTCTCCTTTTTTTCAACAGTTTTCTAATATTTGGCATGACGAACTATTGAAAGCTATCAATCATTTACCTAGGTTTAATTGGGAAGATGCTTGATTTCCTTTATTGCATTGTATTTATGGATCGAGACTTGAATACTCTTTCCAAAAATCCTTAAAAACGCATTTCTAAGAAATATTAAATATCTGTTTGAAAGATGATTCATATATCCTTGAATCCTAGATTTAACTTGTATTTTATTTCCTCTTTTCAGCCTTAATTTTTGATAATTAGTTAAAGTTTTATTTAAATTGGTATTAATTTTTAATAATTCAGAAAAACTGTAAGCGTCTTCTATGGCTAAACACGATCCTTGAGCTAAAAAAGGTAACATCGGGTGAGCAGCGTCACCCATTAACAATAAATTACCATTGACCAATTTTTTAATAGATTTGCGCTCGTATAAACCCCATTTGTGTAAATTATCCGATTTTGAAAATAATTCTAAAACATCTTCATTCCATGAAGAAAAAACTGATAAGAGCTCTTTCATATGTCCTTGAGACACCCAAGATTCATCTTCCCATTTTTTTTGTTTTCTAATTGCTACAAAATTAATTTTATTTCCTTTAGAGATTGGGTAATGAACGATATGGCCATGAGGGCCTAGGTAAATATTTATTTGATCCCATAATGAATTTGAAGACAATTCACTTCTAGGAGTCATACCTCGCCATGCTACAAGATTACTAAATTTAGGAATCAAATTATCGAAATATTTTGTTCTGATGTCTGACTTAATTCCATCACAAGCAATTACTAAATCTGAAGTTGTTTTTTGTTTATTATGAAAATAAATTTCAGTGTCTTTAATATAAGAGCAATTGTGATCAAATATTAGTTCTCCATTAAGACTTAAATAATGCTCTTTCATGACATCAATTAAATCTCTTCTATCAATGCTAATAAAATCATTTGAATTTTCATTCAAACTTACAGATTTGATTAATCTGGCATTATCAAACGAACGAAAATTTACTCTCTCAGGCAAATATCCAAGAGATATCAATTCATCTTTTAACCCAAGCTTATCAAGCAGTAATGTTGCATTTTTCGACAAATTTACCCCTGCACCATATGGGCTTAAAGATATGTCTTTTTCATAAATAGTCGGGTGATAATTATTTTTTTTTAAACAGCACCCAAGGAAAAGACCTGAAACTCCTGCTCCTATAATCGTTATTTTTTCAGGCATTTATTTCTACTGCCTTTACTTGTCTTTTAAGTCTTTCTTTTCTTTTTGTTTTATCTTTTACTTCACCAACTAATTGACCACAAGCTGCCATAATATCGTCACCCCTGGTTGATCTTATCGTGGTAATAAATCCTTTTCTTACCAAACATTCTTTAAAAGCTCTTAGTCTATTATTAGATGGTTTAGAGTATCCAGAAAGAGAAAACTCATTAAAGGGGATTAAGTTGATCTTGCAAGGATAATCTTTTAACAAATTCGCTAATTCATTTGCTTCATTTAGGGAATCATTAACTTTATCAATTAGTATGTATTCAAAAGTTGTGACTCTTTTATCGTTAAATGAATCAACATAATCTTTCACTGATTTTAAAAGATCTTGAATAGGATATTTTTTATTAATTGGTACTAAAGTATCTCTGAGTTTATTGTTTGGAGCATGAAGAGATATAGTTAAAGAAACATCTGAGACTTTAGATAATTTATTAATTTCCGGAATTAATCCTGAAGTACTCAAGGTAACTTTCCTTTTTGATAAGTTATAAGCAGAATGGTGTCTCATTAATTGCATGGCGCTAACTACATTATCGAAATTCAAAAGAGGTTCCCCCATACCCATCATTACAATATTAGTTATATTCTTCTCATTTGCGTTTCTTGGAGTACCAAAAGAGTTTTCAGCTATCAAAACTTGTCCAATGATTTCACTCAAAGTTAAATTTCTTGAAAACCCCTGCTTACCAGTTGCACAAAAACTACAGTTCACAACACAACCTACTTGGGATGAAACGCATAAAGTATTTCTTCCTTTTTCAGGGATTAACACCATCTCAATAGATTCATTATCTCCAACTTCTAGAATCCATTTTTTTGTACCGTCCTTTGATACCTCTTCAAAAGAAATCTTTGGAACTTTTATAACGCAATTCTCAATTAAGTATTTTCTTAATGATTTTGAAAAATTAGACATTTCATTAAAATTCTCAACACCATTTTGATGAATCCATTTAAGAAATTGATCAGTTCTATAAGAAGCTTCACCTATAGATTCAAAGAAGTTAGAAAGATCGTTTATTGTAAGGTCTAATAAGTTAATCTTTTTTACTGCAGAAATCATTTTTTTAAATGACGAAAAAAGATTAATCTTTAGAAAAAACTAAATTTCCATCCTCAAGCTTTGAGAATTTTACGTCGAACCAATCTTTTATGTAGTCTTGATAGTTAACCCAAGGCTTTTTACTTCCTTGTTGAGGATGTAAACCTATAGATCTTTGAATATATCCTGAAGAAAAGTCCTTTAACCAATCATAAGTTTCATCAACATCCAATGGCTTTTTTGGACAAGCTGACAAGTAATTATTTTGATCCATATGTTTTATCAATCGACATAAATAAGTGCTAGTTAAATCTGCTTTTAATGTCCAAGATGCATTGATGTAACCAAAGGAATTTACAAAATTTGGAATGTCACTATACATCAAACTTTTATAAGTCATTGTCTCTGAAACATTCACTGGATTATTGTTCACTGAAATATTTACTCCGCCGAAATTTTGAAGAACTAATCCTGTGGCTGTTACGATAATATCAGCTTCTAAAAAATCGCCAGACTTTAATTTAATACCATTTTCCTCAAAGGCTTCGATGTGATCGGTTACGACTGTTGCAGATTTATCTTTTATTGCATTGAAAAAATCACTATTTGGTATCAAACACATTCTTTGTTCCCAAGGGTTATAACTAGGCGTGAAATGTTTATCTACATCAAAGTCAGGAAGCTCTTTTTTTACCTGATCTATCAAAAATTTTTTAGATCTGTCTGGAAATGCTCTTACCCTTTTAAAAAGTGATTGTTGAATGTAAACATTTTTGAATCTTATTAGCGCATAAACTAAAGACTTTGGTAAAAATTTCTTTAAAAACAATGCAACTCTATCTTCATCTGGTCTCGAAACAAAATAAGTTGGAGATCTTTGAAGCATGGTTACAAGATTTGCTTCTTTCGCTATTTCCGGAACAATAGTAGCCGCTGTTGCACCACTCCCAATGACAACAACATTTTTTCCAGAATAATCTAGAGATTCAGGCCATTTTTGTGGATGAATAATTTCGCCAGAGAAATTTTCACTTCCTTTAAATTCAGGTTCGTATCCAGAAGAATATCTATAATATCCAGCGCACATATAAAGAAATTTTGATTTATAAAGAAATTTTTCAGAGGATTTTTTTTCAGTAACGCTCACTTCCCAAAGTCCCTCAGCTTCATTCCAATTTGCCGATTCTACGTGATGGTTATATTTGATTTTTTCATTTAAACCATATTCCTCAATTGTCTCTTCAAGGTATTCCATAATTAAAGGACCAGTAGCAATAGATTTTTTATGATTCCATGGTTTAAAAGAGAACCCCAAGGTATGCATATCAGAATCAGATCTTATTCCTGGATACTTAAATAAATCCCAAGTTCCACCAAAATTTTCTCTTCCTTCGAAAATTGCATAGGTTTTATCAGGACACTTTGTATTTAAATGCGCTCCAGCTCCAATCCCAGAAATTCCAGCTCCAACGACTATAACGTCAAGATAATTTTGTTTCATTAAATAATTATATTAACAAACGATTACTTTTTAAATTATTCTTTTAAATTAAAACCACTTTCAATCCATTCAGAAATTCCGCCCTTTAGAGAAAATACTTTTTGATAGCCCATATCTTGAAGTGTTTTTGCGCCCAGAATAGATCTTACTCCCCTGGCGCAATATAAAACTATTTCTTCTGAATGATCAGAAATATGTGCTTCTATGTCTCTATCTAATACGCCTCGTCCGATATGGATTGAATCTTCAATAACTCCTGATTTAATTTCTTCATCTTCTCGAATATCAACCAAAGAAAAATTATATTTACTCTCTAATAAATGTTTTAACTGAAAAATATCAATTTCTTGAACTTCTTTTGCAGCTTCATTAACTTTCTCGGTAAAACTTTTTTTCATTTTAGTTCGTAAAATATTTCTTCTTAGCAATCCTTACTAAAAAATAAAAAGGAGAGATAATTAAAATACATACAAATAATTCTGCCCAAAAACTCATATCAATTCGTGCGCGAATAAATGAAGCAATGTATACACTTCCGAATCCCATGATTCCATAGATTATAAAAAGAGGTACGTCTATTCTAGATAATATATTTTTTAGAAATTCCATCGGTTAGACTATATTATTACAAATATTAATACTTAGGATTCAACAAAATGAATGATTTAGAAGATATTGTTTTTACTTATAAAGAACATACAGCCTATATAAAAATAAATAGACCTCCTAATAATTTTTTTGATTCTGATTTAATCCGTCAGATAGCGGATGTGTTGGAGGAAATGGACAAGAAAAAGGATTGTAGATCAATTATTTTATTCTCTGAGGGTAAACATTTTTGTGCAGGAGCAGATTTCTCAAGATCAAATTTTAAGAACGAATCTGATGCTTATTCTGCTTTATATGACCAAGCAGTAAGATTATTCAGAACTTCTAAGCCAATCATTGCAGTAATACAAGGAGCAGCAGTTGGTGGTGGTCTTGGAGTGGCTCTTGCAGCTGATTTTAGAATTGCATGTAATGAATCAAGATTTAGTGCTAATTTTTCTAAATTGGGTTTCCACCAAGGGTTTGGAACAACCATTACTCTACCAAGAGTTGTCGGTCACCAATTTGCTAAAAAAATGCTTTTAACTGCGACGCGCCTTAAAGGAGAAGAAGCGTTTGCCTGTGGTCTTGCAGATTATTTAGTTGATCAAAAAGATCTGATGACTACAGCAGAAAACCTAGCCAAAGAGATTAATAATTCTGGCCCCTTAGGTGTTCAAGCTATTAGGTTTACTATCAATGAGGGAATAGCAGACGAAATAGCCAAAATTGTTAAGTGGGAATTATCAGAACAAGACAGACTCAGAGAAACTTCAGATTTCAAAGAAGGTATTAAAGCTTCACTAGAAAGAAGAGAGCCTAATTTTAAAGGCGATTAATTTTTTATTTTAAGTCTTAATTCAAAGTCTAAAGGGCCCAAAGCTTCATGCTTTTCTTTAAGCTTATTTACACGTTCAAAAGTTTCATCTGGCATCGGCGCAGATTTTCTTAATTTCATATCAATATGAATTAATAAACACTCAGAAATAGCTGAAAGTTCTTTTTTTTCGTTAAGTAAAATTGAGGCATGGTGAATGATTTTCCTATTTACATTTACGATTCGATAACATGGATAAATCTTATCGTTTAAAAGATTTTCTTTGACGTAACGAATATTTTCCTCCAACGTGAAAGTTGAATAAGTTTCCCTAATTGTTTGTTCATCCCAAGAGAACCCAAGATCTTGATAAAGTGATCCAGAGCCCTCGTCGAATATTTTTGAGTAAAAAGCAACGTTCATGTGACCATTCATATCGCACATATCCTTAGATACAGTAACTATGTTGCCTTTATAGGGGAATTTATTTTCCATACAATAAAATTTATGGCAGATGATAACTTACTTATTATTCTTGGCAACCAATTATTTCCAATTGAAGAAATAAAAAAAACTGGTGTGAAAAAAATCTTTATGAAAGAGGATTTAGGCCTTTGTACCGATTTTAAGCACCATAAACTAAAAATTTTATTTTTTTTAGGCGCTATGCGTGAATACAAAAAAAATCTTGAAGCCAATGGTTTTAAAGTTTTTTATTACGATTTGGAATCAAAAGAATTTGATACCCCGTATTTAGAATTACTAAAAAAGATTATTAATGATAAATCCATTAATAGTATTTCTTTTTTTGAAATTGAAGATAAAGGTTTTGCAGATGCATTTAATAGATTCGCCTCTTCAAACAAAATTGAAATAAAAGAAATTCCTACTCCAATGTTTTTGTGTAAAAGAAATGAATTTAAGAAATTTTTTGAAGAAAAGTCTCTTCGAATGGTTTCTTTCTATCAAATGATGAGAAAAAAATTAGACATACTTATGGAACAAGGAAAACCTATTGGGGGAAAATGGTCTTTTGATGATGAAAATAGAAAAAAGCTTCCTAAAGATATAAGTGTTCCTGATCTTCCAAAATTATCTAATTCGTCAGAAATAGAAACTTTAAAAAAACAAATATCTACTAAATTTAATTCGCATTATGGTGAACTTGAGAATGTATGGTTTCCTTTGACAAGAGAAGATTCTTTAAAATGGTTTGATAATTTTCTTATGAATCGCTTGCATAATTTCGGAACCTACGAAGATGCACTGCATTCGGATCATAATTTTGTCTTTCATAGCGCTTTGAGCCCTCTTCTTAATATTGGCCTTCTAACTCCAAAGGAGATAATTGATAAATCAATTTCATTCTCAGCTAAAAATAGCGTTCCTTTGAACTCAATTGAAGGTTTTATTAGACAAATAATTGGTTGGAGAGAGTTCATAAGAGGAACCTATCATCTCAAAGGAGAAGAAGAATCAAAGTCTAACTTTTTCAAACATACTAATAAGCTTACAGAAGAATGGTACACAGGCGAAACTGGTATCCCTCCTTTAGATGATGCCATTAAGAATTGTTTAAAATTTGGTTTTACGCATCATATTCCAAGACTGATGATAATTAGCAATCTAATGACTTTAGCTAGAATTGATCCGAAAGAAATTTATCATTGGTTTATGGAAATGTTTATTGATTCATCTGAGTGGGTCATGACTCCAAATGTATTTGGAATGGGTACTTTTGCAGATGGTGGAATATTTGCCACTAAACCTTATTCGTGTGGTTCGAATTATCTTTTAAAAATGAGTAACTATAAAAAAGGTGAATGGTGCGAGGTTGTAGATGGTCTTTATTGGAAATTTATGAACGATAATTTAGATTTTTTCAGATCAAATCCAAGACTATCTATTATTCCGAGAGCTTTGGATAAAATGGATAATGAAAGAAAAAAGAATATTTTTTTCAAAGCAGATTCATTTATGAATACATTTACTAAATGAAAAAAAATTTAGAAAAAATTTGTCCGGTTTGTGAAAAACCTTTCTCATGGAGAAAAAAATGGGAAAAAAATTGGGAAGAAGTTAAATACTGTAGTGAAAGATGTAGAAGAAATAAATCTAAGAAATAGAAACTACAACTTTTCCAATTAATTTTCTATCTTTCAAGTACTCCAACGCTTTTAAAGAATCTTTAAATTCAAAAATTTTACAAACATGTGGTTTCAGCTTTCCTTCGTTAGCTAAAGAGTTAATAATTTCTATATTTTCTGTTCCAAGCTCAGGATTACGTCTTCCAAATTCTCCTGCTCTAACGCCTATAACAGAAAAACCTTTGATAAGTGGGTAATTGACGGGGAGATTAGAAATTCTTCCCGCTGAAAAACCTATTACAAGAATTCTACCGCCCCAGTTAATGCAACGAATGGATTCATCAAAAACATCTCCACCTACAGGATCATAAATAATATCGGCACCCTTTCCATCAGTTAGATCTTTCACTTCTTCTCTAAAAGAAGTTTTTTCGTTCTTTATTGTATTTATTACATGGTCTGCACCCCAAGATTTTACGACTTTTAATTTTTCATCAGATGTACCGGTTGCTATAACTTTGGCCCCATATAGCTTTCCTAATTCTACTGCGGCCATACCTACTCCGCCAGATGCTCCATGTACTAGTAAAGTTTCTCCATCTTTTAGATTGCCTCTTCTAATTAAACCAACATACGCAGTCAAATATACTGTTTTAAAGGCGGCAGCTTCCGCAAAAGTATATTTTGCTGGTTTAAGGGAAACCATGCTTGATGGAAGTACAATCTCTTTTGCAATTGCTCCATGGCCCCAACTACCAAACATCACTTCGTCACCATTTTTTAAAGACTTAACATTTTTTCCAATTTCTGAAATAACGCCGGATCCTTCCATGCCCAATGCAAATGGAAGCTCAGGTTTATTTTGATACTTACCCTGAGTCATTAATAAATCAGGAAAATTTAATGATGCAGCTTTTATGGAAATTTTTACTGAATCATCTTGTAATGAATGAACAGGAAGATCTTTAAAGGAAAGACCGGACAGATCATCTGAAAGACTTGAACAAACAAATCCTTCAGTCTGACCTTCGCCCATATTTCAGGAAAACTAGGAGTTAACCTTGAGCTGATTTAGATTTAATATCTTCTACGTTGGCTTGAGCTGCTTGATGTTTGCTTAGCTCGATTCTTGCAACGGTTCTTCTATGAACTTCGTCTGGACCATCTGCTAATCTCAAAGTTCGCATTCCAGCGTACATTCTAGCTAAAGGAGTGTCTTGTGAGACTCCTCCGCCTCCATGTATTTGAATAGCTTTATCAATTACTGACAGAGCCATTTTTGGAACAGCGACTTTAATTTGAGCAATATCAGACTTTGCAATTTTATTTCCTAACTTGTCCATTCGATCTGCAGCTCTGTAAGTTAATAACCTGCACATCTCGATTTCCATTCTGCAGTCAGCTATAACATCATAATTTCCACCTAGTTCCGCAAGTTGTTTTCCGAAAGCAACTCTGTCTAAAGATCTTTTACAAAGTAAATCTAAAGCTCTTTCAGCAACACCAATAGTTCTCATACAATGATGAATTCTTCCTGGACCTAATCTACCCTGAGCTATTTCAAATCCTCTTCCTTCACCAAGGATCATATTTGATTTTGGAACTCGTACATCTGTAAATTTCATGTGGGCATGACCATGCGGTGCATCATCATTCCCAAATACTGTCATCATTCTTAAGATTTCTACCCCAGGAGTATCCATGGGAACTAAAATCTGAGATTGCCTTTGATGTTTTGGATTATCAGGATTAGAAACTCCCATAAAAATAATAATTTTACATCTTGGATCTCCAGCGCCTGAGGTCCACCACTTTTCTCCGTTTATTACGTATTCATCGCCATCTTCGACTATAGAGCTACAAATATTAGTTGCGTCTGAAGAAGCAACATTTGGTTCGGTCATTCCAAAAGCGGACCTAATTTCACCAGCAAGCAAAGGTTCTAACCATTCCTTTTTTTGCTCATCAGATCCATATTTGTCTAGAACCTCCATGTTTCCCGTATCGGGAGCTGAACAATTAAATACTTCTGAAGCAATCCCTACAGTTCCCATTAACTCAGATAATGGAGCATATTCTAAGTTTGTTAATCCATAACCATATTCCGATTCAGGAAGAAATAGATTCCACAGTCCAGCAGCTTTGGCTTTATCTTTCAATTCATCTAATATTGCTGGCTGCTGCCAAGGGTTTCCTGCAGCACGAAGGGCTTCATGCTGTTCATGATAAATTTTTTCCCCTTCATAAAGATGGTCATCCATAAATTGTTGGATTTTTCCTAATAATTCTTTTGTTTTATTTGAATGATCAAAATTCATAATATATTTCTCCTTTAAAACAGTAGAAATTTTACACATTTCCTAAAAAATTAGTAATATTTATTCAGTTATATCACCATACTGAATGATTAGTTCAATAGACAGAATTACTGTAGCTGCAATAGATTTGTTAAGTGCTAAAAAAACATTTGATTGTTTTTTCAATACATCTCCAAGTTATGAAGTTATCGAAGAGAACCTTGGATATAAAAGTTTAATTTATAATTTCGAAAATATTCAATTTGAATTACTTTCAACTTTGGATACAAAAAGTAACAACGAATTAGAAAATTTCTTTAATAAAAATAACATTGGTGGGTTGTATGGTTTTTCTCTCAGAGCAGAAAATAAAGAGTTTTTAGATAAAGCATTAATATCCCCTCCTATTAATGTAAAAGAAAGTATAGGAAATGAATCACTGAACTTTATTTCAGGAAATTTAAATCAGTCGGAAAACTTTAAATTATCTTTAAATTATTATGATGCTCCTTTAAGTAGGTCAAAAAATATCTCTGATTTATTTGCTTTAGACCACTTAGTAGTCACAACTAATGATGGAGATAAAATTGTAAATCTTTATAAAGAAAAACTTGGAGTAAGACTAGCATTAGACCAGTTGGTAGAGGAATGGGGAGGAAGAATGCTTTTCTTTAGAACAGGTCATTCAACAATAGAAGTCATTGATAACAAAGCTCCTGGTGAAGATGTGTTCTGGGGTCTAGCTTGGAAAACAAAAGATATTGAAAGTACATGTGAAAGACTTTCTCAAAATAACATAAACGTAAGTGAGGTAAGAAAGGGAAGAAAAAAAGATACCTTAGTTGCAACAGTTAAATTTGATGAAATAAAAATCCCCACTCTTCTGGTAGAACATTTAAACAGAGCTTAAATTTTGGTGCGGATAGAGGGAGTCGAACCCCCACACCTTTCGGCACTGGTACCTAAAACCAGCGTGTCTACCAATTCCACCATATCCGCTATAGAAGGAAAGATAAATTAATCTATTATGGTTCTTGATTCAAGTTTGATGAATTCAATTGTCGATCAATTTCTAATAGTCTTTGATTGATTTGTAATCTGTATGCATCTATGGCGTTAATCGCTTCATTTAAATTGTTAAATTTTTGATCATAAATTCCGGCATTTAATTCTAATGAAGACAATTTGGCAATTCTTCCTTGCAGTTCAAACATTGATTCATTTAATTTTTCGAGTTTACCAGTAATTAATTCAAAATCTTTTAAATTAGAATTTGTGACCTCTGTTATTTCATTTACTTGATTTTCTAATAGTGCAATATTTTTTTTATTTCTTTTATTACTCAAATCCCAAAGTTTTCTGACCTCTGAATTTAATAATTTTATATCCTGTAAAATACTCCCTACCCTTTCTTCTGCAAAATTGGATTGAGACTGAAAAGACTCTTCGATATCAATTAGCCTGGAGTTAATTTGGTTAAGATTGTTTTGCTGAAGACTCAATCCATTATAAAACCAATAAAAGAAAAAAACAGAAAACCCCAAAAGTACAAATGGAATAACTAAGGATCTTGGTGGAACTTGCGACGAGGCAAAAATTTTTCTTGTAGAGAGGCCCCTATCTGATAACTTATTTGCTTTTAATTTGTCTTGATTCATTGTAGATTTATTTTATAGAAATAACATTTCAAAGGGAGAAAAAATGAATTTTGAGTTTTCAGACGAACAAATAGCTATGAAAGATGAAGTTCGTAAGCTTCTTGATAAAGAAAATTCTTTAAAGAGAAACAGAACCATTCTAGAAGGTGAAGAGAAATTTGATAAAGACCTATGGAACTCTTTAGTTTCAATGGGACTAACAGCTGTAACAATTCCTGAAGAATTTGGTGGAATTGGAATGGGCTATCTTGAATTATGTGTAATTGCAGAAGAATTAGGTAGAGCAATTGCGCCTGTGCCATATTCTTCAAGTGTATATTTAGCTACGACTGCAATATTGAACTGCGCAAGTGATGAGATTAAAAAAGAATTTTTACCTAAACTTGCTTCTGGAGAAATTATTGGAACTTTTGCGCATGCTGAATCCTCAGGATTTCCTCTAGAAAAAAGTATCAATTGTAATTTTGCATCAGGGAAAATTTCAGGAACAAAAGCAGCTGTTCCAGATGCTGATATAGCAGATTTTGCAATTGTGTCTGCTAAGAGTTCTTCTGGAGTAGGCCTTTACTTAGTTGATTTAAAAGATCCAAACATAGAAATTACTTCGCTTGATACTTTCGACCCTTCTAGATCTCACGCAAACATTGACATTAAAGATGCTTCTGCAAAAGAGCTTATTAGTGACGGATGGTTAGAAATTGAAAAAATTCTAGATCAGTCTGCTGTTTTATTCTCCTTTGAACAAATTGGTGGTGCTGAGGCTGCAATGAATATGGCAAAAGATTATGCTCAAGGAAGATATGCTTTTGGAAGATCCATCGCATCATTTCAAGCTATAAAACATAAGATTGCAGATATGTATATTTCACTTCAATTGGCAAGATCTAACTGCTATTTCGGAGCTTGGGCGCTTTCAAATGAAGCCTCAGAACTTCCAACAGCAGCTGCGACGGCTAGAGTAAGCGCAACTAAAGCTTTTTATGAATGTTCTAAGGAAAATATACAAACACATGGAGGCATGGGCGCAACTTGGGAATTTGATTGTCATTTGTTTTACCGCAGATCAAGGCTTTTAGCTAGTAACATAGGAAGTCAAGGCGTGTGGAAAGAAAAGCTTATTTCTTCAATAGAAAAAAGTAATTTACAGATATAATGATCAGTTATAGAGCTAGTAATTTAAGTAAAAAATTGATTAACTTAATAATAAAAAGAGGAAATTATGGATTTTAACGATACTCCCGAAGAAGCTAAGTTTAGAAAAGAAGCTTCAGATTGGTTGAAACAAAACTTTGAAAAATTTGAAAGTGAGAAATTATCATCTGAAAAAAGTGCTAAATCATCAGCTGAGCCAAGTAAAACCGCTCAAGATGAAAGCAAAGCTCTTGAATTAGCTAAAAAGTGGCAAACTATTAAATACGATGCAGGTTGGGCTTGTTTACATTGGCCAAAAGACTATGGCGGTCGAGATGCTACTCCTATCGAGAGAGTAATATGGGCACAAGAAGAATCTAAATTCTCTATACCTGGCGGTTTCTTTGAAATTGGTCAAGGGATGGCTGGTCCCGTCATGATGATGTATGCGACTGAGGAGCAGAAGAAAGAGCATCTGCCTCCTATGGCTAAAGGGGAAAAAATTTGGTGTCAACTTTTCAGTGAGCCTGGAGCTGGTTCAGATCTTGCTGGTATCAAAACTAAGGCTGAGTTAGACGGTGATACATGGACTATTAATGGTCAAAAAGTGTGGACCTCAGGCGCACACTATTCTGATTGGGGAATATTGGTTACAAGAAGCGACTTCGATGCTCCAAAACATAAAGGATTGACTTACTTCTTTCTAGACATGAAATCACCTGGAATAGAAATTCGTCCAATTAAACAGATCAATGGAGGAGCTAACTTCAACGAAGTTTATTTCACAGATGTGAAAATTCCTGATTCTCAAAGATTAGGAGATGTAGGTGATGGCTGGAGAGTAGCTTTAACAACCCTTATGAATGAACGTCTAGCTGTAGGAGATGCTTCCGGAGTAGACTTTAAAGAAATTTTCGAGCTTGCCAAAGAAAATGACTTCTATGGAGAGCCAGCTGTTAAAAACTCTGCTGTTAGAGAGAAACTAGCTGATTGGTATTGTGAATACTCAGGTCTTAAAAATACAAAAATGAGAAGAATTTCTGCTCTTTCGAAAGGTGATACTCCAGGACCAGAAGCGTCTATTACTAAAATTGTTAGTGCAAATAAATTACAAGATATTGCTAATTTTGGGATGGATATTTTGGACCAAGCAGGTATTAATAGTGAAGGAAACTTAAAATATCATGGAAGCTTACTTGGAGCGCCTCTTATTAGAATAGCTGGTGGTACTGATGAAATTCTTAGAAATATAATTGCTGAACAAGTTCTAGGAATGCCTCAAGACGTTAGATTGGATAAGAATGTTCCATTTAATGAAATTCCTACAGGCGAAAAATCTAATTAAATAGAAAATAAAAAGGATTTTTTAATTCATCTTTGCATTCTGTAAATTGCACTCGGTAATTATTGGCCGATCTCTGTACTTTGTCTGCAACTCCTAACAACCAAGGCTTAGACCGATAAGAACCTTTTTTGAAACCTTCTGGGCCCTCATGATATGCAAGGTACAAGGATCTTGCATTCTTTTTAGATATACGTAAATTTTTGCTATTTCTGTTGTTATACCATCCTATAAAATCCACAGAATCAGAAAAATTAGTTCTCGAGGCAAAAGTTCTCCCAGCCTCTTGTTTGTATAAATCCCATGTTCCGTCAATAACTTGAGCATACCCATAAGCACTACTTTCTCTTTTCCAAGGAATAAGACCAAAAAATATTCTCTCTCTTTCTGGTTTTGCTCCTTGTTGAAAACTAGATTCTTGTTTGATAAAAGCCATGGTAATGGATGGCTCTATATCCCATCTTTCGTAAGTTCTAATCGAAGCTCTATACCAGCTTCTTTTTTCATCAAATATTTCACAAATATCATTTGGACTTTTTGGTGGTGCAGTCGTGCAAGAATTTAGAATTAGTACTATTAAGGATAATTTTAATAACTTCATAAATTGTTTATAAAACTTTCTAAATCTGAATCACTAATGATATCAATATTTAATTGTTTTGCCTTAGAAAGCTTTGTTCCAGAATCTGAACCTGCTATTAAATAATCGGTTTTCTTTGAAATACTGTTAGCAACCTTAGCCCCTAAATTTTCTAATTTTAATTTAAGAGTTTCTCTGGAGTAATTTGATAATTTTCCGGTTACAACTATGACTTTATCTGTCAAATGACTTGTTTTAATTTGGACTGGAGACTTAAGATCTAAACCTAGTTGAATTAGCTCTTCAATTAGATTTTTATTTGAGTCGCTTTTAAAAAATTTCTCTAGATTAGTTGCTGCCACCTCTCCAACATCATTTACTTCCAAATATGTTTCATAATCGATACTAAAGAAACTTTTTAAATTTTTAAAATACTTTGATAAGTTTTTTGATGTTTCTAAGCCTATTTCCTTTATACCCAGAGCATAAATAAACCTATGTAAATCTGTATTAAGACTCTCATTTAAGGAATTTAACAACTTACCTACAGATTTTTGGGCAAACCCCTCCAACAGCAATACATCTTCCTCTCTCAACCTATAAAGGTCTGGAAGTGAAGTAACAAGCTCTTTTTCAACAAAAATATCAATAGTTCTTTGACCCAGTCCATCAATATCCATAGCATTTCTTGATACAAAATGTTTTAAGGTCTCTTTAAACTGTGAAAATCCATAACAATTTTTATCTATTGTCGTTAATACATTGGTATTCAATAATGGAGTATTAGACTCAAAAAAAGAAATTGTATTCTTGCATGTTGGGCAAGCATTTGGTGGGATAACCACTTTACTACCCTGTTCTCTTTTTTTTAAAACCACTTCTTTAATTTTTGGTATAACATCACCAGCTCTAATAATTTTGACGTAATCATTTTCTCTAACATCGAGTCTTCTTACCTCATCCATGTTATGCAAAGAAGCATTTGAAATAGTTACGCCACCTAATTTGACTGGTTCTAAATTTGCTACAGGAGTGAGAACACCGGTTCTACCCATTTGAAAAGAAATATTTAATATTTTGCTTTCACCTACTTCAGCTGCAAATTTTTTTGCAATAGCCCATCTTGGAGATCTAGAAGAATTTCCCAGTTTTTCTTGGATCGCTTTGTTATTTATTTTTATAACGATGCCGTCTATTTCATAGTTTAATTTATCTCTTTTTAAGGTTAAAAGATTTATTAGGTTATCTGCTTCATCTAGGTTCTTGCAGACTTCAGCTTCTTTTGAAACAGGTAATCCCCATTCATAGAATTTCTTGAGCACTTCGTCTTGAGTTTCAAAAAAATTAATGTCTGAAATGTAGCCGATACTATGACAAAAAATTTTTAAAGGTCTTTTGGCTACAATTGATGAATCGAGTTGCCTAATACTTCCAGCTACAAAATTTCTAGGGTTAGCAAAAACTTTTTGATTATTTTTTTTAAAGTTTTTATTGATTAAATGAAAGTCATTCAGCTCAACAAAAATCTCTCCTCTTACTTCCATTTCCTTAGGGTAATCTAAGTTGGTGTTTTTTAAGGTTGTAGGAATTTCAGACATTGTTAATACGTTGTGAGTGACATCTTCCCCTATCAAACCATCTCCTCTTGTTCCAGCTCTTATTAATTTTCCATTTTGATAGAAAAGACTTATTGCCACGCCATCTATTTTTGGTTCAACCAGGTAAGAAAAATCTATATTTTCTTTTAATTTATTTAAATTCCGTTTCTCAAAATCTTTCAGGTCATCGCTGCTAAAAGCATTGTCTAATGAAAGCATTGGAAGCTCGTGCTTAAAAGGGGTTAATACAGATAATTTTTTTCCACCAACCGTCCTAGTTGGTGAGTCGGTTGTATCTAGAAAAGCATACTTGTTTTCCAAATCTATTAATTCTTTGAATAGTAAATCAAATTCTTGATCGCTAATTTCAGGATTATCTTCAGAATGATACTTCTCATTATGAAATTTAATTTTTTCCTTTAATTTGGTGTGTTCTTTCTGGATATCTGTTTTCGATACCATGTATTACGAGATATTATTGAGATCGAATTCTTCTGCAATTTGTGAATAATGTTCAACCATTTGTTGAGTTAAAGCATTTCTATCTCCATCAAGAATTTGGGTAGAAAAGTCTTTAGCTATGCGTTCTGCAAATTTTATCATTTCAGCAAGAGCATTTACCGAGTTACCTTTAGGCTTCATTGAATAAATTATGGTCATAATTGAAGTAGATAAAATATTTTCTTCCTCTGAAAATTTTCCAGGATTTAATCCATTAACAAACATGAAATGGTCACTATCTTCTAAAAATATCTTCAGCCACCCTCCTTCATCTTTGTAGCTAGTCTGTGATTTATCAAGATAATCTAGTAATTCTTTATAATTGAAAACATGCTCTTCCGCTTCTAAGTGAATTGTTATTAGATTTGTGTTCTCCTCTTCACGAAAAACTGATTCATACTCAACGTTATCTTCTATTAAATCATGAGATTCTTGACCAATTTTAGAATCAATATTTAATTCGTCATCAGACTTTTGAGCTGATTCAAATAATTCACGAGAATTTACTTTCTTATTAATTTCAATTACTGTTTTTTTTCCGAAAAAAATCCTTCTGAAAATTAAAAGCAATGTGACTGAGATTGCTATTCCAAGAAGTAAGATAATAATTTCATTAATTGTCATTATACTGCTGCTAATTTCATTGCCTCATCAATATCAACTGTTACCAATCTGGATACTCCTGGTTCTTGCATTGTAACTCCAATAAGATGCTTACTTTTCTCCATAGAGATTTTATTGTGCGTGACAAAAATAAATTGAACCTGATTTGACATTTCTTCGACCATATTAATAAATCTAGAGGTATTGAAATCATCCAAAGGCGCATCAATTTCATCTAATATACAAAATGGTGCCGGATTTAATGAAAAGAAAGAAAAAACTAATGCAATAGAAGACAGAGCTTTCTCTCCTCCAGATAATTGAGAAACATTTACATTTTTTTTACCTGGAGGCATTGCTTTAAAAACTATACCGGTATCTAAGATATCATCTGATGTAGTCTCCAACTTTGCATGCCCGCCTCCAAAAAGCTTAGGGAAAAGCTCACCAATTTTAATATTCAAATTGTCATAAGTATCTTTAAAAAGAGTTTTCGACTCTAGATCTATTTTTTTAATTGCGTTTTCTAGAGTTTTCAATGCACTTTCTAATTCATCAATTTGATTGACTATCTCCTGTTTTCTTTCTTCTTCTATATTAAATTCTTCAGTTGCCGCAAGATTGATAGGGCCTATTCTTTCAATAGATTTTTCAATGTTTGTAATGTCTTCAATAAACTTTTCTTCCGTATCGTCAGACGATAATTCATCTATAAGAATTTTTATGTCAAAACCCTCCTTTTCTAATTGTTGTAAATAAATTTCTGCCTCAGAAAGATAACCCTGTCTATTAATTTTTGAATCCTGTGAATCTTTTCTTATTTGGTCTAGCTCTAAGTCACAGTCATGCAGTGATCTTTCCAATGATCTAATTTCTTCAGATAAGGAAGAAAATTCATTTCTAATTTCTGCTAAAGAATCTTCTACAGAACTTCTAGACTCTAACAAAGGTTTAATGTCTACCTCTAATTTTTTTATTGGCTCTTCCAAAGCCTCCAATTCTGAATTAATTTTAATTAGAAGATTTTTTTTGTTAGTTTCATCTTTCAGAATTGAATCTTGTTCGCCAGAGACTTGAGCAATTTTTACTTTTAAATTTGTAATATCAGCACTTAAAGTCAGTAACTTATCCTTTTGAAGTACAAATTTTTCTTCTTGTTCAGAAGTTTGATTTTCTATTGCCTCAATTAATTTTTTAATTTTTTTATCAAATTTAACAATTGACTCATAGGAAGATTCTAATTGATTCATATCAAAAGATTTAAAATCTTTTCGATAATTCTCAAAATTTGCTTTAAGTTCTCCTATTTCTATCGAAATTTGTTTGGATAAAAACATAGGAGATAAAGCACCATCTAATTCAGCTATTGAAGCATCCATTTTTTCTAATAATGGCTCTTTGATTTTAAGTTCTGATTTAAGATCTTCAATTTTTTTGTTATTTACTTCATGTAGTCCTTCATAACCTTTTAAATCATCTTGAAGATTTTCTTTTTCAGTAACAAAATCGTTTTTCTTTCCTTTGAGAAAAACTAATTCCTGTTCAGATTTCGAAAGTTTAGCTCCACTTGAATAAAACTCTTCTTGAGTTTTATTTATTTCAAGTTGTATCTCATCTTGCCTAACTTTTGATTTATCTATTGAAGATTGAATTCCTTGTTTATTTGAATTAATTTTTTCTATCTGAAGTTCTATTTCCTTTATAGATAAATTTAATTTTGAGGCTGCTTCGTTTCTTTGTTGCCAATTAAAAGCCTTTAGCAACGAATTTAATTTTTTTTCTTTCTTCTTTAGATCGTTGTATCTTTCTGCTGATTTTACTTGTTGTTTTAATTTTAGTAGCTGTCGATCAATTTCGTCTTTTAAGTCAGAAACTCTACTTAAATTTTCTTTAGTTCTTTTAATTCTCGATTCAGTTTCTTTCCTTCTTTCTTTATAGACAGATATGCCCGCTACTTCTTCTATATAAGCTCTAAGTTCTTCTGGTTTAGAACTAATAAGTTTAGTAGCCATTTCTTGTTCTATCACAGCATAACTTCTTGGACCCAAACCTGTGCCAAGAAAGATATCAGTAATATCTTTTCTTCTACATTCCGAGTTATTCAGGAAATAAGTTGATTTACCGTCAATATCTACAGTTCTTTTAACACTAATTTCAGAATAAGATGAATACTCGCCACCTATTCTTCCGTCCCCGTTATCAAATAAAAGTTCAACCGATGCTCTAGCAGATGGTGCTCGTGAAGAAGAGCCATTAAAAATAATATCGGCCATGGACTCGCCTCGAAGATTTTTTGCTGAGATCTCTCCCATAACCCATCTAACTGCATCAATAATATTAGACTTACCGCAGCCGTTAGGGCCAACAACACCTGACATTTCGCTAGGGAAGGCAATCTTCGTTGGATCAACGAAAGATTTAAAACCTGATAGGCTAATGTTTTTTAACCTCATACTCTTATAGAAAGTATTATTTTATACGATTTCTACAAATCAATCATGTAAAAGATTAGCGTTCTAAGGCTTTTATTGCAGAATTCATAACGATTATTAAAGATTTTTTTTCTTCATCTGATTCGACATTATCTAGAGCAATAGCCCAATGTTTGAGAGACTCTTGATAGTTTTCTTCGTTATAAAAAAAAAGTCCCTTTAAAGTTAAAGCTTTATAATTTGATGGATCCAAAAAAAGGGAATTTTCTATATTTTCTAAAATAAATTCATTAAAGACTTTTAAATTTTCTAGATACAAAGATTCTGCATATCTCGCATATATATCTGAGTCTATTAAGTTAGGATAATTATTAATAAATTCTTTATAGACTTTAGAAGATTGATCATAGAATTCTTTGGACGATAAATCAGCCGCAAGCAAATAAAGTTGCTCTGAAGAAAGTCTACTTTTCAATAAAAGATCTACATTTAAAGAAAGGTTTTCTTTTAAGATGGCTGTTTCAGAATTCTTATAAAAATCAGAAAATTTTAAGCTCTTAGAATTATCTAATCCAAAAAAATAAACATATACAAAAATTGTTAATGCCAAGGAACTAATAATAGTTAGAATTTGATTCATTTATTTCTTGCTTTCATTAGAAAAAATAATGAAAGGAAAACTAGGACTAAGGGAAAAAAATATAACAATAATGTCGATAGATTTCTCGGAGGCGCAAATAAAACCTCATCTCCAAATTTGCTTGCAACTTGATCTTTTATTTCTGATTTAGTTTTTCCATTAATTATTTCTTTGTAAATAAACTCTTTTATGTCCAAAGCAATTGGAGCAGACGAACCACTGACATTAGATCCGGCACAAAGGGGGCATCCAATTTCATAAGTTAATTCGTCAAATAATTCTTTTTGGAATTCGGAATTAAAAGAATAAAGATTTTTTTCAGCATAACTCAAGGATGTTATAAAAAATAATATTAGAAAAAATTTAATCATTTATTAGGGGTAAGAATTTTTGAATCCAAATATCTTCATTCATTATGCCAATGTGCTTATGAAGAATTTTGTTCTGTTTGTTGACTAGATAAGTTTCGGGTGCTCCTGCCACTCCTAATTCAAAACCCAACTCACCTTTTTGATCAAAAATATTTTTTTTATAAGGATTTCCAAACTGAACTAACCATTTATTAGCTTTTTCTAAATTGTCCTTATAATTCAGACCAATAATTTTGAAGTTTTCATTTTTTAAAGACATCAAAAATCCATGTTCTAATTTACAATTAATGCACCAAGTCGCCCAAACATTAATTAGTTTATATTCATCCACTTTAAATATAGAACGATCAATTTTATTTCCCTTTAAATCTGACATTTGAAATTCGGGAATGTCAGAAACAACTAAGGTATCACTCTTTTCATAATTTAAATTCCATATAAAAAATGATGAAATGATTCCTACAAAAACAAGAGGT
Source organism: uncultured SAR86 cluster bacterium (assembly GCA_902616715.1). Taxonomy (GTDB): domain Bacteria; phylum Pseudomonadota; class Gammaproteobacteria; order Magnimaribacterales; family AG-339-G14; genus AG-339-G14. Next base: position 415,703 of record CACMTR010000001.1, read on the forward strand.
AATAGAATTAAATAATTTTTTTTCATTTAAACAATAATCTTCTTGAAAAAGAAAAGATTCCTCCTAAACACATTAATATCGATCCCAACCATATAAACCTAACAAAAGGTTTTGTTTGTATTTTTGCAATCCATTCACCCGAATTAAGTCTTTCACTTAAACTTATGTAAACGTCTTCTTTGGGTGTGATAGCTATTGCAGATTCCGTCATGATGCTCCTAGATGCTGGATAAAAAGCTTTTTCTGGTTTTAAATCAAAACTATCACCGTTAGTTAGATTTTCAACTTGGAAGATAGCTATCTGTGAATAAAAATTAGATTCTTCTTTGAAGTCTTCAGCAATCAGAGTAAATTCGTAATTGCTTAGCGTTGTACTTTCTCCAATTTCTAATATTACTTCTTTTGAGCTTGAATGACTCGATACCGCTCCTATGCCAAAAATGGTTACAGCAATTCCTATATGGGCAAGATTCATGCCTAAGTTGTTGAAGAAAAATCTCTTATTATCAAATATTCTTATAGCTGAAATTAGAACGCCAGCAATAATAGATGAAACCATGAGAATGCCTATCACATTAAATAGGCTTAGATAATTAAATAACAAATATGAAAAAACTAACGAAAGAAAAGCTATAACGATTAAGGTGGTAGAAAAAGTTTTAATTGAGTTTGGTGAAGAACTCCACTTGGTAAGAACGCCATAACCTTGAAAAAAAGCTAAGAAAAAAGCAATAGGAACTGTAACAAGATTAAAATATGGCGCTCCAACACTTATGGTTCGTCCGCCACTAAAAATCTCATAAAAAATAGGATAGATTGTTCCAAATAAAATTATTACTGCAAGAATAACTAAGAATAAGTTATTTATTAAAAGAAAATATTCTTTAGAGACAATTGAATAATTTATTGAATTATTGTCAGAAACATCTGATTTAAAAAATACAAAAAAAGAATATAAAGTGATCGCTAAAGTAATCATGAGAAGTATAAGACCTCTCTCAGGATCTAAAGCAAAAGAATGAACAGAAGTTAGAATTCCTGATCTTACTAAAAACATTCCTATAAAACATCCGATGACACTTAGAATTGCTAATAAAATTGTCCAATTGTTAAAGATTTTTCTTGAATTACTTACAATGGCTGAATGGAACAAAGCGGTTGCCAATAACCAAGGTACCAGAGAAGAATTCTCTACTGGGTCCCAAAACCACCAACCGCCCCATCCTAACTCGTAGTATGCCCACCAACTTCCCAAAGCAATGCCCAATGTCAAAAATGACCATGAAAGCACGGTCCAATTTCTAATATGCGTCGTCCAAGCTTCTGTTACATTGAAACATCTAGCCAAAGCTAAAGAAAACGGAATTATGAGGCCTGCATAGCCAAAATATAAAATTGGTGGATGGATGGTAAATGCAAAATCTTGAAGAAGAGGATTAAGATCTGTCCCTGACATTGAAGCTATTGGGATAAGTCTCTCGAATGGATTTGAAGAAAAAATAATAAAACCTAATAAAGAAAATAAAACTAAATGAGAAAAGGAAAGCACAAGATTTTTGTCCTCAATTTTTGTATATGAACTTAGTAAGCTAAAGACCATCATCCAAATACTTATAATTAAAACAAATAATAAAAGTGAACCTTCATGACCGCCCCACAAAGCTGAAAATTTATAATACATTGGAAGATTAGGGTTCGAGTTATTAGCAACATAAAGCACACTAAAATCGTCTGTTAAAAAAGAAAATTCAAGTACAAAAAAACTGGCTAATAATAGAAAGAATATTAAATAGATATTTTTACTAAGATCATAAATTTGCACGTTACTATAGTAAGAAAAAGTAGAACTTAAAAAACTCAATACCGAAATTGAGAAAGCAAAAATTAAAAAGATATTACCAATTTCAGGAATCATTATTACTCAAGTGCTTTTTTTACTTCTTTAGGAACGTAGTTTTCATCGTGTTTAGCTAATATTTCATAAGCTACAAATTCATTCGCGCTAGGGTAAAAATACCCAGTTGCTACTACTCCTTTATTTTCTTTGAACAAATCTGGTAACAATCCCTCATATGACACTGAAACAGTATTTTTTAAATCTGTAATTTCAAAGAAAATTTTTAAAGAATCTTTATCTCGTATCAAAGAATTTTCTTTAACTAACCCACCTGCTCTTATGGATTTATCAGACATGGGAGGATTATTTTGCAAATCGGTCGGTGAATAAAACAAATTAATATTTTCTTGCAATGCAGAAAAAACTAAAAAAATAGAAATTAGAATTGAAATTCCTATAAATAAAATAACGTAAATTCTATTTTTTCTATGTTGTTTCAATGTTCTTCAAACGTTTTTTTATTTTATTGAGTTTAATTAATGGCAATAGAAAATTAATCAAGAGAATAGTTACCGTCAGGATACTCACTAAGGTTAGATGAAGATGATTGTTAATGATGAATTCAATCATTTTTAATAATTATTTTTTTAAACCATTCTTTATTCATTTCTCTTTTTGCAATTTCAGCTCTTATGGCCATAAGGCCAAAAACAAAAACAAGTAGGTAGAAAGCTAAAATACATACCAAAAGAGGATAAAGCATTTCTGATGAGATAGATGACTCTTCAAATACTCTGATACTAGAGGGCTGATGTAATGTATTCCACCAATCAACAGATTTTTTGATAATTGGTAAGTTGATAGCTCCTACCATAGCTAAAATTGAAACAGCCTGATCAGCAGATTTTTTGTTGTCGAATGAAGAATAAAGGCCAATTATTGCAAGATAAAATAATAAGAGCACTAAAGTTGAAGTTAGCCTTGCATCCCAGACCCACCATGTTCCCCAAGTAGGTTGTCCCCATATAGCTCCAGAAATTAACGCAAGTAAAGTAAAACTCGCGCCTATAGGAGCCATAGCTTTAATAAATAAACCTGCCATTTTCATTTTCCAAACGATATAAACAAATCCAGCTGTCGCCAGTGCAAAATAAATTGATTGTGCAACGGATGCCGCGGGAACGTGCATGTAAATAATTCGATAAATCTCTCCTTGAGTGGCATCACTTGGAGAGTAAAAAATTCCCCATACAATTCCTATGCCAAATATCATTAAAGCTAACACTGATGAAATGGGCAGAAATTTCGATGAAATACTATAAAACCATGGATAAGAGCCAAGCTTATGATAGAAGAGTTTTATTGCACTAAATAACTTATTCATAATGAAGTCTTATCGCCCCCACACAGGCAAGCGAAATTATAGGCACAGAAAAAAATAAAAGTGCTGATAGTAGTAAGATAAAAAAAGTTATGTTTTCATTTGAATATGTTGAAGCGCTCGAACCCAAAATCAAAACTGGTAGGCTTAGTGGCAGCATAATTGCCGACGCTAGAATAGAGTTTTTACCTAAAGAAAGAGCACCTGCTAAAGCCCCAAAAAAAGAAATTATAAGAGTTCCTAAAAATAAAGAACCTATTAAATTAAAAAGCTTGTCTACAGGAAAATATAGTAGAAACACCATAGAGCAAGACAGTAAAATTAATGGCAAAGCAGTAAAGATCCAATTAACAAAGATCTTAACTAAAACCACTTCCAACATTGAAAATCCTCTCACGTAAAATAAATCGAGAGAACCATCATCATAATCTTCTTTAAAAATAGTCTGGATTGACAACATTCCTGCCAGAAGAATACAGATCCATATTAACCCAGGAGCTAATTTAGATAGCTCATTAGGATCATTGGAAACTGCTAAAGGAAAGAATGCTATGCATATTAAAAAAAATATTACAGGACTGATAACATTCGAAGATTTTTTTGAGTAAATCAAAACTTCTCTGGAAAAAAAACTTTTTAAAAAAATCATGTTGCGTATTTATCTAAATTAATGTCTTTGGTAGCTAAAATATTTTTTTCATGAGAAGTAAAAACGATTGAGGAGCCACTGTTTATTTTATTTTCAATTTCTAAGGACACAATTTTTTTTGATTCCTCGTCTAGGTTTATGAGTGGTTCGTCTAAAAGATAAATTGATTTATTTGATGCTAAAAAACAAGACAAAATAATTTTTCTTTTTTGACCTTCTGATAAATCTGATACTTTGGTAAATAAATAATTCTCTAGTCCAAGAGCTGCTAAATTTTCTTTCAGCCTAGCTAATTCAATTCCATCGCTTCGATAGTCATATTTTAGGTTTTCTAATATAGTTAAATTATCTTTGAGAGCATTTTTATGCCCCAAATAAAAAATTTCATTTCGCTCTCCTAAATTTAAATCATTATCAAAAGAGATACTTCCTTCGTAATTTTTTAAAATACCGCATAAAACTTTAATCAAAGTAGTTTTACCAGACCCATTGCGCCCTTTGAGTTGAATTAATTCTCCAGGATTGAGGTCAAATGAGAGATTTTTGAACAAAAATCTATCTGAATAAGCGTAAGATAGTCCCTGTATCGTTAACATAGATAAGAATTTCGATTATTATAGCGAAATTATATAAGTAGGCATTCCTAATGACAGAGCAATTTGGAAAGAGAATAAGTATAGAAGAGGTAGAAGAAGGTAAAACCTTTATGCCCAAATTTGATGAAAAAGGCTTAATTCCAGTCATTACACTAGAAGAATCGACTGGAGAAGTCCTTATGCATGGGTATATGAATTCCGAAGCTTTAATAAAATCTATTGAAACTAAAGAAGCTCATTATTGGAGTAGAAGCAGACAAAAACTTTGGAAAAAAGGCGATGTAAGTGGCCTCAAGCAAAAAATTATTAAAATTTTAGTTGATGACGATCAAGACTGTATGATTATTAGAGTAAATGTCGCTGGATCTGGAGCCAGTTGCCACGTTGGTTATAAATCTTGCTTTTACCGAGTTCTTGAAGACAAAGAAAATCTTAAATTCATAGAAACCGAGAAATTATTTGATCCTGATGAAGTTTACGAAGGTGAAGATAATCCCACTATTCTCTAAGGCCCTTGTAGTTTAATTGGATAAAACGGCCGCCTCCTAAGTGGCAGCTCTAGGTTCGATTCCTAGCAGGGGCACCACAATGCTCTAAGACTCAGAAATAGGATCTTTTTTAAAGACTTCTTCATTTTACAACATTCAAAGAATTGGAAAACTCTTTTGTGTCATTAATTTTAGTAGGCCTGCCAATACATATGTAATCAAATCCTTTCTCAGACAGAAGATTAGGATCGTAGATATTCCTTCCATCGAAAATAACAGCATTTTTTAAATAAGTTTTTAAATCTTCCAAGTCAATGTTAAAAAATTCCTTCCATTCTGTAGCGATAATCAATGCGTTTGATTCCTTGGCTGCATCGAAGGGATTCTGATAAAAAGACAAATTTTTATGCTGAATAGTTTCTCTTAAATTATCAAGGGCCTTAGGGTCATAAGCTTTAACAAGCGCTCCTTTGTTAAGAAGATTTTTAATCAATTTAATTGCAGGAGCGAAACGAATATCGTCTGTATTAGGTTTGAAAGATACACCCCATATTGTAAGAGTAAAACCAGACAAATCATCAGATTTGAAATATTCTGTAATCTTTTTAGTAAAAATGTCTACCTGGAAATCATTAATCTCAATTACAGATTTTAATAGTTTCAGATCTAGATTTGCATCATTAGCATTATCAATTAACGCTCTGATATCTTTAGGAAAACATGAGCCGCCAAATCCCAATCCGGGATATAGGTATTCATAACCAATCCTTTTATCAAGTCCCATTCCCATTCTTACTTTCTCAATATCAGCTCCCTTCAAGTCTGCATAAATTGAAAGCTCATTCATAAAACTTATTTTAGTGGCCAAAAAAGAATTTGAAGCATATTTAGTCAATTCTGCCGAAAGTGTATCCATAAAAATGATGGATTTATTTTCCCTTATGAAAGGAGAAAAAATAGTTAGAAAAAAATCTTCTGAGATATCAGGATTTTTACCAATGACTATTCTGTCAGGTTTTAAGAAATCCTTTACTGCAGAACCTTCCCTTAAAAATTCTGGGCACATTGAAATATTGATATTCTTTGACGAATCAATCATTGCTGATAATTCTTCACATGTACCAGGAGGAACAGTAGATTTAATAATGAAAAAAGCGTCTTTTGTATTTTCAGAAATAGAAAAAATTGATTTGTAGAGAGCTAGTAAGTTTGCTTCACCTGAACCTCTGGGTGGTGTGCCGACACAAATAAAAAAGATATTTGAAAAAGCGGAAACATCATTTAAATTATTTGAAAAACTTAATCGACTTTTTTCTAAATTTTCTTTTAGCAAAGATTCGAGCTGAGGCTCATAAATATTAGTTTTGCCTTTTTTTAGAAGATCAATCTTATCCTTATCTATGTCATAACATTTAACCTCATGTCCTGAGTGGGCAAAACATGCTGCAGTTACCAAACCAACATATCCTGCGCCAATAACGTTAATATTCATAAGTATGCAGTTGTTACCGTAGAAATAAAATTGCTTGCAACTTCATCCCAAGAATATTTTTTTGAATATGCAATACACGATTTAGGATCAATTTTTTGTGCTTGCTTTATTGCTTGATATAAATCTTTATTCAAAAAGCCATTTTCACCATTCTTAACAACATCAATTGGTCCGGTTACTGGATATCCTGCCACTGGTGTTCCACAGGCATTTGCTTCTATCATGACTATTCCAAAGGTATCAGTCCGAGAAGGGAAAACCTTAACACATGCATTTGAGTAAATTTCAGCAAGCTCTCTGCCAAATTTATAGCCAAGAAATTCTACATCTGGGTATTTTTTTTTAAGACTTTTCAAACTAGGCCCATCTCCCACAACGACTTTCTTCTTGTCCAGTTCTAAACTTAGGAAAGACTCTAAATTTTTTTCTTTGGATACTCTGCCAACATATAGATAGTAACTATTATTTCTATCATTTGGAGTGGGAAAAAAAATGTTTTCATCAATGCCCCGTGACCATAAAGCTAATTTCTTAATTCCAATCTCCTCCAGTTCCTTTTTGTGTGACGGTGTATTTACAAAGGTCACACAAGCAGCATTGTGAAACCATCTTTCAAATCTATTTGTAAATTGAACTGGAACACCCAGCATTTTTTTTAAATATAAAGGATAGTTTGTATGGTAGGAAGATGAAAATTTTATTTTTTTCATCAAACACACTTTTCTTGCATAAAGCCCAAGCGGACCCTCAGTTGCAATATGAATTAAATCTGGACGAAAATCGTTAATTATTTTTTTAATTTTAAAAACATTCAGTGAAAGTTTTATTTCCTTATAAAAAGGTATAGGAACAGAAACAAAATTATTTGGCTCAATGATTTTCACATCATGGTCTATCGATAGTTTCTTTACTAAATTTTTTAATGTAGTAACTACGCCATTAACTTGAGGTATCCAAGCGTCCGTGACCAAAAGAATCTTCATGCAACCTTATCTTTTGGATAATTTTGATTGTTTGTATATTTAGAATAATCAATTATGTGAAAACGGCCCTCATAATCTTCTACCAATGCTGTACAAGACTCAACCCAGTCGCCACAGTTTAAATAATGTATTTCATCTATCATTTCATTCGCTACTGAATGAATATGTCCGCAAATTACACCATCAAATCCTTCTTTTTTACATGCAAAAGCTAAAGCACTCTCAAAGTCGCTTATAAAATTTACTGCTGATTTAACTTTGTGTTTTACGAATGCTGAGAAGGACCAGTATCCAAGATTGAAGTTTTTTCTGAAAAAATTTACTACTCTATTTGTTGCCATCAAGAGTTCATAAGCCCAGCTTCCTAATTTAGAAATCCATTTACTGTATTTCGTAACTAAATCAAATTGATCGCCATGGATGACAAGGTATTTTTTTCCACTTAACGAGGTATAAATAGCTCGATCAGTAACTTTTACATTTCCAAGTAGGATAGGCGAATATGATCTAAGAAACTCATCGTGATTTCCAGTGATGTAATTTACATTTGTGTCATCTTTGGCATAAGACAAAAAACGTCTTAGAACATTGGTGTGCGCTTGGGGCCAAAAAAGAGATTGCTCCATTCGCCAGCCGTCAACGATGTCTCCAACCAGATATAGTTCTTCGCAGGAATGATTGTAGAGAAAATCAAGTAGTCTTTCTGCTTGACAACCTTTGGAGCCCAAATGAATGTCTGATAACCAAATAGATTTATATTTTTTTTGATTCATCAACCTAACTATTAAAAACTCAAGTGATTTATAACTCAATACAGATAAAATCTAATCAGTATAATTTTTTCATTAAATTTTCAATTCTGTAACAGAACCTTTGTAAAGTTCACATTTTCTTTAAGTTACCGCGTAAAGTACCTATAGCTTTATTAAAATTTGAAGAGCTATGTGAGAAAATGAAACAGTGAAAAATATTCATTGGTTAGTAATTGGAGCAATTTATTTAGCTTTCTATATTTGGTATTCAAACTTGTCGGGTCCATTAACCTCAGAGGAAGTAGAAGCTTATTTATCCAAAAGCTCTGGAGATTTTAACAATTCTGAACTTTTCAGAGAATTTTTAGAAAACGACGATGGTAAAGCCTTTTACATGGTCAATTATTTAGACCTTAATGAAAATCCTCCAAATCTACCTGAAACTGGAATGGGCGCATCTGCTTGGGACCTATTAGATTATTATTATGAATTTATGTTTCCCAATTTGTTTTCAAGAGCTTGTCATCCCATCTTTTCTGGCGCTGTTGTTTCTGACGCACTCGATTTACTAAACATAGAAGAAGGTAAAACTTGGGATCATGCCGTGGTTGTTAGATACAGAAGTAGAAAAGATATGGCTGATATTGTAACCAACTCAAATTTTTTTGAGCGTCACGCATACAAACTAGGTGGTTTAGAAAAGACGATTGCAGTTCCTGTAACACCAAGTCTTGTAGCAGATTTAAGAATAATTTTATTAATGCTCTTTCTAATTATTGGCTTATCCGTTCAAGTCTTTAGAAAGAGCTAGCTTAATTCTTAGATTAATTTTGATTACCTATTAAAGAGGATAGAAAGTCATTTCAACTTCCTCAGATACCAAATCAATAGTTGTTTCGCAATAATTCAAATTGCCATCGGAGACATCATCTAGAGACCAAAATTTTAAAACCGATCCATCTCTTCTAAAAACTCCTTGACGAGCGCCACCTTGTCTTTCGCCATTGTTAAAACCTATGCCTCTTCCAGAAAAATGTCCTTGGTTACCAAGCGCTTGATTGATTACCACATTATAAGTCAGGAAAACTTTTCCATACCTTCCAGCTTCAGATGAAACATTTATCACTCCACCTTCTTTCGTTAAGTTAATAGAAGTTATTGTTCCAGACAATTTAAAAGACTGACCGCTAGGTTCATGGGTAAGAACATGCATTGAAATGAATAAAGTGAAAACCGCAACGATAAAAAATTTCATAAATTTCATAATTTCTCCTAAGTTTTGTTAATTTTTTTTATAAAAAAGAATCCGAATATTGCAAAAATAAATTCTATAAGCATATAAATAATAAATGCAGGATAAGGAATACCATCTATAAATAAGCTTAACATCCTTCCTAAGCCAATTCCTGTCATAAAGATTGTTAAACTCCACATAGCAGGTAAAAGTAGTGTTTTTTTAAACGCACCAATTATCCAAAAAACATTCAAGGCAATATACAAACCCATAATGGCACGAAAAATATTAGATAGATTTGCACTGTTGACCTCGATATCGTAAAGATAAGCTAAGGTGACCTGCGGATTTACACCGTACGTTAAAGCAACAGGAAATACCCCTGCAGCTACAAAAATTAGAAAAAATGATTCACTCTTCATAAACTTCTCAAATGATAATGTATTTTAAAAAAGCAAAGGATTATTTTTTAAAATAAAAAAATTTAATATTATTAAAAAAACTATTCACAACGATGATGGTTTTTCGTTAACATAAAAACTCATTTAACTAAGGAGAGATTATGAAAAAAATAATATTAGTATTTACTTTACTAGCTTCTTCAACTTTGTTTGCAGGGCCAGTAGTTGAAATATATGAATGCGAATTGAATGAAGGAAAGTCTTATGACGATTTATCGTCAATGATGGATACCTTTTCTGGATATCTTGAAAAAGCTGGTCTCGAAGACACTTATACCGCTCACGTAGGATTTCAACAAATTCCTGTCAAAGCTGGATCAGTAAATTGGATTGGAATTTCACCATCAGCTGAGGATTTTGGTAAGGCTATCGAATGGTTTACGTCTTCAGAAGATGGAAGAGCTTTTGGAGCTTTGTATGAATCAGTCTACAGTTGTGAAAACTCTTTTATGACTTATATTACAGCTTCATCTAAATAATAAGTTATAGTAAATTAATACAAGTTTTAAATTACTAAGGAGAGTATATGAAAAAAATAACTTTTTTAATTGCAATACTTTTTGCAAGTTATTCGTTTTCTGCAGATGGTCCTTTTTTGGGATTTTTTGGAATTAAAACGGACAACCCCGCTGCTGTAGTTGCTGCTACTGACGCCTTAAATAAAGATTGTAAAAATCCTGAAGGCGTAACAGTAACATTAGTTGCAGAAGCTTTTAATGGATCAGAGCCTACAACTCACACCTATCTAGTTGGTTTTCCAAATAATGCGGCTTACGTAGAATGGAACAATCAAATTGCTTCTTGCGCAGGATGGGCGAAATATTTTGAAGCTATGAATCCTATTTCTGAGGAAACTGTTTCAGCTTTGGCTTTTCCTTTAGCTGGTGGTGGAGACGCGAGTAAGGATACAGTTTTTGTAAACTTTTTTGCAAATGTCTCAAGACCAGATAAATTTTTCCCAGCATACGAAGACTTAATGGAAGTGGCCTCAACTGATGGTTCATGTCCAGGTTCTTGGGGTTTATTCGCTATTGGCCCAGGAGTAACTCCAGATCAATTTGGAACTCACATAGCTTATTGTGGTTATCCAGATCTTGCGACTTATATGGAGCAAGCTCAAGTTAGAGTGCCTACAAAAGCCTTTCAAAGGTTTATAAGAAAAACTTTTAGAATTTCAGAAAATAAAGGAGTAACAAATAGTTTTGTTGTAAAAAGATACGACTAAGATTTTACTCAAAAAAAAGGGCTACAAACTGTAGCCCTTTTTTTTTAACTTTATATTAACTAGCTTTATCAAGTGCTTGTGTAATATCAGCAATAATATCGTCTACGTGTTCAATACCTATCGACAATCTTACATAACCAGGAGTTACTCCAGCGGATAATTGCTCTTCTGGAGATAGCTGACTATGAGTTGTAGTTGCTGGATGAATAGCCAAGGACCTTGCATCTCCAATATTCGCAACGTGATACAAAAGCTCCAAAGAGTCTATGAATTTACTACCAGCTTCTTTGCCGCCAGGAAGTTCAAAACCTATTAAAGCTCCATACCCCCCTGTCATGTACTTATCAGCCTTTTCCTTAAGTGAGCCCTCTGAAATTCCAGGATAAGTCACAGAATGCACTCTATTGTCTTTATCCAAAAACTCTGCAACAGCTTGCGCGTTTTTGGCATGTTCTCTCATTCTTAGAGGAAGAGTTTCCAAACCTTGAATAAAATGAAATGCACTTTGCGGGCTCATGGCGCCACCTAAATCTCTCAAAAGAGTTGTTCTTAATTTCATGATGTAGGCAATTGGTCCCATGGGTTTAATTGCTTCATCCCACACAATACCGTTATAACAAGGATCGGGAGTATTCATGGCTGGTTGTCTATCCGCGCCTGCTTCTCCCCAATCAAAGTTTCCTCCATCTATGATAGCCCCACCAATAGTCGTTCCATGTCCACCAATATATTTAGTCGTTGAGTAAGTAATTACAGCAGCACCGTGATCAAAAGGACGACACAATATTGGTGCAGCGGTATTATCGACGATCAAAGGAATGCCATGCTTTCTTCCAATCTCAGCAATTTCTCCAATTGGGAAAACCTCTAATTTAGGGTTGGGAAGAGTTTCTCCAAAATATGCTCTTGTTTTTTCATCGGTAGCTTTTTCAAAATTTGATGGATCGGTTGGATCGACAAACCTTACCTCTATGCCCATCTCTCTCATATTATTCTTAAACTGATTATAAGTTCCGCCATACAAATGAGAAGATGAGACAATATTGTCTCCAACTCTTGCAAGATTTTGAATCGAATAAGCCGAAGCTGTCTGTCCAGAGGCAACTGCAAGTCCAGCCGCTCCTCCATCTAATGCAGCTAATCTCTCTTCTAGAACCGCTGTCGTAGGATTCATTATTCTTGTATAAATATTTCCTAATTCAGCCAGAGCAAATAAACTTGCCGCGTGCTCAGTATTATTAAATTGAAAACTTGTAGTTTGGTGAATTGGAACCGCAACGGATCCAGTTGTTTCATCAGATCTCCATCCAGAGTGAAGAGCTATTGTTTCTACGTTTTTACCTTCATATGCCATTTTATTTCTCCATAAAAAAACCTGCTTGCGTTTGCTAAACAGGTTTAAAAGTTCTTGTTTAGCAATCTTATATAGCGTTTGCAAGTGGGATTAAATCAACGCTTCAGACATATATAATCAAAATAATCTATAATTATCAACCCTAATTATGAAAAACTACGAACAAATCGAAACAAAGATCGAGGACAAAGCACTTATTATTAGTCTTTCTAGGCCAGAAAAGCTAAACGCTTTCACTGAAGTTATGATGAGAGAAATAATAGACGCAGTAAATCTTGCCGAAGAAAATAATAATATCAGAGCAATAATTTTTACAGGTAAAGGAGAAAAGTATTGTGCTGGTGCAGACTTATCTACAGGAGAAGATTCATTTAATTGGACGGATAAAAAAAAAGAAGCTAAAGATATTGTAAGAGATGCTGGTGGTGTTCTAACACTAAGACTGTTTAAATCTACTAAACCAATCATCGGAGCCATTAACGGTGATGCCGTTGGGATAGGCGCTACTATGTTGTTACCAATGGATGTCAGGATTGCAAGTGACAATGCACGATTTGGTTTTGTGTTTGCTAAACGTGGAATTGTTCCTGAAGCAGCATCTAGTTGGTTTTTGCCGAGATTAATTGGCATAGATAATGCTTTAAAGCTTTGTTATTCAGCAAATGTAATAGATGCAAAAACAGCAAGAGAAATAAACTTAATATCTGAAATTACTTCTCAGGAAAATTTAATATCTAGAGCGCTTCAAATAAGCGATGAATTTACTAAAGAAACTTCGTCAATTTCTATTGCACTAACCAGACAGATGCTTTGGCGAATGATGGGAGCTGATCACCCAATGGAAGCTCATAAAATTGATTCAAGAGCAGTTTATGCTTTAGGAAAATCAGGAGAAGCGGTTGAAGGAATCAAGTCCTTCTTTGAAAAAAGACCGCCAGAGTTCCCTGGAAAAATAACGGAAGATATGCCAGATTTTTATCCTTGGTGGGATGAAAAGATTTTCGAATAAAAATGTCCTGGAAAAAAGAAATAAAAGAAATCTCATTGAGAAAAAAGTTGGCCTTAAGTCAAGGCGGAAAAGAAGCTATAGATATTCAACATGCCAAAGGTAGGTTAACTCTTCGTGAGAGAATAGATTTAATTTTAGATAAAAATAGCTTCGAAGAAGTCGGAAAGATCTCTGGTGGGATGGAACATAAAGAAGATGGATCAATCGATTCGTTTACGCCAGCTAATTTTATTTTAGGCTTTGGTGAAATTAATAAAAGAAAAATTGTAATTGGTGGAGAAGATTTTACGGTTAAAGGCGGCTCTCCTAACGCCGCTGGAAATAGAAAAAGTGTCTATACAGAAGAATTAGCTGTCCAATACAAATTCCCTTTGATCAGACTTCATGAAGGTGGAGGCGGATCAGTGGCTGGGCCTTCAAAAGAAAAAAAAGGATATGGCGGTGACCCAGTTTTTTCAAAGTCAAGGTTTAAAGCTGTAGCTACCAGTTTAAAAACTATTCCTGTAATTAGCGCAGCTTTAGGACCTGTTGCGGGACTACCTGCTTCAAGATTTGTCGCTTCGCATTTTAGAATAATGACAAAAAAAACGGCTCAAATATTAGTTGCTGGCCCAGCTGTTGTCTCTAGAGCTTTTGGAAAAGATTTTACTAAAGAAGAATTGGGCGGTTCTGATATTCACAAAATTAACGGAGTCGTAGATAACGTTGCTGAGAACGAAATGGATGCTTTTGAACAAATTAAAAAGTTTCTTTCGTTTATGCCACAAAATATTCACGAAGCTCCAGATCGAAAAGATAACGATGATCCAATAGATAGGATAGATGAGAAGTTAGAATCAATTATTCCGAAAGATAGAAAAAAAACTTATGAAATGAGAGAAATCATTAAATCTATTTCTGATAACAATGATTTTTTTGAGATGACTAATTTTTATGGTCGTGGAATTATTACCGGTTTTATCAGATTAAATGGATACTCTGCTGGTGTTTTTGCAAACGATAGCAATTTTTATGCTGGCTCTATGACCGCTGATAATGCAATTAAGACATCAAGATTTATTAAACTTTGCGATCAATTTAATATCCCTATCATTTCATTGGTTGATGAACCAGGATTTTTGATTGGCCCAGAAGCCGAAAAAGACGCCACAATTTTACATGGCACTGAAGCCGTTTTATCTGCTGTTGATTCCTCAGTGCCTTGGTGCTCTGTTCTTATAAGAAAATCATTTGGAGTTGGATCTGCAGCTCATTTTGGACCTGAAAGCTACGTGCTCGCTTGGCCATCTTCAGAGGCTGGACCCCTACCTTTAGAAGGAGGAATAGCTATAGCTTTTGGCAAAGAAATTGCCCAAGCCGAAGATCCTGAGGCTAAACGTAAAGAAATTGAAGAAAAATTATCAAAATCTCAAAGTCCATTCCCTAGAGCCGAAGCATTTTCTGTGCATGAAATTATTGACCCGAAAGAAACAAGAAAGTATCTTTGTTCTTGGATTGATAAAGTCCAAACTAGTTTATTAACAAATATTCAAAATCCTTAGAGGTAACGATGAAAAACTACGAAAAATTTTATATAAATGGAGAGTGGGTAGATCCCATTGACGGTTTAAATCTTCTAGACGTCATAAATCCAACTACGGAAGAAACTATTGGTAAAATAGCTATGGGTTCCGCAAAAGATGTTGATGCTGCTGTCAAAGCTGCGCAAGAAGCTTTTATTTCCTTTAGCCAAACTTCCACCGAAGAGAGATTAAAACTTTTAGAGAAAATATGTTCCATATATATGGAAAGATCAGATGAAATTGCTGAAGCTATTTCAAAAGAAATGGGAGCTCCAATTAATCTTTCTAAAAATGCTCAAGCTGCCTCTGGTCTTGGTCATTTGGCAACAGCAACCGCGACATTAAAAAATTACAAGTTTGAAGAAATGTCTGGTTCTACCTTGATTCGAAAGGAACCTATTGGGGTAGTTGGTATGATCACTCCATGGAACTGGCCTATGAATCAAATCACTTGTAAGGTTGGCCCTGCGCTGGCTGCAGGATGCACTATGGTTTTAAAACCAACTGAAATAGCTCCAATGAACGCTTTACTCTTAGCAGAAATTCTTCACGATGCCGGTGTTCCGAAAGGAGTATTTAACTTAGTTAATGGTGACGGTCCAACTGTTGGAGAAGCAATGTCCTCACATCCTGGAATAGACATGATGTCATTCACTGGTTCTACCAGAGCAGGTATAGCTGTAGCCAAGGGTTCAGCAGATACAGTAAAAAGAGTTCATCAAGAATTAGGTGGAAAATCTGCAAATATTATTTTAGATGACGCTGATTTTTACGAAGCAGTAAAACGTGGGACAAAACATATGTTTAATAACACAGGGCAATCTTGTAATGCTCCTTCGAGGATGTTGGTTCCGCAATCAAGACAAGATGAAGCAAAAGAAGCAGCTAAAGAAGTTGCTGAGAAAACTGTTGTTGGAGACCCCTCTTCTGAGTCAACGACAATGGGTCCAGTTGTAAGCGATCTTCAATATAATAAAATTCAGGGGCTTATTGAAAAAGGTATAGAAGAAGGCGCTGAATTAGTTGTAGGGGGGCCAGGAAAACCTGATGATCTTAATCAAGGTTACTTTGTAAAACCAACCGTTTTCGCTAACGTATCGAACGATATGACCATTGCTAGAGAAGAGATATTTGGACCAGTTCTTTGCATATTGCCTTATGAAGATGAAGATGATGCAGTAAGAATTGCAAATGATACTCTCTATGGACTTTCTGGCTATGTTTCATCGGCAGATCCCGATCATGCATTAGATGTAGCAAGGAGAATTAGAAGCGGAAATGTTCATATTAACAATGCCCCAACTGGTATAAATGATCCTTTCGGTGGATTCAAACAATCTGGTAATGGAAGAGAATGGGGAATTTTTGGTTTCGAAGAGTTTTTAGAAATCAAAGCTGTGATGGGATACGCTCAAGCAAAAAAATAGGTTCTTAATGAGCCAAAGCAATAAAGTTTCTACGCTTTGGCTTCGAGGAAGATTAAGAAATATTGATCATGTCTGTTTGGCATCCATGGTTGCTAACGACTTAGATGTAACCTTATTTCATTACGAAGATATATCAAATGTACCAAATGGAGTTAATTTAGCCGATGCTCGAGAAATTCTTGATCTATCTTTGTTAGACAGACTTCAATGCATAAAAAAGAAAGAACATAATCCGCATGTGCCTATTGCTCAATTCAGTGATTTTTTTAGAATCTTGTTACAAAAAAATAATAAAGGCTTATGGCTAGATACAGATGTTTTTGTCTTTCGTCCTTTTACTTACAACCCGGAGAAGTCTTTTTTTTGCCATGAGGGTAAAGGAAGAATTGGTTATCCGGTACTTTACCTGCCAAGAAACCACACAATAATAAAGGAATACGAAGAATTATTAGATGGAGAGTCTTTAATGCCTAACTGGCTAGGGTTTATAAGAGGCAATCTACGCCCTTTCGTATGGAAGCTGCTAGGCCAAGAATTTTCTCCATCTGATTTGGGTATAACTATTTATGGGAATGATGGTTTTTCTAGATTGGCTAAAAGACACAATTGCTTTAATGACGCCTTAAATAAAGATATGTTTTTTAGATGGACAGGTAAAGAAACTGATAAATTATTTCAAGAATATAACTTCAAAGACTTTTTAGAAAATAAAAAATATTTAGGAATACACATTCATAGAAAGCATTGGGAAAATCATCCTGTAACCCCAAAAAGTTTTTGGGAATGGGCATTACGAGAATATGGACAGAATATTAATGAGTAACAAAATTTTATTTTCAATTCTTTTATTATTTTTATTTTCACCAATAAATTTATTTTCTAGTGAGATTTGGTTGGAACCTAAAGATGAATTATTAGTAAAAAAATTGGAATTTCTTTCAAATACTTTGAATCACTCAGTTGACTCGACTTCATACCCAATTTCAAGAGCAAAATTTAAAACTACGTCCTCAGATAAATTATTAGAAATATATTCTTCAAGAAATAGTCTTCAAAATAGGTTTTCTATTAATTATTCCAATAACATCTTTTCAATTAGAAATATTTCAGATATTGATAGATACGAAAAGTCAGTTTCCCTTGAAAGAACATTTGAAAATAATAGTACCGCGGGAAAATTAAGTATTATAAAAAATATTTCTTCCAACTCTGAAGATGAATATTTGTTTTCAGGCACGCATTTATCTACCATCATCGGAAATTCGGTTTTAGGTATTGGATTTATTGAAAGATGGTGGGGTCCAGGGAATGATAATAGCTTGATACTATCTAATTATTCTGATCCCCAGCCAGGTATTTATCTAGATTCATTATCGGGTTTCAGATTTAAAAATTTTATGTCCTTTGTTGGAAAAGTTAATTATTCCTTTTTTATAAATTTTCTGGACGATGAGAGATTTATAAACAATACAAATTTAATAGGAGCAAGAATTACCTTACAGCCAAATAAAAATTTAACCTTAGGTTTTTCAAGAGTGACAATGTTTGGTGGAGACAATAGACCTGATAGTTTTGAATCTTTTGTAGATAATTTATTTCGCTTAACTAGAACAGAAAATGGAGTAGATCTATCTAATGAGATTGCTGGTTATGATCTAAAATACAACTTCAATATAAATAAAATACTTATATCTTCTTACTTTCAGCTCATTGGAGAAGATGAAATAAAATTTACTCCGTCCACTAAAATTTTTACCTATGGGAACGAAATTATCTTTTTAAAAAATGGTTTGCTCAGATCAATTGGTATTGAATACTCCAATACGATTGGTGATTTTGGGGATCGATACAATGTTACTTACGAACATAGTTCTTATAAATCTGGATACAGATACAAAAATCTTCCACTAGGAGCATTTATTGATGGAGACTCAATTTTTCTTAAATTAACAACGAATGTAGAAGTAAATGAAAAATTCTTTATTAATTTTTCTTTATTTAGAGGGGAATTTAATAAAGACAATGTTGGTGTCACAAATGTATGGGGTATTACGAATGAAGATTATGAAGGCACCAAAATTAAAATTGGTTACTCTCTCGATAAGAATTTTAATTTTGGACTTGGAGTTTTGGCTATTAATGAAAATCTCTACTTTAATTCAAAAGAAATGGATAAAATTACCTTCAATATTGGTTTAAATTATAATTTTTGAATGTATAACTTTGATTAAAATCTAATGACTTATCACAGAGAAAATCTAAAACAAAAGCTCATTGATGAAGCTTATAAAGCCATAAAAAGGGACGGAGTAGAAACAATAAGTCTAAGGAAACTGGCGAAAAAAGCTAAAGTTTCTCAAACGGCGCCTTATAGGCATTTCCAGTCAAAAGATCATCTTATCATTGAAGTTTGCCTAAAAGGCTTGAGTAATTTAAGAGCAAAAATTGACGCGGTCGATGCAAAAAATCCCAAAACTAAAGCCATAAACGGCGGTCTTGCTTTTATAGATTTTGGTCTCAAAAATGAAAAAATTTATGAACTCATATTAGCTACAATTTCTGGCGAAATTACAAAAGACCCTCTCAGAATAGCTCTGTTTGAATCCGCAGATTATACTTTTAGTAATCTTAGAAATAGAATCACCGCTTTAAAAAAGAAAAATAATATTCAATCTCAATTAGACGGAATAAAAGTACATGCATTTTTAACAGGTTTATTACAGGTCATAAGAATAACTAATAAAGTGAATACTTCTGGCGGATTAGAAACCTATCAAGCTGTCAAAACGGCAGGCTTGCTCAATAAAAATCTAAAAAAGGTAATTTCCAATTTTATAGAGTCCCTTTAATTTTATTTAATCTGGAGAAGTTTGTTGTCTTAGACTTCAATGACTTCTTCTAATGCTTTTGAGGCTAAATTTACTATCAAATCTATTTCACTTTCTCGATGAACGGCGGACAAAAAATGATTGTGATAGCTTGTCATATAAATACCTTTAGAAAGGCAGTTATCCACCCATTTAAAATGTAGTTCTTGATCCTCGTTTTCAATTCTAAAATAAGGCATTGATGGTACACCAGTTACTTTTAAGTCAATGTCGTAACTTTTGGCCATTGAAATCATTTTAGATTTTAAGTCTTTTCCATGATGGTTCATTAAAGAGGTAGCATCGATCTTTTTTAATTCGTTAATGGTAGCAATGGCTGCTGCCATCGGTGCCGAATTAAAAAACTGAGTACCGCTAAAATAAACTTTATTTGCAGACTCTTTTAGATAATTTTTTCCAACTAGAGCAGATATTGGATATCCATTAGCTATTGCTTTTCCTAGACAAACTAAATCAGGAGAAAAATTGAAGGCTTTATTAGATCCAGCCAAATCAATCCTAAAACCAGTTCGAACATCATCAACAATAATTATTATATTTTTTTCGTTACAAACTTTCTGAATATGTTCCCAATAACCTTTTTTTGGCAGGACATTATCTTCAGAGGTTGGATGATGAAATGGGCTTGAAATAAAACAAGCAATTTCATTTTCAAATTTTGAAATAACAGAATCAAATTCTTCAATATTATTCCATGGAATCGAAATGACTTCAGAGCTATCTGAATCAATTGTTCCTGGACTGCCTTCTCTTTGCATCCAACCATTGGCTCCATGGTATCCACCATTTATTTTTAAAACTTTATCCTTTCCTGTTTCCTGCCTTGAAATCATTACTGCTAATTGGGTGCTATCTCCACCATTTTTTCCAAAAAGCGCCCATTCGGCTATTTCGACTGTATCGACCAAAGTTTCAGCTAATTCAATCATCACTGGTGAAGCTACGCTGACAGTATTTCCTAATGAATATTGTTTTTGTGCTGCTTTATCAATAATTGGATTATTGTATCCAAGAATCATCGGCCCCCATCCACAGATTAAATCAATAAACTTATTTCCATCAACATCCCAGAAATAAGCATCTTTAGCTTTCGAAAAGAATTTTGGACCTTCATTTCTTACAGCGTATTTATAGTGACCGAAAATTCCTCCGGGAATAAGCTCTTTTGCCCTAGAAAATAATTTGTCTGAAGATTTTTGTTCGTATTTCATATTATTTAATTATGGCGGAGAGGGAGGGATTCGAACCCTCGATGCGGTATTACCACATACTCCCTTAGCAGGGGAGCGCTTTCAACCACTCAGCCACCTCTCCTTAGATGCAATTCTAGTTTTTTTAAACAGCTTGTCTAATGATATCGGAGGCTTTTTCAGCAATCATAATCGAGGGAGCATTAGTATTACCCCCAATTAAAGTTGGCATAATAGATGCATCAACTACCCTCAAGTTATCAACTCCTCTAACTTTGAGATTGTCATCAACCACTGCAAGATCGTCGCTGCCCATTTTACAAGTTCCTACTGGGTGATAAAGAGTTTCACCAGTATTTTTAATCCAAGCATCTAGTTCATCATCGTTATCAACATTAACGTCTAAGCCTGGTTTAGATCGGTCTCCTCTGTACTCATCAAAAGCAGCTTGCATGAAAACTCTTATGGTCTCTCTAGTGGCGTTTCTCGTATCTATTAGATCTTGTTCTTCAGAAAGATAATTAGGAAACATCAAAGGAGCGTCATCTGGATTTGAGCTTTTTAGTTCCAAGTGCCCCCTACTTTGCGGTCTCAAAATGCATATAACTCCACTGAATCCATGATTAGAATCTATACCATCTCTTCCATGTAAATCGGTGGAATGAAAAGAAGCGTAATGTATCTGAGTGTCAGGAATGTCTTTTTCAGGACTTGATTTAAAAAAGGCTCCAGCACTGGTAGGGGGAAAAGCAGCATCTCCTGTACCAAAAAGTAAATACTTTAAACCAGACATCTGTGTTTTTAAGAAACTTGCTGACTTATGCAAAGTTATGGGTTGCGTACAATTAAAAGAATTGACCACCGCATAATGATCTTGTAAGTTTTTCCCAACTCCCTTCAGCTCATGCAAAACATCAATACCATGCTTATTTAATTCCGAGGAGTCGCCGATACCGCTATTCATCAGTATTTGAGGTGAATTGATAGCTCCTGCAGATAAAATTACCTCAGTATTAGCTTTTACTGAAAAAGTTTTACCTTTTTTAGAATACTCTACTCCAACAGCTTTTTTTCCTTCAAATAATATTTTATTTACCTGAACATTTGTTTCGGTTGCAAGATTTTTTCTCTTTAGGGCAGGATGCAAATATGCTCTTGCAGAACTCCATCTTCTTGGGCCTCTTTTAGTATCTGCCATTGTATGCTCATACCTTGAAAATCCTTCCTGATTTTTTCCATTGAAATCATTCGTTAAGGGAAATCCTGCTTGTCCTCCGGCCTCCACAAAAACATCTAATAACACGTCATGAGTACTTTCGGATTTTTTTACACTTAGGGGTCCATCAAAACCGTGATAATCGCTATCTCCTTCTCCATTGAATGATTCAGCTTTTTTAAAATAAGGCAGAACGTCGTCATATGACCAACCTGAGTTACCTTGTTGACGCCATAGGTCATAATCATATGCATGGCCTCTAATATAAACCATTGCGTTTATAGATGAGGATCCACCCCAGCCTCTTCCCCTTGGCCAGTATAGTTTTCTATTGTTGGTAGTTTCTTCTGGCTCAGTTTCAAATCCATAATTTGAAGCACTTTTAGTTGGTACGATTTGAGAATAGCCTGCAGGCATGTGAATAAAAAAGTTAGTATCTTTCCCGCCGGCTTCTAAAATCAATACATTCTTCTTTCCGTCTTCCGATAGTCTGTTTGCCATAACACAGCCGGAACTTCCAGCTCCAACAACTACATAATCAACTACTCTCTCCATTATTAATCTCCTTTCATTTTATTTATCTAACTCAAATTCATCATGTAAAGCCGTTACAGCTGCTTTAGATTTATCTTTTGATACTACCACTGAAATTTTAATTTCTGAAGTAGATATCATATCAATGTTTATTTGTTTCTCTGCAAGTGCTTTAAACATTCGTGCTGCAACTCCAGCATGTGATTTCATACCTACCCCAACAACAGAAACCTTACTAATATCCTTTACTAATTCTATTTCACCTCCGCCTAAAGTTTTAACTAAATCGTTTAAGATTTTTGCTGCTTTATTTGAATGTTCATTTTTTACTGTAAAGGTGAAATCTGTTAATTTGTCTGATCCAACATTTTGAACAATTACATCAATATCTATTCCGGCTTTACTTATTGGAGATAAAATCTTTGCAGCAATCCCAGGAGTGTCAGGAACATTTCTTAAAATTAATTTTGAATCATCATCTGTACATGTAATTCCTGAAATAACAGCACTTTCTAAACCGCTTTCTTCATTTGTTATCAAAGTTCCTCCTGTGCTACTGAAACTAGACAGCACTCTTACCGGCATTTCATACTTACTAGCAAACTCAACCGATCTTATTTGTAAGACTTTAGCACCTAAACTAGAAAGTTCTAGCATTTCTTCAAAACAAATTTTTTCTATTTTTTTTGCTTTTTTATAAACATTTGGGTCGGTAGTATAAACACCATCAACGTCGGTAAATATCTGACATTCATCGGCTTTCAAAGCAACTGCTAATGCTACAGCAGTTGTATCTGAACCTCCTCGTCCCAAAGTTGTTATATCACCACTAGCATTTACACCCTGAAAACCAGTTACGACAGGAACAATTCCTGAATCGATGTCTTTTTTTAAAGTATCCGTATCAATAGAGCTAATTCTTGCTTTGCCATGGGAATTATCAGTCTTTAGACCTAATTGATGAGCAGTATAAGATTTAGATAAAAAATTTCTCTCTTTTAGAGCTAATGCCAATAAAGCTGCAGAAACTTGCTCACCTGATGAGACTAACGCATCGTATTCCCTCGGATCAGGTGTTTCTTGAAGTTCTTTTGCAAGGTTTATAAGTCTTTGGGTTTCTCCTGCCATTGCTGAAACAACCACAACAACATTGACGCCTGAATTAATTGAACTTACAACTAGATCAGCAACTGCCTGAAATCTTTCAGTATTTGCAACAGATGTTCCACCATATTTCTGGACAATTAAGTTGTTCATTTTTAGGAACTTTCTATGTGATTTTTAATTTCATCAAAAATAAATTCAGGTTTATCTAATGCATCTCCCCCAGCTTGAGCAAAATCATCTTTACCCCCACCTTTTAAATTAGTTTTTGATGAAATTAAATTCATAATACTTTTAGCGGAAAAATTTTTTTCTAAGTTTTTAGATACAGAAACAATTACTTGAGATTTTGAATTGTTATTCCCAATCAAGAGTATTATTGAGCTATCAACCCTATTTTTTAAATCATCGAGGTTTGATCTCAAGGAAGATAAATTTAAATTATCAATTCTATGCATCAATACATTCATTCCATTTATATTTATGAAGTTTGATTCAAAATACTTAATTAAGTTTGAATTATTATTCTTTTCAAGAATTTTTAATTTTAACAATATTTCTTTTAAAGATTTTTTATGTTCGTCGATCTTTTCTGATAATTTCTCAACTGTTACGCCAAATGAATTTGCGATGTCGTTTAACTCGTTCTTCTCCTCATCGATTAATAAATTTGCTACCGAACCTGTTACAGCCTCTATTCTTCTCACCCCTGAGGAAATACTTGATTCAGAAAGAATTTTAAATTTTTCAATTTGGCTAGTTGATTGAACATGAGTTCCTCCACAAAGTTCAATTGAATAATCTCCTCCAATTTTCAAAACTCTAACGTTATCTCCATATTTGTCCCCAAAAAAAGCTAAAGCACCCATATCGATCGCTTCGTCAAAAGAAGTTTCGAATATTTCTGTTTTTATATCGTCGTCAATAATCTTGTTTACTTGAAATTCAATTTCTTTTATTTCTTCTTGTTTGAGTGCTTGAGGATGTGAAAAGTCGAAACGTAGTTTCTCTTCATTAACTAAAGAACCTTTTTGCTCGACATGATCGCCCAATACGTTTCTTAAAGCTGAGTGCATCAAGTGCGTAGCTGAATGATTAGATACTATATTCATTCTTCTATCTTTTTTTATAGTTAATTCTGCTTCATCGCCTACAGAAAATGATCCTTTAAAATTGTTGCAAAGATGAATGTGTTGATTTCCTACTTTCTTCGTATCAAATACCTCACAGGTTCCATTGGTAGAATTTATTTGACCTGTATCTCCTACTTGCCCTCCTGATTCTGCATAAAATGGAGTTGAATTAAATAAAACTGCAAACTCTCCTTCATCAACCTTTGATACTTGTTTTCCGTCTTTAAAAATCATACTTATTTCAGATTTTGAGTTAAGTTCTTGGTAACCTGTAAAGTTGGTATCTTTTTCAATTTGAATTGAAGTCGGTAGCAAGGATTCAAATGCATTACTTTCTTTAGCTCTTGTCTTTTGCTCGTCCATTAATGTTTCGTATTCATTTACATCTACTTGGAGATTCATTTCTCTAGCAAAATCTAAAGTCATGTCTAAAGGAAATCCAAAAGTGTCATACAATTTGAAAGCAAGACCACCTGAAATTACATTACCTTCATGATTTTTGATTTCCTCTTCAAGTAAGTTCATACCCTGATTTAAGGTTGACCCAAATCTTTTTTCTTCTTCGAATAAGGCTTTTTCTATAAAAGAATTATTTTTTTCTATTTCGGGATATAGATCTTTATATAAGTTAGAAAAGTATGCAGCCATTTCAGACATGATATAAAAATTATCTTTATTTAACTTATAGGCATGGCGTAATGCTCTTCTAATTATTCTTCTTAAAACATAGTTTCTTCCTTCATTTCCAATAGCAATTCCGTCTGAAAGCATAAAGCAACTTGCTCGAAGATGATCTGCAATTACTCTTAATGATGGATTGGCTAAATCTTTTTCTCCGGTCAATTCTGAAATTTTTTTTATCAAGGGTATAAACAAATCTGTTTGATAATTATCTGGAGTGCCTTGCATAACTGCCGTTATTCTTTCTAGCCCCATTCCAGTATCAACTGATGGCTTGGGAAGAGGATTTAAATTTCCATCTAAATCTCTGTTGAATTGCATGAAAACTAAGTTATATATTTCAACGAATCTATCGCCAGTATCTTTACCCTCTTCAGGAGGATCTCCAGCTAATGAATTTCCATGGTCATAAAATATTTCACTACATGGACCACAAGGTCCTGTATCTCCCATGGACCAAAAATTATCTTCATTTAATTTTGATATTCGGTTTTTTTCTATACCGATTCTCTCTAACCAAATCCTCTCAGATTCAATGTCTTCAATATGAACTGTCACCCATAATTTGTCTTCAGGTAACTTGTAATAATTTGTTAATAAATCCCAAGCGTATTCAATTGCAGCTTCCTTGAAGTAATCTCCAAAGCTAAAATTTCCAAGCATTTCAAAAAAGGTATGATGCCTGAGTGTGTAACCAACGTTTTCCAAATCGTTATGCTTTCCTCCTGCTCTAATACATTTTTGGGCACTGGTAGCTCTTGAATAATTTAATTTTTCAGCCCCAAGGAAAACATCTTTGAATTGAGTCATCCCAGCATTTGTAAACAATAATGTTGGGTCATTGTTTGGAACAACGCTTGAACTCGAAACTAATTTGTGTTTTTTATCCGAAAAATAATCTAGAAAAGTTTTCCGAACTTCCAAAGAGTTCATTTTAATTAAAAAATCTCCTTTAGAAGATCAATGAACATCTTCCAAGATCTTTGATCAGCTTTTTGATTATAAACGGTGCCAAACTCAGGATCGTTTGCCTCGGGATTAGTAAAGGCGTGCATGGCGTCTCCAAAAACATGTAATTGCCAATCTGCGTTTTTTTCAGTCATCTCATTTGAAAAAGAATCAATTTGATCTTGACCAACCATGGGATCTTTCAGCCCATGTAAAGCAAGTACTTTTGCATTTATCTTTTCTCCATTATTTTCCTCGGGACCACTTAAAAAACCATGGAAGCTTACTGCACCTTTCAACTCTGAACAGTTTCTTGCTAAATCTAGAGAAACTAGACCCCCAAAGCAATATCCCATGATTGCTATGGAATTTGATTCTACTGAGTCTAGATTTTTTACATATTCATAAGCGCCTAAGACTCTCTTTGCTAATTCTTCTCTATCATCTAACAAAGGCTGCATCATTGAAGAATTCTCTTCCACAGAAGAACCAATTTTTCCTTCCCCGTACATATCTATAGCAAAAGAGTGATATCCAAGCTTTGCGAGCTCTTCTGCTTTTTCTTCTACAAAACTATCTCTACCAGCCCATGTATGCGCTATCAATACGCATGGGGCTTCACTTGAATTTGCTTGAGCAAAATAACCTTTAAAATTAATCCCGCCAATTTCATATACATGTTCTTTTGACATTTTATTCCTCCTCTAAGTTTTTTTTAAAATTTATATAATTTTCGACATAATGATCAGCTGAACCTTTTAAAATTTTTTCCATTTCTGGATCTAATTCCTTTTTTACTTTTGCTGGAGAACCCATTACTAACGAATTATCAGGAATAACAGTACCTTCAGTGACTAAACTGTTAGCTCCAATTAAACAGTTTTTTCCTATTTTGGCGCCATTCAAAATAATACTGTTTATACCTATTAAACTGTTATCTCCAATCGAACAACCATGCAACATCACTTTATGACCTACTGTAACGTTTTTGCCAATTACTAGTGGATGACCCGGATCGGCATGCAATACTGATAAATCCTGTACATTTGAGTTTTCTCCAATACGAATCTCTTCCACATCACCTCTAATGACTGCACCAAACCAAATGCTTACATGTTTTTCAAGAATCACTCTTCCTATAACGTCAGCGGTTGGAGCAACGAAGAAGTCATCTCCAACGGTCTGAACACTATGTTCACCTAATTTGTAAATCATCTTTAAATTTTATGTTAAACAACTTCAGAAAATCTAGAGTGAAAGCTAATGTTAATCCCCAAATTTCATGGTTGTCGTAAATTATAACAGGAGTATCAAACGTCTCTCCTTTAAAATTTGTAACCCCTCTTTTGATTAAAGGATTGTTTTTGAAAAAAGACAGGGGTAAATAAAATATATCAGCCACCTCATCTGGATTTGGTTCTAATTCAAATTTTTCTTTTAAAATTCCAATAAATGGTGTGACGCTTAATCCAAATCTAGACTCAAGTGGATCAAGTTGCCCAAGAATTTCTACTTTTGCTGGATCTAAAGAGATTTCTTCAGTAGCTTCACGCAAAGCTGTTTGCTTTAAATTCTTATCTTTTTTTTCTCTTTTTCCACCAGGAAAAGCAACTTCTCCTGGATGACTAGGCAAAGAATTGGATCTCTCAGTCATAACAAAATATAAATCGTTATCCTTTTCGTAACATAAAATCAAAACTGCAGCCTGAGGCAAACTCTCATCAGGATTCTTAGGAGTGAAGTCGAGCAGTCTATTTGTTAAAGCTTGTATCATTTACATATACCTTACATCAATTATACTTTGCTTCCTGTTATAAATATCGAGTTCAAAATTGAATTATTGTCCAGTTTGCGGCTCCTCGGAAATTTCTTTAAAGATACCTGATGGAGACAATAGAGAAAGATATGTCTGTAGTAATTGCGGAGCAATTCACTATTCAAATCCTAACGTAGTTGTCGGAACAATACCTTCCTACGAAGATAAGATACTTTTGTGCAAAAGAGGAATTGAGCCAAGATACGGGCTTTGGACCCTACCTGCAGGTTTTTTAGAAAATGGTGAAAGTTTGTCAGATGGCGCAAAAAGAGAAACGAAAGAAGAGACTCAGGCGGATGTAGAAATGGGAATGATTTATTCAATTTTTAATATCCCTCAAATAAATCAAATATATGTCATACATCTTGCCAAATTAAAGAATTTGACCTTTGGACCAACATCAGAAAGTTTGGACGTACAACTATTCAATAAAGATGAAATACCTTACGACGATCTCGCTTTTCCTTTTGTCTCTAAAACTATCAATTATTATTTTGATGATTATAAATCGAAAGATTTTTCATTAAGAGTAAAAGATATTATAAGAAAGTGAGTTAAAAATATTTTCTCGCATTGAGAAACATTTTTATCCAGGGAGAAAACTCTTCATTTCCTAAATTGGTCCATGACAATTGAGCATTCAAAAATGCTCTTTCTGGATGTGGCATCATAATTGTCGCTCTTCCATCTTCTGAACAAACTGAGGTAATTCCCTTTGATGTGCCATTTGGATTATTTGGATAATCTTCGGTAAGTTTTCCATTAGCATCTACATAAGACATAACGACCTGATCATTTTTTAGTTGTTTTTTTGAACTGGTAAAATCCATCTTTCCTTCTCCATGAGCTACTGGAATTAAAAGATGAGAGTCCTGCATGTCATCAAAAAGTAATGACTTAGATTTATGTATTTTGACTTGAGTTAATCTTGCCTCAAATTGACCAGAATCATTGTTAGTTAGTGTTGGCCAAGAACTTGTTCCTGGAATAATTTCTTTTAAATTTGACATTACTTGGCAACCATTACAAACACCAAATGAAAAGGTATCAGTTCTGTTGAAAAATTCTTCGAATTGAGCTTTCAAAAAAGAATTCATCAAGATTGAATTAGCCCAGCCACGACCTGCACCTAAAACATCCCCAAAAGAAAATCCACCTGGAAAAATAATTCCTTGAAAACTATTCAAAGTTAAACGTTTATTGATTAAGTCGCTCATATGTAGATCTGTCACTTCGAAACCTGCCTTCTCAAATGCAGCAGCCATTTCAATTTGACCATTAACTCCTTGTTCTCTGATCACAGCCAAATTAGGTTTATTTTTAAAATTTAATTTCTTGGGAATTTCGAAATGAAATGTCTGATTTAAAATTATTTTGTTCCTGTTTAAGTAAGAATTTTTTTCTTCTTCTGCACTTTTTGGGTTATCTCTTAATTTTTTAATTTCTGAAGAAACCTTAGACCAATGTTTCATTAATTCATTAAATTTTATTTTTTTATTAAAAGTTTTTGACTTAATTTCTAACTGATCTTGCTTATTAGTCTTTCCTAGAGGGTAAATTTTGTCAAAATTGAGTGTGTTTAATTGATCTTTTAAGTCTATGAAATCCTTATTAGTTAATTGCATTACTAATCCAGGCTCTTCTGAAAATAATATTTTCTTTAGTCCGTTTTCATCTAGATCAAAATTTATGTCAACGCCAAGATTGCTTGCGAACATCATTTCAATTACCGAGGCGATTAAACCTCCATCAGATATGTCATGAAGTGCAATTATTTTTTCATTTTTTATGAATTCACAAATTAAATTGTAAACTTCGGGGAAAATTTTTATATCTTCGATGTCAGGACATTCTTCAAAATCTTCATCTATTACTTGACTGAGGATAGAGCCTCCAAGCCTCATCTCAGTTGATCCAAAATTTATTCTTGCCAAAACCAAACCTTCTTCATCGCTCATCATTGGCGTTATAGATTTGTTTACTTCCTTTATTGGAGCAAATGCAGAGATTATCAATGACTCTGGACTTGTATTTTTACAATCCTTCCATTGAGTTTCCATAGAGAGAGAATCTTTACCAACTGGAATAGTCAAATTCCATGTCTTACAAATATCTTGACTGATCGTCTTTACCGTTTCAAAGAGATTTGAATTTGCCTCCAGATTATTTGGGCTTGCCATCCAATTAGCTGAAAGTTTTATAGAGGAAAGATTAGTAACTCCACTAGAGATCAAATTTAGGACAGCTTCCGTAATTGCTAACCTGCCAGCTGCTTGAGGATTTATAAGCGCAACAGGAGATTTTTCCCCCATCGCCATAGCCTCTCCAGTTTTTTCCCCATAATTTGATAATGTAATTGCATTGTCAGAAACGGGGATTTGCAAGGGGCCAATCATTTGGTCTCTGAATGTTAATCCCCCTACATTTCTATCGCCTATAGTTATTAAAAAATTTTTTCGAGCTACTGTCGGGTGTCTCAAGACCGAAAATATTTCTTTTTGAATATCAAAATCTACTTCCTTTAAACTTATCTGATCTGATTTTTTGAGCTCAATTCGTTCTCTATAAAGTTCCTTGTTTGCTCCAAAAATAAACTTCATCCCTAAGTCAATTATTGGCTCCTGATTAGCTGGATCTTTAACTAAAAGCTTAAGTTCTTCAGTAAAATTCCCAACAACCGCATAAGGGCAATTTTCACGCTTACATATTTCTTCAAAAGCTTTAAAATTTTCAATTTCTATTGCTAGAACGTATCTTTCTTGAGATTCATTACACCAAATTTCCATATCGCTCATTGATTGATCAGCTGAAGGAATTTTTGAAAAATCTATTTCTGCTCCAAATCCACAATCGTTAATTAGTTCGGGTAACGCATTAGAAAGGCCTCCGGCTCCAACATCGTGAATAAAACTTATTGGATTTTTATGACCCATCTGCCAGCTTTGATCAATAACTTCTTGGCATCTTCTTTGCATTTCAGGATTTGATCTTTGAACAGAAGCAAAATCTAAAGATTCATCGGAATTACCAGATTCTGTAGATGAAGCTGATCCCCCTCCCAAACCAATTAAATATCCAGGACCTCCAATAACTACAATTTTTGCATCTACCGAAACCTTTTTTTTGTTTGTATGAATCGATCGTATGTTTCCCAATCCGCCAGCAATCATTATTGGTTTATGAAATCCAAAGTGCGATTTAGTCTTATCATCAAATTTTTCAAATGACCTAAAATATCCAAGAATATTTGGCCTTCCAAATTCATTATTGAATGATGCGGCACCAATAGGTCCCTCAATCATAATTTCTAAAGGAGACGCAATTCTGTCGGGTTTTAATTCTTTACCTTCCCAACTCTCTATTGAATTTGGAATTCTCAAATTTGAAACAGAAAAACCACACAATCCAGCCTTAGGTTTTGCTCCAATACCAGTAGCGCCTTCATCTCTAATTTCGCCTCCTGAACCAGTTGCTGCTCCAGGAAAAGGTGCTATTGCTGTAGGATGATTATGGGTTTCAACCTTAATACAAAAATTATTACCTTCTTTAAAATATTCATACCTTTTTGAATCGGGTTGAGGAAAAAATCTTGAACTCCCATATCCTTCAATTACCGCGGCATTGTCACTGTACGCTGAAAGAACACTTGTAGAATAATTTTTGTACGTGTCTTTAATCATGGAAAACAATGATGAGGACTCCTTTTTAGAATCTTGATTTACCCATTGAGAATTAAATATTTTGTGACGACAATGTTCAGAATTTATTTGTGAGAACATCATCAATTCAGAATCTTTAATTGTCTTTGAGCGATTTTTAAATCCTTCATAAAGGTAAGCTAGTTCGAAATCGTTTAAGCCTAGACTTAGAGATTCATTTATTTTTGATAAATCTTCAATGGAAGAGTTACTTATCTCAAGAGTTTTTTTCTTTGATTGTGAAGTAAATAAATCTGATACTTTTTCGACTTTAGTAATAACACTTTCTACCAGAGGGTCATATAAAAGACTTAAATCTAGATCTTCTAAACTATCTTGTTCGCTAAATCTATAACGCTTTACCTTTTCAATATTTTTGATTTTAATGCCACATTTACTGAAAATATCACTTACTTTTGATGCCCAAGGAGATTGAATGCCTTTCTTAGGAGCAACAATAATGTCATTTAAAAATCCAATTTCTACATTTTTTGCATTTAATAATTCAAAAATGTTTTCTTGTTCAGTTTGAAGGAGCTGAAACCAAGGAGTGTAAGTTTCAATAATAAAAATATCATTTACTTCAATCAAAGAAAAATTTGATCTAGAAAGAATTTCAATTTTTTTCTTTAATTTAAAATCAGATAAAGAAGAGGAGCCTAAAATTCCAATCAAATTTGGCGTGAATTCAAAAATATTTTGCATGCTTCTTTAAGAAGACAATATTATAAATCAAGATTTGTTTCTATGGTTTTAGTTAAGCCGCAAACAACTTATTTTTTAAAGAAGAAATTTTATCTCTTAAATTTGCAGCTTCTTCAAATTCTAACTTGTTTGCATGATCTAACATTAACTTTTCTAAAGAATCTATTTTTTCTGCTAACTCTTTTGGAGATAAATATTCTTCTTCAAACTTTTTATCAACCTCTTCAATGAACTCTTTTTTTGTAAGATTTTTTGATCCTTCCATTACATCCATAATAGGTCTGAATATTCCTTTCGGCTTTATTTTATGTTTCTTATTAAAAGCAATTTGTTTTTTTCTTCTTTCGTTAGTGGTTTCAATTGTTCTTTTCATTGAACCTGTCTCTTTATCTCCATATAAGATAGCGTGTCCGTTAATATGCCTGGCTGCTCTACCTATTGTTTGTATTAAAGAAGTATCGGATCTAAGAAAACCTTCTTTATCTGCATCTAGGATTGCTACCAGAGAGACTTCAGGTAAATCTAAACCTTCTCGTAATAAATTAATGCCAACCAAAACGTCAAAATTTCCTAACCTTAAATCTCTTAAAATTTCCGATCTTTCAACAGTGTCAATATCTGAATGAAGATATTTAACATTTATATCTTTTTCAAAGAGATATTGAGCTAGATCCTCAGCCATTCTTTTTGTGAGAACAGTTACTAAAACTCTTTCTTTTTTCTTTGTTCTCTCATAAATTTCAGATATTAAATCATCAACTTGATTAACCGCTGGTCGTATTTCTAATGTTGGATCAAGAAGTCCTGTTGGTCTAACGATAAGATCTACCATCTGATCCAAATTATCATTTTCATATTCTCCTGGTGTGGCCGAAACAAAAATCTTTTGACCGGATAAGATTTCCCACTCATCAAATCTCAGTGGTCTATTATCCAAAGCACTTGGTAATCTGAACCCGTACTCAGTTAAAGTTTCTTTCCTCGATCTGTCTCCTCTATACATTCCTCTTATTTGGGGTAAAGATACATGTGATTCATCAACAAAAACTAAAGCGTCTTTAGGTAGGTATTCATACAAAGTCGGAGGTGCCTCCCCTTTTTTTCTTCCCGATAAATATCTCGAGTAATTTTCAATTCCAGAACAAAACCCAAGTTCTTTGATCATCTCCATATCATATTTTGTACGTTCTTCGATTCTTTGAGCTTCGATCAATTTCTCATTTTTTTTAAAATATCTAACTCTATCCTTCATTTCAGATCTAATTTTTTCAACTGCATTAAGCATGACATCACGAGAAGTTACGTAATGAGTTTTAGGAAAAATTGTTACTCTTGGAACATCCCTAATAATTTCTCCTGTTAATGGATCAAAGAATTTAAGAGATTCTATTTCTGTATCAAATAGTTCAATTCTTAGAGCTTCAAAATCTGATTCGGCAGGAAATACATCTATGACGTCTCCCTTCACTCTATAGGTTGCTCTTTTAAACTCAGTGTCATTTCTCGTATACTGAAGTTCTGCAAGTCGCATAAGTAAAACTTTCATGTCGATTTCATCACCACGATCAAGGTGCAAAACCATTTTTAAATAAGACTTAGGATCGCCCAATCCATATATTGCTGAAACAGAGGCAACAATTATTACATCTCTTCGCTCCATAATTGCTTTTGTAGCCGATAAACGCATCTGTTCTATATGTTCGTTTATTGAAGCATCTTTTTCTATAAACGTATCCGAGGTGGGTACATAAGCCTCAGGTTGATAGTAATCATAATAAGAAACAAAATACTCAACTGAATTTTCAGGAAAAAATTCCTTGAATTCCCCATACAGTTGAGCAGCTAAAGTTTTGTTATGAGCCATAACTATAGCGGGTCTTTGCACTTCCTGAATTATATTGGCCATTGCAAAAGTCTTGCCTGAGCCCGTTACCCCGCGCAAAGTTTGATTTAAAAGGCCAGAATTTAGACCCTCAACAATTTTATTTATTGCATTGGGCTGATCACCAGCAGGTTTGAAATCAGATTTGATATTAAATGATTTAGTCATTGCTCTATTTTTTGCCTATAATACACCTCATTTTCCGCGATAGCTCAGTTGGTAGAGCAAGTGACTGTTAATCACTGGGTCGCAGGTTCGAGCCCTGCTCGCGGAGCCAAAATTATAATGCCTTTATATAATAAAGATAATCCTGAACCTTACAAACTCAGTAGAGCTAGAATTGAAAATTTTTGTAATTGTCCTAAATGCTTTTACCGAGAAGAGAAACTTGGCATAAGTAAACCAAGTTCTTTTCCCTTTAACTTAAATAACGCGGTGGACGAATTGTTGAAAGAAGAGTTTGATTACTATAGAAATTCGAGTGATAACCATCCTTACATTAAAGAAGCGGGCATAGATGCCAAACCTTTCAGTCATCCTGAAATAGAAGACTGGAGGACTAGAAATAAGGGAGTGGGTTATTTAGATAAAAATAATAATTTCTATATTTATGGCTTACTTGACGACGTATGGATAAATACTAAAACAGACCAATTAATAGTCGTGGACTACAAAGCAACTTCAAAGGATGGAGAAGTTTCCTTAGATGCGCCCTGGCAAATTTCTTACAAAAGACAGGTAGAAATTTATCAATGGCTTTTAAGAAAAAATGGTTTTGACGTCCAAGACACAGCATATTTTGTTTACTGCAATGCCATTAGAAAAAATATACCCTTTGAAAATAAACTAAATTTTAAAGTAAAAATCCTAGGCTATAAGGGAGATGATTCATGGATCCCAAGTACGATAAATAAAATGAAATCTTGTTTAGACTCAGACGAAGCGCCAAGTTCAAGTAAAAATTGTGAATATTGTAGATACGTAATTAAAGCGAACTTATAAAAATGGAATTTCTTTTACCAGCATCATTTCTATCCATTGGCTTAATTTTATTAGTCAAAGGGGCAGATTTGTTTATCGATAACATATCAGATTT
This sequence comes from uncultured SAR86 cluster bacterium, assembly GCA_902616715.1. Lineage (GTDB taxonomy): Bacteria > Pseudomonadota > Gammaproteobacteria > Magnimaribacterales > AG-339-G14 > AG-339-G14. Next base: position 451,044 of record CACMTR010000001.1, read on the forward strand.
AGGTAAAAAGATTGGTTTAAGTGATATGTTTTTAGGGATTACGGTTGTTGCACTTGGAACTTCTATTCCCGAGGTTTTTGTGAGCATTTCATCTGTGGTGAATTTAAAACCAGAAATAGCAATGGGGAACTCAATCGGTTCGAATATTGCTAATTTAGGAATAGTCTTTGGGTTTGCTTGTTTTTTTATTTCAAAGTCAGAAATCACACTTAATTTAAGAGATATTTTTTTACTGTTTCTAACAACACTACTAGCTGGATATGTGCTTTTTGATTACAAAATATCTTCTAGTGATTCATTATTGATGATTGGTTTATTCATATTATTTGTTTTACATCTTATGCGTCAAAAGCCTCAAGAAGAATTAGCCAGCACAATATCAAAAAGTACTTTTTCTCTAACTTTGTTTTCAGTTTTGAGTTTAATACTTTTATTAATAGGATCTGAACTGACTGTTAATTTTGGATCAAAATTAGCTTCTTTAATCGGAATATCAGATACCATAGTTGGTTTGACAATGGTTGCTATAGGCACCAGTCTTCCTGAACTTGCTACCTCATTTTCTGCGCTTAAACAAAAAAAGGGTAATCTTGTAATAGGTAACATAGTTGGATCAAATATTCTGAACATCGTTTTGGTATTCCCAATAATTGGTTTAAGTTTTGTAAAAGTTTTTGAAGCTAATATTTTAACTAGAGATTATTTGATGATGGCTATTCTAACTGCCATATTTATTACATATTTAAGTTTAGGGACTTTTGAAAACTTATTCAAAAGAAAAACTGCGCCAGTGATGGGGCTTTTAATTTTGTGTTTTACGATTTACTATTTTTATCAGCTTTTTTAGATTTTTTTCTAACCCAAGAAGTGTTATCAGCCTTGTCCTCTAAAACAACACCCTTTTCAAGTAATTCGTTCCTGATATCGTCGGCTTTTTGAAAATCTTTTTTAACTCTGGCCTCATTTCTTTCTAGTATAAACTTTGCAATCTCATCTTCACTTATCTCGTTTGAAAGAGAATATTTAAAATACTTCTCTACTGAATCGTTTAATAATCCAATAGCTTGTGACAATTCTTTTAAACTAAACTTTAAAATCTTAATTTCTTCCAATGAGTCCGTCTTATTAATTTTTGTAACTAACTCTTGTAAAATTTTTATTGCTTTTGGAGTATTGAAATCATCTTTCAAAGCCTCTTCAAATCTATTTTTAAAACCTAAGTCAATTTGTCCGTCATTAGAATAGCTATCTCTGAGACTTTCATAGAGTTTGTCTAAAATATTTTTAGCTTCGTTTATTGAGTTAGCTGTAAAGTTTATTGGCTTTCTATAATGAGTCAGATAAAAAAACATTCTCATGATTTCCGGATGAAATTCTTTTAGCACTTGTTTTATGGTGATGAAATTATTTAAAGATTTTGACATCTTTTTTCCATCCACATTTAAGGGAGCTACATGCATCCAATAGTTAGCAAAGCTCTTACCAGAGCAACACTCTGATTGAGCAATTTCATTTTCATGATGAGGAAATTTTAAGTCCAGCCCTCCTCCATGAATATCAAAATTTTCACCTAAAAATTTTTTACTCATTGCAGAACACTCTATATGCCATCCTGGCCTGCCCTTTCCCCATTTAGAATCCCAGTTTGGCTCTACAGAAGTTTTTTTCCAAAGGACGAAATCGTTAGGATTATTTTTGAGATTATCGATTTCAATTCTTACTCCAACATCTAATTCATCTAAATTTCTTTTAGAAAGTTTTCCATAATCCTCATAGGAATTTATATCAAAATAAACATCTCCACCCTCAACAGAGTAAGCATAATTCTTAGATTCGAGAGTTTCTATCATTTCCAAAATTTCATTTATATGATCGGAAGCTTTTGGCTCATTATTAGGTGGTAGTAAATTTAATTTTTTAAAATCTTCGTTCATCGAAACAATGAATCTATTAGAAATTTCATTAAATTTAACTTTTTCTAGTAAGGCCTTATCAATAATTTTATCTTCTATGTCAGTTATATTTCTTATGTAGTTAACATTAAATCCTAAATAAGAAAAAAATCTCACAAATAAGTCAAAGGTTAAGAAAGTCCTCGCATGGCCTATATGACAGTCGTCATAAACTGTCATCCCGCAAACATACAAATTTATTTTGTTTTTATTTATTGAAATAAATTCTTCTTTCGATGATGAAAGACTATTAAAAATTTTCATCTGTTATTCTCAATTAAGAGTATTATACTTATTCCTCATGAACGAAATAATATTATTAGCCGTAGTAACAAATTTAGGCAATTTTGAAATAGAACTTTACCCAAAAGAAGCTCCTGTTACTGTTGAGAATTTTACTCAGTATGTAGATGATAATTTTTTTGAAAATGTTTTATTTCACAGAATAATCCCTGGATTTGTAATTCAAGGAGGTGGTTTTGAGATAGGAATGAATCAAAAAGAAACAAAACTTCCTATTATTAATGAGTCTGAAAATGGTCTTAAAAACGAGAAATATACCCTTTCAATGGCTAGAACAAGTGACTTAAATTCAGCAACTTCACAATTTTTTATCAATTTGGCTGATAATGAATTTCTAGATTATCCTAACTCAGGTGGTTACGCAGTTTTTGGTAAAGTAATTAGCGGTCAAGAAGTTATAGATGAAATAGCTAAAGTAAAGACTACTTTTGTTTCAGGTCATCAAGATGTGCCGATTGAAGATGTATACATGATTAGTGTTTCAAGAAAATGACTAATGTCTATTTTTTTTATTTCCGATTTACATTTAGAGCAAAATAAACCTCATCTAACTAAAGCTTTTGAAAATTTTATAAATTCAAAAGTTAACTCACGTGACGAGTTATTTATTCTTGGAGACTTTTTTGAGCAATGGATAGGAGATGATAACGAAGATAACTTTATCAAAGGCATAAAAAATATCCTTAAACTTAAAACTGCAGGAGGTTTAAAAATTTATTTCATGCATGGAAATAGAGATTTTCTCATTGGAGATAAGTTCTGTAAGGAAGTGGGAGCAAAATTACTTGAAGACCCGTTCATTTTTAATCTTAATGAAAAAAAAATTATGTTGATGCATGGAGATTCTTTATGCACTGACGATAAAGACTACCAAGAGTTTAGAAATTTAGTTCGCAATGAAGATTGGCAAAAAGATTTTCTATCTAAAAATTTAAAAGAAAGAAAAGAAGTAGCTAAAAGTCTTAGAGAAATTAGTTCATTAGAAAATAAAACTAAAGATGAAGCCATAATGGATGTCAATAAAGAGGAAGTTGTAAAAATTATCGAGAATCATTCGATAGATGTTTTGATTCATGGTCATACGCATAGACCTGATATTCATGACGAAAATGGAGTGCCAAGAATGGTTCTTGGCGATTGGGGTGATTTCTTATGGTTTATAGAAAGCTCAAAAGGAGATTTACACCTAGTCAAAGAAAAAATTTAATTTTTGTTTAAATTTTCTATTGGCTCAACGAAATATCTATTGAAATGAGCTTTAGACAATTCGTAAAGTTCGGTTTCAAGTTCTTCTTTTAAAGAAATTAAACTTCCTTCCTTCTTAAGATCGATTCCAAATTCTTTGAGATCCTTAAAACTTGTACTAGTTAATTTTACTATTTCAAAAACTTTTGATAATGGATTTAAGTCTTTATTTATTTTTAATTGGAACTCTAAAATTTTTGATTCCATTAAGTTCTCGTTATTTATAGTTACCTTCGATTCCATGATGAGAGTTTTTAAGTGTTCAAGTCGTTTCCACACAGCTTCTTTTTCTTCGGGTTTAAAAGAATTCCAATTTATAACTTCATGAATAAATCTTTTACATCCTCTACAAACGTCATCACCGTAGGTGGTTGAACAAATACCTACGCAAGGAGTCCTAGTTCGCACAGAAGGTTGATCAGACATGTTAATATATTACCAATTTTATTAAGAATTTATGCTTGAAAATTATAAAAAATCTCTCAAGGAGAGAGCTGATCTAGGTATTCCCCCTCTTCCACTCAGTGCCGAACAAACATCTGAATTAGTTGAGCTTATTAAAAAAGAAAATAATAAAGAACTCTTGGAGCTTCTTATAACTAGAGTTCCTGCAGGAGTTGATGATGCAGCCTATGTAAAAGCTGCATTTTTAGCAGACATTTCTCAAAAAAAAATTAAATGTGAGTTAATTTCCCCTAAAGATGCAACTTTTTATCTTGGAACTATGCTCGGTGGCTACAATGTAGAGCCCTTAATAAATTTAATAGATGATCAAGAATGTGGAGATATTGCTGTAGAGGCTCTATCAAAGACTTTGTTAATTTTTGATTCCTTCAATGATATTGCTGAAATGTCTAGCAAATCAAATAATGCAAAAAAGATACTTAATTCCTGGGCTGAAGCTGAGTGGTTTTTGTCAAAACCAGAGATTCCAGATTTAATTAAAACAACGGTTTTCAAAGTTCCAGGAGAAACAAATACCGATGATCTTTCTCCTGCTCCAGATGCTTGGTCTAGACCAGATATACCACTTCATGCTTTAGCTATGTACAAAATGCCAAGAGAGGGTATATCTAAGCCGATTGAAACGATTAGTAAACTCAAAGAAAAAGGGTTTCCTGTGGCTCTTGTTGGAGATGTAGTTGGTACTGGATCCTCCCGAAAATCGGCAACAAATTCGGTCCTATGGCATATGGGTGAGGAAATCCCTTTCATTCCAAATAAGAAAACAGGCGGAATATGTATCGGAGGAAAAATAGCTCCAATTTTTTTTAACACAATGGAAGATGCAGGAACAATAGTATTTGAAGCCGATGTTGAAAAAATGAATACCGGTGACTTAATTTCAATCTATCCTTTTGAAGGCAAAATAAAAAATGAGAAGAATGAAGTAATTTCTAAATTTGAATTTAAATCTGAAACTTTTTTAGATGAAGTTAGAGCTGGAGGAAGGATTCCTTTAATTATTGGTAGAAGTTTAACTGATAAAACTAGAGAATTTCTTAATTTAAATCCTAGTGAAGTTTTTGTTAGGCCAGGAGATAAAGATAATTCTCAAGAAGGATTTACTCTCGCTCAAAAAATGGTTGGCAAAGCTTGTGGAGTTAAAGGGATTAGGCCAGGAACTTATTGTGAGCCAATTATGACAACGGTTGGCTCTCAAGATACAACTGGCCCAATGACGAGAGATGAACTCAAAGAGTTAGCATGTTTAGGTTTTACTTCAGATTTAGTGATGCAATCTTTTTGTCATACTGCGGCATACCCAAAACCAGTTGATATTGAGACACAGCATACTCTTCCAGAGTTTATTAAAACGAGAGGAGGTATAGCTCTTAAACCTGGAGATGGAATTATTCACTCTTGGTTAAATAGGATGTTACTGCCTGATACTGTAGGAACCGGTGGAGATTCTCATACTAGATTTCCAATTGGAATAAGTTTTCCAGCCGGGTCAGGGTTAGTCGCTTTTGGAGCTGCTTTGGGAGTTATTCCTCTAGATATGCCTGAATCAGTTTTAGTAAGATTTTCAGGAGAAATGCAACCCGGTATTACTTTGAGAGATCTGGTAAATGCGATTCCCTATGCTGCGATAAAAAGAGGTTTACTAACAGTTGAAAAAGAAGGTAAAAAAAATATTTTTTCGGGAAGGTGTTTAGAAATAGAGGGTTTACCTAACTTAAAGATTGAGCAAGCATTTGAGTTGTCAGATGCTTCTGCAGAGAGATCTGCTTCGGGCTGTACTGTTCTTCTAGACGAAGATCCGATCATAGAATATTTAAATTCTAATATTATTTTATTAAGATGGCTTATCTCTGAAGGTTATGGAGATGCCAGAACTTTAGAAAGAAGAGCCCTGAAGATGGAACAGTGGCTCGCTAATCCAGTTTTAATGCAACCTGACAAAAATGCAAAATATGCTGAAATCATTGAAATTGACCTGAATGAAATTAAAGAGCCCTTATTGGCATGTCCTAATGATCCCGACGATGTCAAAAGTTTATCTGAAATTGGAGAAGATAAAATTGATGAGGTTTTTATTGGCTCGTGTATGACTAATATTGGTCATTTTAGAGCAGCAGGTAAACTTCTTGAAAAAATCTCATCCTTGCCTACAAGACTTTGGATATCGCCTCCAACAAAAATGGATAAATTTCAGTTAGAAGAAGAAGGTTTTTATAAGATCTTTGAAAATGCTGGAGTAAGAACTGAAGTCCCAGGTTGTTCTCTTTGCATGGGTAATCAGGCAAGAGTTGAGCCAAATTCTACTGTAGTATCTACTTCGACTAGAAACTTTCCAAATAGACTTGGAGATGGTGCAAACGTTTATTTAGCCTCAGCTGAATTGGCAGCAATTTCAGCTATTTTAGGAAAACTACCAAACGTTGATGAGTACTTATCCCACATGAAAGAAATTAATACTATGTCATCAGATATTTTCAGATATATGAATTTTAATGAGATTGAAGCTTATAAAAAAGCTGCAGAAAATGCTTCTTTGCCCTCGGTTACAATTGAAAATAGTTAATTAAAAGATTTGTTAGAATCTTTTCTTTCTGACTCAAGATTTGTTAAATATTCTTTGGTTACTGATCCACAGACATAGTTGCCATCAAATATTGAGGTTTCAAAGTTTTTGATTTCTTTATTCCCTTCTTTTGCACAATCTATTAAATCCTCTAAATCTTGATAGACTAGCCAATCAGCGCCAATAAAATTTGCAATTTCTTGATCTTCTCTTTGGTGAGCAATTAATTCCTCGGTAGCTGCCATATCTATTCCGTAAACATTTTGAAATCTAATTGGTGGTGCTGCCGAAGCAAAGAAAACTTTTTTGGCTCCAGCATTTCTTGCCATCTCTACAATCTCTCTGCTGGTAGTGCCTCTGACAATCGAGTCATCGATCAAAAGAATATTTTTATCCTTAAATTCAAAAGGTATAGGATTTAGTTTTCTCCTAACAGATTTTTTTCTTACCTCTTGTTTTGGCATTATGAAAGTACGTCCAATATATCTATTTTTAACAAATCCCTCTCGGTAATTTACGCCTAAATATTTTGCTACTTCTATAGCTGATGAAGTGCTGCTTTCTGGAATGGGAATTACCGAATCAATTTTTGATTCGGGATATAAAGATTTAATTTTTTTTCCTAGTTTTTGACCCATTCTTAATCTCGACTTCATAACTGAAATTTCTTCAATTACTGCATCTGGTCTTGCTAAATAAACGTATTCAAAAATACATGGACAATGCTTAGGAGAATCATGACAAACTTTTCTACTCATCTCGCCTTCCATAGAAACAAAAACCGCTTCGCCAGGTTTTAAATCACCTGTAATTTCAAAATCAAGAGCGTCCAAAGCAGGACTTTCTGAGGCAAACATATAATCTGTTTTACCCAAAAGGTCATTTTCTTTTTTACCCATAATTAAAGGTCTAATACCATTTGGATCCCTGATAGCTAACAATCCTACTCCGCTAATCATTAATACAATCGAATAAGCACCTTTAAGTCTTTTGTGCATATTTTGAACAGCTAAAAATATTTCCTCTGCTTTTGGAGTAAAAGAATTAATCTTTTGGAGCTCATGCGCAAAAATGTTCAGGATTACTTCAGAATCTGAATCTGTATTTAAATGTCTTAAATCATTTCGAAAAAGTTCTAATGACAACTCTTTTGCATTTACCAAATTCCCATTATGGCAAATACTTATCCCATAAGGAGAATTTACATAAAGTGGCTGAGAGAATTCTCGGCTAACTCCTCCAGCAGTTGGATATCTAACATGCCCGATACCTATTTTGCCCTTTAAGCCTGCGATGTGTTGAGCTCTAAATACATCACGTACTAAACCAATTTGTTTTCTTACATGTAATTTACCATCTTCAAGGGTTGCGATTCCTGCAGCATCTTGACCTCGATGCTGAATAACTGTTAAAGATTCGTATACTGATGAAGAAACTTCTTCATCAGAAATAATGCCTACGATTCCACACATTAATTTATTAGCCTGTCGGGCTCAATTGTAAAATTGTCTAAATCTTCCATAGGAATCTCTCCAATTAAATTGCCTATCAAAATTGACGAGTTATAAATATATGGAGAAACAATACTTGAATTCCACCAGTATTTGTCAATTATATATTCGTCTGCGGATAAAAATAAAATAATAGTAAAAATGTAAAATTTAAAAGGACCAAGAAAAAAACCAATTATATTTGAAATAAATGTTTTCGGGTTGAATGCAAAAGATATAGCTTTAAAAATCAGAACTAACAGTACAAAAAAGATTGTAAAAAATAATATAAAAAAGAATGTTTCGGCTAATAAAATCGAACTATTTATATTCAGAAATTCAATTGGAAATTGTCTTAATCCCCATGCCAAACCCAATGAAGAAATCCAAATAATGAAGGAGAAAATTTCTTTTAAAAACCCTTTAAAAAAACCTCTCAAACTAAAAATGGCTAATAAGGTAAAAAAAACTACATCAAATACTGAAAAAGTGATCATACCAATAGTTTATATTTGGAAATTATAAGATTCATAAATTTTTCCTATCAAAATAAAAGAACCAAACGCAACAAATAAACTATTTTTTTCTTGTTTATTTATCTTTTGTTTGAGTTGATGTAAATCATATCCTAAATTTACTTTCTTCCCTTTGCTTAACAAGTATTTATTAACCAAATTACTACTTAATAGTCTGTTACTTTCTAATTCTGGGAGATACCATTCGTCAACAACTTCCATCATAGGATCACATAAATCTTCTAACTTTTTTAATTTGTTACAAGAAAAAATAGCTTTGATTTTAGATTTAGAGAAATTATTAGATATAAATTCTTCTAAATTTTTAACACTATCATTGTTGTGAGATACATCAACAATAAGATCTTTTTTCAATTGATGACATCTACCATAGTTAGGACTTTTTTTAAGTTTTTTGATTTCATTTAAAGAATCAATTTTTTTAAACTTCACATCTAAAATTTTTTTTGCAATGCCAACGGAATTTCTATGAAAGTTTTCTAATTTAATAGAACAATTGTCTATCTTATGAAAATTTGGATTTAATTTATCCAGAACTTTTTTTACACTTTCTGGAATCTTGCCTTCACCATAAATGAAATCTTGATTTGATCTGATAATTCCTGCTTTTTCTTTTCCTATATTTTCTAACCCTTTGCCTAAAATGTCCTCATGATCTAAAGCAATTTTTGTGATAACGGATACGTCTGCATCAAAACAATTAATTGGGTCCAATCTACCTCCCAACCCAGCCTCTAAAAGCCAGATATCTAATTTTCTGTTTGAAAAGATTACAAAACAGGCTAAAGAAAATAATTGGAAAAAGTTGAAACTTTTATAGTCTTTAAGATTTTCTAACTGTTTAAAAGTTTTTAAAATTTCTTTATCTGTAACAGACATATTATTTATTTTTATTCTTTCGTTGAATCTAACGAGATGGGGTGAAGTAAATAACCCTACTTTAAAATTATTATTATTTAAAACTTGCGAAAGTATTTCGAGAGTAGATCCCTTGCCGTTTGTGCCAGTAACAGAAATTATTTGGGAAGGCTTGTTTAAATTTAATTTAATAACAGCTTTTTTTAATTTACTAAAACTCGATTTTCTAAAGCTATTTTTTTTGTCTAAAATCGGTACAAGATACTTTTCTAATTCAGTCAATTCTTTAACTTGCTGAAAGTTTTGACAATAAATTATAAAGCTTATCTTTTATTTCAGATCTATGAACTATCATATCTATAAGGCCATGTTCCAATAAAAATTCACTTCTTTGAAATCCTTCAGGTAATTTTACTCTGACAGTATCCTCAATAACCCTGGGTCCCGCGAAACCAACTTGAGCTTTTGGTTCAGCGATGTTGATATCTCCTAACATAGCTAAACTAGCTGACACCCCGCCATATATTGGATCGGTCATAAACGAAATATAAGGAAGCTTTTCTTCTTTTAGTTTATTTAATACAGCTGAAGTTCTAGCCATTTGAAAAAGAGAGAAAAGAGATTCTTGCATTCTAGCTCCACCACTTGTTGAAAAACAAATAAATGGTGCCTTAAGTTCAATGGCTTTATTGACAGCATCCACAAACTTTTGTCCAACAACAGAACCCATTGAGCCGCCCATGAATCTAAATTCAAATACAGCTATGACAACTTCCATTGAGTTTAATTTTCCATGAGCACAAATTAAAGCTTCTTTTTCTTCTATCTTATTCTTTGCTTCACTTAATCTGTCTTTGTATTTTTTTGAATCTCTAAAAGAAAGCCAGTCTTTTGCTTCAGTATTAGCGGAAATTTCGTTGTATTTATTTTCATCAAATAAATAGGTAAGCCTGTGTCTTGCTCCAATTCGTATGTGGTGATCACAATTCATACAAACATAATGGTTTGCCTCGAGATCCGGACCATAAAGTATTTCTTTACAGTTTGGGCAGCTTTGCCAAAGTCCTTGTGGAACAGGGCTTTTTTTATCATCTTTTTTGTGAGCTCTTGCAAAAGATGGAAGAATTCTATTAAACCAGCTTTTTACCATAGATTATTGTATCGAAGATTTAATGTCTCCAACAAATTTTGATATCTTATTTAGAATTACTTTGTGTTCTTCTTTTTCAAAATCACCAATCATGTCTACAATAGCGCTTCCGACAACCACCCCATCAGCAAAACTTGACATATTGCTTGCTGTTTCTTGATCCTTAATTCCGAATCCAACAACAACAGGAATATTTGAAGAATTTTTTATCTGCTGAACTCTTTTTTTAAGTTCATCATATGAATCTATATCTGCTCCTGTGATTCCTTTCAAAGACACATAATAAAGAAAGCCAGATGAATTAGATATTATTTCATTTATTCTCAAATCATTAGTAGTGGGAGAAATTAATCTTATCAAGTCAATTTCAAATTTAGATAACTTTTTAAAAATAGCTTCGCTTTCCTCATAGGGTAAATCAACAATTATCAACCCATCAACTCCATTTTTTTTTAACTCACTACAAATATCTTCATTGATATCGTGATTTGATTTAGTTGAATTTAAAGAATTTATAAAGGTATTAAAATAACCCATTAGAACAATTGGAGTGGTTTTAAATTTTTTTTTGAGTTTTTTGCTTAAAGACAAAATATCTATTAGCGACGTCTTATTAATTAGAGACCGTTCATGTGCCATTTGTATCACAGGGCCCTCGGACATAGGATCAGAAAATGGAACTCCTATTTCAATTATATCGGCGCCACTAGATACAATCTCACTTATTATTTTTTCGGAAGTGTCTAAATTTGGATCCCCGGCAACAGTGTAGGTTACTAATGCTTTTGAGTTTACTTTTTCTAAATTTTCAAAAGTAGACTTAATTATGCTCATAAAGTTAAACCTTCAACTTTAGCAACATTAGCCATGTCTTTGTCGCCTCTGCCAGATAAGTTAACTACAATGATTTCATCCTTTTCCATATTTGGTGCAATTTTTTTTGCATGCGCAAGAGCATGAGCTGTTTCCAGAGCGGGCATAATTCCCTCAGTTTTTGTTAAATCGTGAAAACTATCTAAAGCCTCTTCATCGGTAGCAGAATCGTATTCTACTCTTCCAGAGTCTTTTAGATAGGAATGCTCAGGACCAACTCCTGGATAATCCAAACCAGCAGAAACAGACTGAGTTGATAAAATTTGACCAGAATTATCTTGCATCAAATAAGTTTTCATACCATGTAAAACACCAATGCTGCCATCGCTTAAAGGAGCAGCATGTTTTCCTGTATCAATTCCTGAACCTCCGGCTTCTACTCCAATCAAATCTACTGAATTATCTTTTAAAAAGGGATAAAAAATTCCCATAGCGTTAGATCCACCTCCAACACAAGCAATAATCTTATCTGGAAATCTTCCAAACAACTCTCTAGATTGCTCTTTCAATTCAATTCCTACGATAGAATTAAAATCTCTAACAATTTTGGGATAAGGATGAGGCCCAGCAACGCTTCCAATAATATAGTGAGTATCATCAACATTACTTACCCAATCACGCATTGCCTCATTCATAGCGTCTTTTAAGGTTCTTGTTCCTGAGGTGACTGGACATACATCGGCTCCAAGTAGTTTCATTCTATATACGTTTGGAGATTGTCTTTCTATATCTTCTTCGCCCATAAAAATAATACATTCTAGGCCGTGTCTGGCTGCAACAGCCGCAGTTGCAACCCCATGCTGTCCTGCTCCAGTTTCAGCAATAATTCTTTTCTTACCCATATGCTTTGCTAATAAAACTTGGCCCACTGTATTATTAATTTTATGAGCACCGGTATGATTCAAATCCTCTCTTTTTAAGTAAATTTTTGCTCCGGAAAGTTTCTCAGTCCATCTTTTTGCAAAATACAATGGTGATGGACGTCCTACAAAATTATTTAAATCGTCAGTAATTTCATTCTTAAATTCCTCTTTGTCTTTTAGATTCTCATAAGTAGTTTCTAACTGCTCTAGAGCTGACATTAGAGTTTCAGATACATATTTACCTCCAAAATCTCCGTACCTACCATCGGCATCTGGAAAATTGTATTTATCCTTATCTTTCATAATTTTTGATTAAATCGATAAATTTTTTTAACTTAAAAGAGTCTTTTACACCTTTTTTTGATTCAACTCCACTACATACATCAACTCCGAAAGGAATAAAATAATCTAATAGCGATAAGATATTATTAGGATTTAATCCACCAGCAACGATTAGGTTATTTAAATCTTGAGGTATTTTTTTCCAATCAAATTTTTTTCCTGTTCCACCATGTAAATCTTCATTACCTGAATCTAAAAGAAAATATTTTGCAGACGGATAATCTTTCTGATAATCGTAAGCGTTCATGGAGTCATCTATATTCATAGATTTAATAAATGGTCTGTCAAATTTTTTACAAAACTCTAAAGATTCATTCCCATGAAATTGCAAAACGCTATTTGGATAGATATCTAAAAACTTAAGAACTTCTCCTTCTTTAGGATTCACAAAGACAGGAACAATAAGGACGTCATCATTTAAAGTATTTTTAATTTTTAATAATTCTTTTTTATTGACAAATCTTGGACTTTTTTCGTATTGATTTAAGCCAATAGCATCAGCCCCGTACTCTATTGAAAGATTTGCATCTTCATCGTTAGTGATTCCACATATTTTGATAAAGATACTCATGGCAAAAAGTTAATTTGGAAGAATTTGATATTTAAACGGAGGTTTTTTTATTTTGAATTTTGAAGGATATTCAGGTCCAATAAAATATAGACCGTCAGAAGCTATAGTTTTTCCTGAAAGATTTCTGTCACGACCCTCAATTATTGATTTCATTTGATCAGGATTTCTATTTTGTAATCCAAATTCTAAAAGAGTTCCTACCATAATTCTTACCATATTTAATAAAAAGGCATTTGCTGATATTTCAAAGCTAATTAAATCTTTTTTTTTAGAAATATTAATTTCATAAATTTCTCTCATTGGAGACTTTGACTGACAACCTGAAGATCTAAAGCTTGAAAAATCATGTTCTCCAATTAAATAGTTTGAAGCATCTTTTATTATTTGTAGATTAATTTTATCTTTTAAATGTAATGTCCTATTTTTATAAAATATTGATGTATTTTTTTTATTCAAAACAATGTACTTATAAGTCCTTTTAAAAGCTGAAAACCTAGCATGAAAATCATCCGGTACCTTTTTAACCCAAATCAACTTAATATCATCAGGCAAAATTGAATTGCATCCCTCAACCCAAGCTTTAAGCGTCCTTTTTTTTTCAGAATCAAAGTGAATAACTTGTGATAATGCATTTACCCCAGCATCTGTCCTACCAGCACAAGTTGATTTGATTTCTGAATCAGCTATTTTTGAGAGAGCTTCGTCAACCCTAGATTGAATCGTATCGTCTGTAGATTTTTGAATTTGCCAGCCTTTATATTTTGTTCCAAAATATTCTACTCCGGCAGCATAACGTTTAATTTTCATTGAAAGTTTTTAATAAGTCTTTAGCTTTATTAACAACAGATTCATCCTCGGCATTATCAATTATTTCTTTAATCAATATCTTGGCTTCATCAAAGTTTTTCATTTCAATATACATAGTTGCTAGATTTAGTCTTGTTTCGAAAGGATCTCCAATCTCTTCGTACTCTTCATCTAAATTATCTTCATTCTTTTTCTCATTACTGAAATTTGCTGGTGAACTTCTTACGTATAAAATTCCTAAAACAACCAAAAGGAGAGCTAAACCAACTATTAAAATTAACTGGTAATCAATTGAAGAACTTGAATTTATTTCTGCCAAACTTTCTTGTAGAGATTCTGCTGAATTAGAAGTCACATTTACGTAATTTTCAGAGTCAGAAGATTCAATATTGTTTGAAGTGATTTCTTCTTCAGATGAATCACTTTCTGCAATTATGAGAGAGTCTTCAAAATTTTCAATAGAAATACTCTCTGTTGATAGATAGTCTATATTTTCTGTTGGCTCACTTAAGGAATAAGTTGGTTCAGTCAATACAAGAACGTCTTGAAGCGCAACATAATCGGTGTATTTACTATCTATAATGGAATTTTGTTCTGCAACATCTCTAATGGACTGATATCTATCGTAAATATCCAATAAATACAAATCTGGTGTTTCTAACAACTGATCTTTTTTTAGAAAATTAATATTTCCTTGTTTAAAAGAATCAGGATTAAGATCTTGTATCGCAATCATAATTTGATAAAGAGAAAAATCTGGATTATTTTTCTTAACTTCTATAGCAATAGACCAAAGATTATTATATTCATTACTTGAATACTCGATCTGAGCTAGTAAAAGATTGGGTAGAAAAATTAGTAAAAAAAATAACCTAAACATAATATTATTTTTCCATAATACGTTCCATAATTTGTAAGCTATTTAAGGCTGCTCCTTTCCTTAAATTATCGGCAACAATCCATATATTTACTCTATCATCCTCCCAAAGATCGGCTCTAATTCTTCCCACAGAAACTGGATCTTTTCCTTCTGCATGCTCCAAAGGGTTTGGAGATAAGAAGTCTTTTTCTGAGTATTTTTCCAAGCCAGTTTGAGTTTCAAAGGCTCTATGCAAATTTGGTAAGTTAATTTTTTTATTCGTTTTGACGTGTGCAGCTATAGAGTGACCGTAAACTACTGGAACTCTTACCGTAGTTGCTGAAATGTTTATCTTTTCGTCAAGAATTTTTTTTGTTTCATGAGAAATTTTCATTTCTTCATCGGTATAGTCATTTTCTTCTAAATTTCCAGCTGGGATTACATTAAAAGCTATTTGTGCGCCATAGACCTCATTCTTAGTACTCTCATTATTTAACGATTGTTTTGTTTGATTTATTAATTCATCGATTGCATTTTGTCCAGATCCACTAACTGCTTGAAAAGTCACTACGTCGACTCTAGTAATTTCGAATAAATCATGAATAGGCTTTAAAGCTACTAGTAATTGAGCAGTAGAACAATTGGGATTCGAAATTATTATTGGATCATTTATTTGTTTCAAAACATCTCCATTTACTTCTGGAATTATTAGAGGAATATCTTCTTCCCTTCTAAATTTGGATGAGTTGTCTATAACTGTACAACCTTGCGATAGAGCTTTAGGAGCAAATTCGCCAGAAATTTCTGCCCCAGCAGAAAAGAAAGCAATATCAACCAAAGAAAAATCGAAAGTTGATAAATCTTTCACTTCAAATTGTTGATCTCCGCAGGATATTAATTTTCCTTCTGACTTTTTACTTGCCAGTAGATGTAAATCTTTTTTTCCAGAAAAATTATTTTCTAATAGCTCTAAAAAAACTCTGCCCACAGCACCAGTAGCACCGACAACGGCTATTCTTTTATTTAAGTTTTTCAATTACTAAATCCCCCATTTCTGATGTGGAAACCAATTTTGATTTTTCGTTTGCTATATCACGTGTAGCAAATCCGTCTTTTAAGACCTTCTCTACTGCATTTTCAATATCAAGAGAAATTGTTTCATTGGCAAAAGTGTATTTAAACATCATTGCAATAGACAAAATACCAGCCAGAGGGTTCGCGATTGACTTGCCAGCAA
Source organism: uncultured SAR86 cluster bacterium (assembly GCA_902616715.1). Taxonomy (GTDB): domain Bacteria; phylum Pseudomonadota; class Gammaproteobacteria; order Magnimaribacterales; family AG-339-G14; genus AG-339-G14. Next base: position 467,158 of record CACMTR010000001.1, read on the forward strand.
TGTCTGGAGCTGTTCCATGAACTGGTTCAAATAATCCTTTTGAATTCAAATCTAGAGAGGCTGAAGGAAGCATGCCGATAGAGCCTGATAAAATAGAACTAATATCGGAAAGTATGTCGCCAAAAAGATTGGAAGATAAAATTACATCGAATTGTTTTGGATTTTGAACTAACTGCATTGCTGCATTGTCCACCAACATGTGTTCCAATTTAACCTCTGGATACTTTTTAGAAACTTTGTTCACGATGCCTCTCCAAAATTCTGAAACTTCTAAAACATTTGCCTTATCAACTGAGCATAATTTTTTCCCTCTTTTCATGGCGCTCTTGAAAGCTACTTCGGCAATTCGCTCAACCTCAGAGGTTGAATAAATCATAGTATTAAAAGCTGAATCAGATTTTATTTCTCTTGGAGTGCCAAAATAAATACCACCAGTTAATTCCCTCACAATTAGTATATTTAATCCTTCTATGACTTCCTTTTTTAAGGAAGAGGTATCTTCAAGACCAGGAAAAGCCATTGATGGTCTTAAATTTGCAAATAAGTCGAGTTCAGATCTTATTTTCAGCAACCCCTTCTCTGGTTTATTTGCAGGTTCTAAACTATCCCATTTTGGGCCTCCAACACCTCCAAGGAAGACTGCATCTGACTCTTTAGCGATTTCAATTGTAGAATCTGATATTGGTGAGCCTTCTTCATCAATTGCGATTCCGCCAATAAGACGATCACTTACCTCAACATCAAAATCATGTTTTTGTGAGACATAAAGTAAAACTTTATTAGCCTCATTACTAATTTCTGGACCAATGCCATCGCCAGGAAGAAAAAGTATATGTTTTGATTTACTCATTTAAGATCCAAGGCCTTAATTGTTTAAGTTTATTTTCATAATTAGAAATTTCTGTTTCATATTTCAAACTAAATCCAATATCGTCTAAACCTTCCAATAAACAATTCTTTCTAAATTCATCTATTTCAAAATCTATCAATTTAATATTTTGGATCTTGATCTTTTGATTAATTAAATCGATCTCAATTTGTTTCTGAGAATTTTGTCGTTGTTGAAAAAAAATTTCGTTTATTTGATCTTGAGATATTTTTATCGCTAAAACTCCATTTTTGAAACAATTATTAAAAAAAATATCACCAAAAGAAGATGCTATAACCACATTGATTCCAAAGTCCTTAAGAGCCCAAACAGCATGTTCTCTGCTAGAACCGCAACCAAAATTATCATCGGAAATGAGCACATTGATTCCCGAATAAGTTGGTTTATTTAAAATAAAGTCTGGATTGATCTTTCTATCCGAGAGCTTTTTTCCAAGAAATCCTTCGTCTAAAAATCTCCAGGCATCAAATAAATAAGGACCAAGTCCTGTCTTTGAAATTGATTTTAAAAATTGTTTTGGAATAATTTGGTCAGTATCTACGTTAGCTTTTTCCAAACATGCGAATTCCCCAGAATATAAATTAGAATTTTTCATTAAAGCTCTCTGACGTCTATAAACTTTCCTTCGAGCGATGCTGCCGCTGCCATTGTTGGACTAACCAAATGGGTGCGGCCTTTAAAACCTTGTCTGCCTTCAAAATTTCTATTAGAAGTTGATGCGCATCTTTCAAATTCTTTTAATTGATCTGGATTCATACCAAGACACATAGAACATCCGGCGTCTCTCCATTCAAATCCAGCTGTCTTAAATATTTCATCCAAACCTTCTGCTTCAGCTTGTTTTTTAACGAGTCCTGAACCAGGTACTACTATTGCTCTTTTAATATTTTTTGAAATTTTATTGCCATCCAAAATTTTTGAAGCTGCTCGTAAATCTTCAATTCTTGAATTGGTGCAAGAACCTATGAAAATTTGATCGAGTTCAATGTCTTTAATTTTTGTTCCAGGTTTTAGACCCATATAATCCAAAGCAGACATTAGAGTTTTATTGTCTTCTTTAACATCAGGAATTGAATCATCAACATGAGTCACCATTTCTGGTGAAGTTCCCCAAGTAACTTGCGGTAAAATTTCTTCTGCACTAAAAGAATGAATTTTATCAAAGCTTGCATTTGGATCAGTTTTTAAAGTCTTCCAATAATTTATGGCATTTTCTAACTCTTTTCCTTTAGGTGCAAAAGGTTTATCTGAAACATAATCAAAGGTTTTTTCATCTGGGGCAACCATACCTGCCCTAGCCCCAGCTTCTATTGCCATATTGCAAAGAGTCATTCTTCCTTCCATGGACAAATTTTCTATAGCTTCGCCTGAATATTCAATGACGTGTCCAGTTCCGCCAGCTGTTCCAATTCTTCCTATGATAAACATTGTAATATCTTTAGCAGTAACTCCCTTTTGGAGTTCTCCAACTATTTCGATCAACATATTTTTTTGTTTTTGAGAAACCAAACATTGAGTTGCCAAAACATGTTCAACCTCACTTGTGCCTATTCCCATAGCTAATGATCCAAAAGCTCCATGAGTAGATGTATGAGAATCACCACAAACGATTGTCATGCCGGGAAGTGTAATACCTTGTTCAGGTCCAATAACATGAACAATTCCCTGTCTTTCGTCATTAAGTTTGAACTGATTTATACCAAATTCATCACAATTATCATTCAAAGTTACAACTTGAAGTTTGCTTACAGGGTCTTTAATACCTTCTATGTCTTTTGCACGCTCAGTCGTAGGCACATTATGATCTGGAGTTGCAATAATAGTATTTATTTGACGAGGAATTAAATTATTCTGACGAAGGCCATCAAATGCTTGTGGGGAAGTAACCTCATGTACGAGATGCCGATCAATGTACATAAGTGTGCTTCCATCTTCTCTATCCACTACGAAGTGTTCTTCCCAAATTTTATCGTAAAGAGTTTTTTGAGACATAGCGTTTAATCTTTTTCGGATGGAATCTTGGTGTACTCTTGAGGTTTATCCTGATTTTGAGCTCTATTTCTCAAAAAGTGATCGATCAAAACTATTGCTGTCATTGCTTCAACAATCGGTACTGCTCTAATTCCTACACAAGGATCGTGCCTACCTTTAGAGATAACCTCGACTGACTCTCCCTCTTTATTCACTGACTTTCCTTTGACTAAAATACTTGAGGTTGGTTTAAGAGCTACTTTTGCTAACAAATTTTGACCTGTAGAAATTCCTCCAGAAATTCCTCCCGAATGATTAGATTCAAAACCTTCTGGAGATATTTCATCTCTATTGACGGAACCTTTGAGATTAACTACATCCGTTCCATTACCAATTTCCACTGCTTTGACTGCATTTATGCTCATCAAAGCATGAGCAATGTCAGCATCCAACTTATCAAAAACTGGTTCTCCTAAACCTAAAGGCATATTTGAAGCTTCAACAGAAATCGATGCGCCAATTGAATCGCCTTCATCTCTTAATTGGTCTATGTATTTTTCAAGTGTTGGGATTAAAGATTCATCAGGGCAAAAAAATGGATTTGAATTAATAATTTTTTCATCAAAGTTAGTTATTTTATGCTCGCCAATTTGGTTGATGTAGCCAAAAATATTCACGCCTAATTTGTCCTTGAGAAATTTCTTCGCTATTGCGCCAGCTGCAACTCGCATAGCGGTTTCTCTTGCTGAAGATCTTCCTCCTCCACGATGGTCTCTAATTCCGTATTTTTGAATATATCCATAGTCAGCGTGAGAAGGACGATACACATCTTTCAATTTATCGTAATCAGAACTTTTTTGGTCTTTATTTTTGATTAATAATCCGATCGGTGTGCCTGTGGTTTTTCCTTCGAAAACTCCAGATAAGATTTCTACTATATCGTCTTCTTTTCTTTTTGTCGTATACTCATTTGATCCAGGCTTTCTCCTATCAAGATCTATTTGTATTATCGATTCATCAATTTCAATTCCAGGCGGACATCCGTCTATGACACAGCCCATGGCTTGACCATGGCTTTCACCAAAGGTTGTAACTACAAAACTTTTTCCAATACTATTTCCAGACATTTCTCTATAAACTAATCAAATTATACGCTTTTGTGAGGAATATACTTAAGTAGATGGAATTAAACCAATATAGTTCGATTTTTTGGGATTTTGGTGGTGTTATCACCTCGAGTCCTTTTGAAGCGTTTAACAAATTTGAAATAGAAAACGATCTTCCAGAAAATTTCCTAAGAAAAGTTAACTCTACGAACCCTCAAAATAATGCTTGGGCTCTTTTAGAGCAATCCAAAATTAATCAGATGGAATTTAATGAACTTTTTTTTAAAGAAAGTTCTGAACTTGGATACGGGGTAGAAGGATTAAAAGTTTTAAATTTATTAGAAGGCGATCTTAGATTAGGAATGGTTGACATTATAAAAACTCTCAAGAAAATGAAGTTTACCCAAGCTTGCCTTACCAATAATTTTATTCCAGATAATGAAAATCAACCTGACATGATTGATCTAAATAAAAAAGCAGAAATTTTTAATCTATTCGATTTTATATTCGAATCTAAAGAAATTGGTTTAAGAAAACCTGATCAGGCTTTTTACGATTATGTTTTAGAAAAAGTTGGCATTTCTCCTAAAAAAATTATTTTTTTAGACGACTTGGGAATTAATTTAAAACCCGCAAAAGTAATGGGCATGACAACGATTAAAGTAATATCTGAATCCCAAGCTAGAGCAGATTTAGAGACAATCCTAAAGATAAAGTTCTAGTTTAATTTTCAACAAAGAGATCAACAAACTCTCTTACTGGAAGATTAAAGAGTTTTTCATTATCTTCAAATAAAGACATGATGCCTTTAACTCGATCCTCAGAAAATTGAGTCATGAGATTTTTTTTGAATTTTTTAATCAATATTGGTATGCCTTCCGCTCTTCTATTTTTATGGCCAATTGGATAATGAACTTCCTCTATATCTGTACAGGTGCCATCTTTGAAAAATATTTGTAATGAATTCGCGATAGATCTTTTTGAAGGGTCTAAATAATCTTTTGAAAAACTTAAATCTTCTTCGATCTCCATTTTTTCTCTTAAACTATCAACCAAGGGATCTTTTGCAACAGAGTCTTCATAATCCTCGGCAACTAGATCACCTTTTATGAGCCCAATGGCAGTCATATACTGCAAACAATGATCTCTATCGGCAGGATTATTTAACTTACCTTCCTTACTTATAATTCTTATTGCAGATTCGTGTGTAATTATTTTTATTTTATCTATTTCGTCAAACTTATTTTTTATCTCATGGTGAAGTTTAACTGCTGCTTCAACAGCTGTTTGAGCATGAAACTCTGCAGGAAAAGAAATTTTAAATAGAACATTTTCCATTACATAAGATTCAAACTCTTGATTAATAATCAGATCTTTTCCATTAAATAAAACATCCTTAAAACCCCAAGTTGGAGCAGAAATAGCACTGGGATATCCAATTTGTCCTTTTTTTGTTAACCAAACAAGTTGCATTGCTCTACTAGTCGCATCTCCAGCTGCCCATGATTTGCGTGGACCAGCATTCGGGGCGTGTCTATAGGTCCTTAAGCTCTGACCATCTACAAATGCCTGAGATAAAGCATCAATTGTTTGGTCTTTGGTAAGACCTAAAATAACGGAAATTACTCCAACAGAGGCAATTTTTACTAACAAGACATGATCAAGTCCAACTCTATTGAAACTATTTTCCAATGCCATAACACCTTGTATTTCATGAGCCTTGATCATAGAAGAAATAATATCTCTAACTGATATATTTCTTTCAGGAAAATTTTGTGAGATGTAATCACAAGCAGATAGAATACCTCCTAAATTATCTGAAGGATGGCCCCATTCTGCGGCAAGCCAAGTGTCATTAAAATCAAGCCATCGAATAATAGCTCCATTATCCCAAGCTGCTTTAATTGGATCGAGTTTAAAATTAGTTCCTAAAACTCGAACGCCGTTAGGGACTTCTGTTCCATCTATATGGGGACCAAGTAAAGATTTACACTCTGGAAAAGTTAAAGCTAAAAGTCCGCATCCGATTGTGTCCATTAAACAATATTTCGCAGTACTTATAGCCTCATCACTAGTGATGTTGTAATCATGCACATAATCTGCAATTTTTTGAATTAATTCGTCTGGATCGGGACGAACATTAGTCTCTACTGTAATGGACATGAGTTTTTTATCTGTCTTCTAAATCAGCCCATTCAGAAAAATCTGGTCCTATATATTCTTCACTAGGTCTGATAATTCTATTATCTGCTCTTTGTTCAAAAATATTTGCTGCCCAGCCAGAGGTTCTTCCAATAACGAATAACGGCGTAAAAAGTTTAGTTGGAATTTTTAGATAAGAGTAAGCTGAAGCCATAAAAAAATCAGTATTTGCAAACATATTTTTTTCTTCGTCCATAGTTTTTTCTATCTGCTCAGAAACTAAATATAAAGTTTCATCACCATTATTCTTACTTAGTTTTTCTGACCACTTTTTAATAATGGCGTTTCTTGGATCCTCTGTACTATATACCGCATGCCCAAATCCCATTATTTTTTCCTTATTATCTAACATTTTAAGAACAGTAGATTTTGCTTCTTCAGTTGTCGAAAATTGTTCTATTAACTCCATTGCAGCCTCATTGGCGCCACCATGAAGAGGTCCTCTAAGAGTACCAATCGCTCCAGTTATGCAGGAATGAATATCAGAAAGTGTTGAGGCGCATGTTCTCGCTGTAAAAGTCGAAGCATTGAATCCATGTTCGGCATATAAAATTAAAGAAGTATCTAAACATCTTATATGATCCTCACTGGGTTCATCGCCATGTAATAGAGATAAGAAATGACCTCCGATGGTTTCATAATCTGAGGAAGTATTAACTTTTTTTCCTTCATGAGAGTATTTGTACCAATAAACTATTATTGAAGCCATTGTCGCAAGAATCCTATCAGCAGATTCTTGCTGATTACTAAATTCACCTTCAGGTTCAATATTCCCTAACATAGAGCAACCAGTCCTCATAACATCCATTGGATGAGCGGATGCAGGTATTCTCTCTAGAACTTCGAGAATAGGATTTGGAAGAGATCGCATGGAAATTAATTTACTAGAATAATTTTCATATTCATCTTTATTGGGAAGAGAGCCGTACATTAAAAGATAAGCAACTTCTTCAAACTTTGCTTTTTCAGAAAGAACTTCAATGGGATAACCTCTATAAGTTAATCCCTTCCCTGCCTTTCCAACAGTTGAAAGTGATGTTTTTCCGGCCACTTGGCCCCTTAGGCCCGCACCTTCTAATTTTTTATCGGACATGAAATTATTCCTTAGAAAATAGTTCGTCTATTTTTTTTTCGTACATATGATAGTTCAGTACGTCATATAATTCATCTCGAGATTGCATTTTTTTTAATTTTTTTTCTAGATTGTCAGAATTTATTAGCTCTTTATAAACGTCTTCTGCGGCTTTGGACATAGCCCTAAAAGCACTCAATGGATACAGGATCATTTTTACACCCGCATTTTTCAAATCATTAGTCTTAAACATTGGGGTAAGTCCAAACTCAGTAATGTTCGCTAAAATAGGAGCATTAACATTTTTAGAAATCTCATGGTAATCTTCTAATTTTGTAATAGCTTCTGGGAAGATTGAATCTGCTCCCGCATCTACGAAAGCATTAGATCTATCAATAACAGAATTAATTCCTTCTTTCGAAAAAGCATCCGTTCTCGCCATCAACATAAAATCATCTTTAGTTATTGAATCTTTGGCGGCTTTAATTCTATCTACCATTTCTTCTTCAGAAACTATTTCTTTCCCTGGTCTATGGCCGCAGCGCTTTTCAGAAACTTGATCCTCCAAATGAACTGCATCTGCGCCAGCCGAAATCATCTCTTTAATAGTCTTTGAAATATTAAGCCCGCTTCCCCATCCAGTATCGCAGTCAACCAAAATAGGTAGGTCAACAATCCCTTTAATCCTTCTTAGATCCTCTAAAACATTATCTCTTGAAGTAAGTGCAAGATCTGGTAACCCATAACTTGCATTTGCCACGCCGGCACCTGAAAGATAAATTGCTTTATGACCACTTTTTTTTGCTAGCAAGGCAGAATAAGCGTTGATTGTTCCCACTATTTTTAAAGGAGAATCTTCTTTAAGCAATTTAAGGAAAGTTTCAGCCATATTAAATTTTGTTGATTAGGATTGTTTTTAATTCTTCGTGAGAATCAGCAATTAGGAGATTCGGGTATTCTTGCTTTATATGCTCGGGTGCCTGAAAAAAAATTCCTAAATCTGCTTCGTTTAACATATTAATATCATTATATGAGTCTCCCGCAGCGAAAACTTCGTAATTCAGTGATTTTAAAGCCTCAATTACTTTTTTCTTATTATTTTTCTGTCTTAATTTGTAACCCATTATTTTGTCATCTTCAATATTAAGGTGATGACAAATTATGCTAGGAAAGTTCAATTTTTCCACTAGGGGCCAAGCTAATTCATAAAAAGTATCTGAAACAATTGTTACTTGAAAATTTGACCTTGCCCAATTTAAAAAATCCTCTGCGCCGTCGAAAGGTTTCATTGTCCTAACGATTTCTTGAATGTCGCTTAATTTAATACCTTTTTCGTTTACAACATTCATTCTGAGTTGCATTAACTCATCATAATCTTTCAGATCCTGAGTAGTTAACATGAGATCTTTGGAATTGGTAGCTTCAGCGACATGCTGCCAGATTTCAGGAATGAGGACACCCTCAAAATCTAAGCACAAATATTTCATTTACCTTCTTTGAAGTTTAAAATTTTCAAAGATTTTATCTAACTCTTTTTTTGATTTGGTTGCACAACCTTTTGCAACAATATCTTTTGTTAAATGAGGAGCAAACATGTTGATGAATTCAAATAAATGACTTCTTAAATAAGTTCCTCTTCTGAACCCCATATATGTTGTTCCTGAATCGAATAAATGATTAGCATTTATTGCTTCAAGATCTGTGTCCTCATCTGGGTTAAAAGCCATGCTTGCAATGATCCCAACTCCGGTGCCCATTTTCACATACGTCTTGATAACATCAGCATCAGTCGCAGTAAAAACAACATTTGCTTTCAGACCTCTTTCAAAAAAAGCTCTATCAAGATCATTACTTCCTGTAAATCCAAAAACATAAGTAACTATAGGGTATTGAGCTAGATCTTTTAGTTTAATTTTAGGCAGTTTTGTTAACGGATGTTTTTTCGGAACAATTATACTTCTAGACCATTTGTAACAAGGAAGTTTGATTAGATTTTCTCCCTTTTCATTCGTTTCTGTCCATATAGCCAAGTCAACCTCTCCTTTTGAAGCCATTTCTACTGACTCGTCTGGAGTACACTGATGCATTTGAAAGTGAACGTTTGGATATTTTTTAACAAACTTGTCTACTACATTAGGTAGAGTAAATTTAGCCTGGGTGTGCGTAGTTGCTATAGCCAGGGTGCCGTAATCTTCATCTGAGAATTCAGTTGCCGCATGTTTGATACCATCAACCAAGGCAAGAATCTCTTCTATCTGTTCAAGTATTTTTTGTCCTACAGGAGTAATGCTTACAAGGTGTTTTCCAGACCTTTCAAACAGCTCTATACCCAACTCTTCTTCAAGTAATTTAATCTGTTTACTTATCCCGGGTTGAGATGTGTACAAAGTCTTAGAAGCTTGAGAAACATTTAAATTGCTTCTAGCGACTTCTCTGACATATAAAAGTTGTTGGAACTTCATAAATACTTATTTCTTAATGATATATTGAAATGATTTTAAACAAATTTTTTGATATATCAAATATTTATATTAGATGACAAACTTGAAATACTGTATATAATTACAGTATGAACACATTAACCAATAGACAAAAGGAAATATTTGATTTTATAAAATCAAAAATATCCGATGAAGGCTACCCTCCTACTAGAATGGAAATTTCAAAATTCTTTGGCTTTAAGTCACCGAATGCTGCTGAAGATCATCTTAAAGCTTTAAAAAAGAAAGGTTTTATTAATATTCTCTCTGGAACTTCAAGGGGAATTTCTTTAAGTGATGATGACGATAATATTCCTGTGATAGGTTTAGTAAGCGCTGGAAGTCCAATGCTTGCTGAAGAAAATGTTGAGAAAAAGATACCTGCTCTGCCAATTTCCTCACACGGTGTAGATTTTTATTTAAGAGTTAGAGGAGACAGCATGATTAATGTTGGAATCTTTGACAACGATCTTATTGCAGTGAACAAGGATCTGAAAGTCAAAAAAAATGCTATTGTAATTGCAAGAATTGATGATGAAGTTACTGTTAAAACTTTAATAGAAATTTCTAACAATAAGGTAGTTCTCAAAGCAGAAAATGAGAATTACGACGACATTGTCATAAATCCTAATAAAGTTAATTTAAACTTTGAAGGAACTTGTGTTGGTCTAATCAGAAATATGAACTAATTGATCAAGTTGAAACTTTTTAAATCGAAAGTTTTTTTTATAAGGTCGCTTTGATCTTTATCCTCAAGTTTATAAAAGTCATTTTGACATTCAATTTCTTGCTCGCCACATTTTAAATATTTAACAAATTTGAATGCCTTTCCTGGTTTCTTTATTTTAATTCCAATAGGTCTTGATGTTTCAGGATGGAATCCTAGAATTCTTAAACTTTTCAAAACAAAAAGCTGGGTATCTTTGTTTTCATAATCTAATTCATGCGGATTATAGTAAGTAACCTTTGGATTTTTAGGTTTGTCTTCAGGAGGCAATTTTGTAGCTTTATTAAAGCCATCAAATTCAGTATATTCGCCAAATCTACCATTTTTTAATAAAACTGGTAGCTGACTTGTAGGTTCAGTAAATAAAATATGCTCTCCGGAGTCCCTTTCAATCAACTCTACTGCTCTATTTAAGCCAATCTCAAGAAGCTTTTCGTCGTCGTCAGGGGCTCCGTAGATTTTTTTCTCATCTTTAAGAGTCCATACGCAAGGTCCATTTATACTGATATCTGCAAAAATTGATTCTCCATAATCTGGGTGTAATCCAATCTCTTTTGGAAGTTCTTGATAAGTTTCCCATTTGACACTTGTATCGAAAGGTTTTTTTGTCCATTTGCATGAAGAGCATCCGATGAAATAGCCCCAAGCACCAGATTTTAAACTTACTTCTTCACCACATTTTGGGCAAGCTCTAGTAATTGTTCCATCCTCCTTGACGGGGAAAATCTGATTGTATAATTCATTGTTTAAGATATCTAAAACTTGCCTGGTCTTAAAATCTTCTTTGTTACTAATTTCAATGTTGTCTACTTTTTTATTTAAGTAACTTTGTAATAACTCCCAAAACTTGTCTAATACCTCCTTCCAAGATATTTCGCCCGATGAGATCTTATCTAAATCTTTCTCCATATCTGCTGTAAATTTATCTTCTATAAAAAAATCTTTGAAAATAAATTTCAAATATGAACTTAATACTCTTCCTAAATCTGAAGGATTTATACTTTTCGTCCCATAGGTGTATTTTTTATCTCTTAGATTTTTTAGAATTGAAGCGTAAGTTGAGGGACGGCCGATTCCTTCTTCCTCCATTTTTTTTATTAAAGATGCTTCAGAATATCTTCTTGGAGGAGAGGTAAATTTTTGTTCAAAATAAATTTTTGATAAATTCAATTCGCTGCCAATCTCCAGATTGTCAGGGAAGTCGTCAGCCACCCCTTCCTCTTGATCTTCTTTTGTCAGAAGTTCAAATCCTAGAAATAAATTTTTTCTAGATGCTGCTCTAAAAACAAATTTTTCATCTGAAGAACTGATTACTAATGTCTTTCTTTCGTATTTTGAGTTTGACATTTGACTGGCTAACGTTCTATTCCATATTAAAGAATATAATTTCATTTCATCGCCACTAAGTTTTGATTTAGAAGGTTTTAATGAAAAATCTGTAGGTCTTATGGGTTCATGAGCTTCTTGTGAGTTGGCAGCTTTAGATTTATAAATTTTTGTATTTTCTGAAAGATAATTATCTCCATATTCACTTTTTATAAAATCTCTTAAATCACCTAGTACATCATTACTAATAGAAATTCCGTCAGTTCTCAAATAGGTTATCAGACCTTCCTCATAAAGCTTTTGCGCAACTCGCATTGTTCTGTCTGCAGTAAATGCCAACTTGCTTGAGGCTGCTTGTTGAAGAGTAGAAGTTCGAAAAGGAGCCTTAGGTAAATTTGTTTGAGGTTTTGACTCAATATCTTTTAAAAAAAAGTCCTTGGATAAAAGATCTTCGTTTATAGAGTTTGCATCTTCTTCGTTAGTAATTCTTTTTTTGTCAGTCTTTTCGCCATCTATGGAGGTTAAATTTGCTTCAACTTCAAATTCGTTAAATTTAAAGTCGCCTTTAAATGGCCAATACTCTTCTGGAATAAAAGCGTCAATTTCATCTTCTTTTTCACAGACTATTCTTAGCGATGGAGATTGAACCCTACCTGCCGATTTAGCTCTAGATATATGTCTCCATAAAAAAGGAGAAACCTTAAATCCAATTAAGTGATCTAAAATTCTTCTTGCAAGATAAGCGTCCACAAGATTTTGATCTATTTCTCTAGGATTTTTTACAGCTTCTTCTATTGCTGTTGGTGTGATTTCTGTAAAACTAATTCTTGAAACTAATTTATCTTTTAGGAGTTTCTTTTTCTCAAATTCGTTTTTTAAGTGCCATGCAATTGCCTCTCCCTCTCTGTCCGGGTCAGTAGCTAAATAAATAGAATCATTTTCTTTGCAAAGCTTATTTAACTCTCTAATAACCTTTTTTCCTTTTTCAGTAGCTGCCCATTTAAGATCTTCCCAATCAGACGGATTTACAGCTTTTTCCTCATTTGGTAAATCGCAAATGTGTCCTAAGCATGCATTTACTACCCAAGAATCGTTTGGAAATTTGGAGTCTAAATATCCTTTGATTTTAGTCGCCTTAGCATTTGATTCTACTATTACTAAATTCTTCATCTTTTTTAATATGTGATAAAGATTTATATTTTGTCAAGTTAATTAAATTTCAAGGCTGGATTTTAATAAATCTGTTCCATAAAAAATAAACCCAGAATATAGCTGTACTAAATCAGCTCCAAGATTAATTCTTTTTGCAACATCTTCTTTAGTCATGATACCTCCCGAAGAAATTAATGATATTTCATCACCACAGATCTGTTTTGCGAAGGTTAAATTATCCTCTGACAATTTTTTAATGTAATTTCCACTAATTCCACCTTTAAATTTCTTATCATGCTCTATTGAACTATTGTTAAGAATTATCCCATCAACTTTAAACTCAAGACACGACATCAGAATTTTCTCAAGATTTTCTTTAGATTCGTCTGGAGATATTTTCAATATAAAAGGTTTAGTTTGGCTAAATCCTCCGTTTAGTTGATCTTTTTTATTCATTATTTTTTCAATTAAATCTCTAAAATAACTCTCTGAGGAAAGGTCTCTAAGGTTTTCTGTATTGGGTGAAGAAATATTAATGGCAATGTAGTCTGCTTGATCATGCACATAATCGATCAAATGAAGGTAATCCTTGTAGGCATTTATAGTTTTTGTTTCTTTACTTTTACCAATGCTAATACCCAAAACTCCATCAAAAGACAGTTTATTTCTTTCTACATTCTTTAGACCTTGGTAAACACCAACATTATTAAAGCCCAACGAATTTACGATATTTTTTTCTTTTGTGAATCTATGGACTCTTGGTTTAGGATTTCCTGATTGAGGTTTAAGAGTAAAAGTACCCACTTCAACAAAACCAAACCCGAGTTTTCCTAGCACGTGAAAATAATCAGCGTTTTTATCTAGTCCTCCAGCAACTCCAATTTTGTTTGGAAAATTAAGATTTAATATTTGATCTCCAGTTGAGTTTTGAAAGCCCTGATTGGACATCGAAGAAAGAAGGCCTAAATTATATAGAAGCTTTAAACCTTCCAAACTTAATTTATTACTTAATTCCGGAGGAAGAAGATGGGCTAATGAAATTCCTAATCTATTAAGATTCACTTAAATTAATCATCCAAATTAATTAATGGTTGGCCCCAAGAAAGTTTTGTTCTACATGCTTCAAAATAATCGTAACCAGGAGGATGGATCAAGCTATAACTATTCTCATTTCTAGAAATAATAATTTCAGAGCCTTGATAAACTTCAAAGTCTTCTCTTCCATCAACTACAATTGACGCCTTTACTGAATTCTTGAGTTTTATCTTTAATTTTTTTCTGTTTGGCAAGATTAACGGATTTGAAGAAGAACTTTGTGAAAACATAGGCAAGATTGCAAATACTTCTTCTGTGGGATAAATGATAGGACCGCCTCCGGAGAAAAAATATCCTGAAGATCCGGTAGCTGAAGAAACAATGACACCATCAGATTTGTGTTTGGAAATAAGCACTTCTTCTTGAAATATCGAAAAATTTAACATCTTTGCAACCGTCCCAGAGTGAAAGACAACTTCATTTATGCCTATCAAGGATTCAGAATCATCTACTTGTATACTCAAAGAGGGTCTTTTTTCCAATTGATACTTTCCTGAAAAAACCTCTGGCAATACTTTGGAAATTGAATCTACATTCAAATCAGTCAGAAAACCTAATTTACCAATATTTATTCCTAGTAAAGGAATTTCATGGTCAATTAAATTAGCCACCGTTCGAATCATAGTTCCATCTCCTCCGATAACCAAAATTAAATCGGATTCTTTCTTTGAAACAACCTTATCAATACCTTTTTCATTTACAGGTAAGATGTTTTTCACGTCAATATTTTCCTTTTTTGCTGTCTCGATACATAGGTCTAGAGCCTCTTTAAAGTTTCTAGAAGCTGAGTGAACAATGGTTATGGAATTGATAACTTTCATTAATTAATTATTAGACACTAAAATTTCATTTTTTCTTATATTTTTTACAAAATAAATAAAAAAAGTATCCACGATAGCGATAAAAAATTTAAACACATATTTCGTTAAAGAAATACTTAAGGCTGTTAAAAAATCTAATTCTCCAGCAATTACCCAAACAAAAGTATAAATAAATGTATCCAAAGCTTGTGAAAGAAGAGTTGAAACGTTATTTCTTAGCCACAACATTTTCTCTCCCGTAATTGTTCTAATTTTATGAAACACCCATACGTCAAAACTCTGACTAATAAGATAAGCAGTTATTGAACCAATAACAAAAATTGGAGAGTAAACTGCTAATGTTGAGATTGCTTCATGAACAGATTCTGCAGAACTACTAATTTTTGAGGGGACATATAAAGTGCTCAGAACAAGAGTCAACATGACTACCACATTGGCTACAGCGCCAATTATCACAGCTTTTGTTGCTTCTTTTCGTCCATATTTCTCATTCAGTAAATCTGTTGCAAAGTAAATTCCAGAGTACATTATGGCGCCCATGCTAACTGTAAAGGTGTATCCAAATACCTCAAGATCACTTACCTTTCCACCTTGTAAATTTCCTAAAATAATCCCAAGAACAACTGCCGCATATAAACCTTCTTTGCCGAAAAAATAAAATAATATTATGGCAAGTGATAAGTCATACAAAACGGTTACTATCCATAAAATTTCCGGATTACTGTAAAAAAATTCTAAGTTCATTTATTTAGTAATATGGGTTGAACAAAATCAAACCTTAGTTTAACTTATAAAAAATAAATTTGGATAAGGAGTAATTTATGACAGATTTAGCTTTATTTAGAGAAGAAACCAGAGATTGGTTAGAAACGAACTGTCCACCAGAGATGAAGAAACCGATGACCCCGCATGGAATGACATGGGGTGGGCGTAACTGCAAATTTTCTCATCCCGACCAAGAACTTTGGCTTAAAAGACTTGGCGAAAAAGGTTGGACAGCGCCTACTTGGCCCAAAGAATATGGTGGCGGCGGTCTTAATTATGATGAGAATAAAGTTTTAGCTGAAGAGATGGCTAATCTAGGTACAAGAATGCCGCTTGCGAGTTTTGGTCTTTGGATGCTGGGTCCAGCTCTCTTGGAGTACGCTTCTGAAGAACAAAAAATGGAACACATCCCGAAAATAATTAAGGGTGAAGTAAGATGGTGCCAAGGTTATAGCGAACCAGGTTCGGGTTCTGATTTAGCCTCTTTAAAAACAAAAGCTGTTGAAGACGGAGAAAACTATATTGTTAATGGACAGAAAGTCTGGACTTCTTACGCAAATGAGTGCGATATGATTTTCACACTTGTCAGAACCGGAGCTCAAGAGCCAAAACATGAAGGAATAAGTTTCTTGCTGATCGATATGGACCAGCCTGGAGTAGAAACAAAACCCATTAAGTTGATTTCTGGAGCATCACCTTTTTGTGAAACCTTCTTTACTGATGCGGTGGTACCAAAGAAAAATCTTGTTCACAAACTTAATAAAGGATGGGACGTAGCAAAAAATCTGCTTCAACACGAAAGAAAAATGTTAGCAAGCATGGGTCTGGGCGGATCAAAAGCAGCTGGTAAGGGAAAAACGGGATCTGGACTTGCAACCTTATCAAAGAAATATGTTGAGGTTAAAAAAGATAAAATAGTGGATGAAGGACTTAGACAAAAAATTGCTAAGTGCGACATGAATTCTCATGCTTTCAGTTTGACACTAAAAAGAGTCTCTGAGGAAGCAAAAAATAGTAACAATGGGCCAAGTGCTGCCACTTCTATTTTTAAACTATATGGATCTGAACATAACAAACAGAAATATGAAATAATGCTTGAAGCAATGGGAAGCCAAGCTCTAGGCTGGGATGGCGGAGAATTTGGACCTGAAGAACTTGCAATAACTAGAGAATGGTTAAGAACAAAAGCTAACTCAATTGAAGGCGGAACCTCAGAAGTTCAATTAAACGTTATTTCAAAAAGAGTTTTAGATCTGCCTCAATAATTCTATGTCTCTTGTTTTAAGCGAAACTGCTTCTTTTCTTCAAGATCAGACTCAGAGATTTGCTCGTGAAAAAACTCCAACAAGTCATTTTAGGTCTGTCAGAGATTCTGAAAACCCAGAATGTTTTGACCGAGAAATCTGGAAACAAATGGCTGAGCAAGGTCTTTCTGGGATCTTAATACCTGAAGAGTATGGAGGTTCAAACTTCGGACTTTCTGGAATTGGTGTCGTTTTACAAGAGCTTGGAAGAACTTTAACCCCCTCACCTTTATTTGCTACGGCTGTCCTTGGTGCAAGTTTAATTTCTAAACTTGGGACTGATGAACAAAAAAAGAAATATCTACCTGAAATAGCAAACGGCAATCTAACTTGCTGTTTTGCATTTGAAGAAGGTCCAAGGCACAATCCAAAAGTCTCTGAAGTAACTGCAGAAAAAAAAGGAGAAAAATTTTTAATAAATGGTAAAAAATGTTTTGTTGTAGATGGCGGTTTTGCAGACCTAATAATCATTGCTGCGAAATCCTCAAAGGGTACTTCTCTGTTCTTAGCTCAAAAAGACTCTAAAGGTATAAAGGTTAAAGAAGCAAAAATGGTAGACAGCAGAAATTCAGCAAATATTCTTTTTACGGATCTAGAAATAAATTCTGAAAATGTCTTAGGCGAAATTGATAATGCACAAGATACTATTGAAGAAGTTTTGGATATTGCGAGAGCTGCTATTTCTGCAGAAATGTTAGGTGGTGCATTGGAAGCGTTTGAAATAACTGTTAATTATTTAAAAGAAAGAGAACAATTCGGAGTGAAAATTGGATCCTTTCAAGCTCTGCAACACAGGGCAGCAAATATGTTTACAGAATTAGAGTTATGCAAATCTTGTGTCTTGGAGAGCCTATCTTGCTTTGAAGAAAAATCTAATGATGTTCCGAGAATAGTAAGTTTAGCTAAAGCAAAAGTTGGAGAAACTTTTCATTTAATTTCTAATGAAGGCGTTCAAATGCATGGCGGTGTAGGTGTTACCGACGAATACGACATAGGGCTCTATTTAAAAAGAGCAAGAGTAGCAGAACAGATTTTTGGAAACTCAGAATTTCATAGAAATAGATACGCTGAATTAACTGGTTACTAAAAAATATGTCTTCAACAAGTATTGAAAAATTACTTGAAATTATGAGACAACTCAGAGATCCCGAACAAGGTTGTGAATGGGATAAAAAACAAACCTTTAAATCCTTAATTCCCTACTTAAAGGAAGAGTCAGCTGAAGTTATAGAAGCGATAGAGAAAGAAGACTATGATAATTTAAAGGAAGAACTCGGAGATTTACTCTTACAAGTAGTATTTCATTCTCAAATTGCAAAGGAAAAAAAATTATTTTCTTTCGATGAAGTTGTTGAAGAACTTTCAAATAAATTAGTTAGAAGACACCCTTATGTATTTGATTCTAAAAAAAAACACACTGCTGAAGAACAAACTCAAATGTGGAAAAAAATTAAATCTGAAGAAAAAAAATGAATAATTTAGTTGAAAATTTCAAAGGAGTGATTTGTTTTTTAATTCTATTAACAAATACTCTTGTTTTAGCTACTTTAATGATTCCTTTGGGCATTATTAAATTTTTGATTCCAATAAAATCTCTAAGAATATCCTTCACAAAAATGATTATCAAAATTGGAGAAATCTGGATTTCGGTCAATTCAATCTGGGTTTTAAAAATTTTAAATCCAAAAATTCAAATACAAGGGTTTGAAAGTCTTAATAAAAACGAATGGTATTTAACAACTTCAAACCATCAGAGTTGGGCTGATATTTTCATGGTTCAAATGCTAACTAATAGAAAGATTCCTATGCTCAAATTTTTTATGAAGCACGTTTTAATTTACGTTCCAGTAATAGGCATTTGTTGGTGGGCTTTAGATATGCCCTTTCTAAAAAGATATACCAAAGAACAGATTAAAAAAAATCCTAAATTGAAAGGAAGAGATTTCAAAGAAATGCGAAAATCTTTAAATCATTATTCTTTACACCCTGTGTCAGTTTTTAGTTATGCTGAAGGCACAAGGTTTACCCATAAAAAACATACAGCCCAAGAAAGTCCTTACAACAATTTGTTAAAACCAAAAGAAGGAGGCATGGCATTGGCTTTGTCAGTAATACCAAGTATAAAATTTTTGATCGATATAACTATTATTTATGAAAGCCCGAAAAGAAGTTTTTGGGATTATTTGTGTGGTAGGCTAAAAAATATAAAAAT
This sequence comes from uncultured SAR86 cluster bacterium, assembly GCA_902616715.1. Taxonomy (GTDB): domain Bacteria; phylum Pseudomonadota; class Gammaproteobacteria; order Magnimaribacterales; family AG-339-G14; genus AG-339-G14. The sequence goes on from CACMTR010000001.1 coordinate 486,280, forward strand.
TTTTGTAAAAAAAATTGAAATACCAAAGGAGTTTTTGAATGAAAAACTTGCTGAAGACGATAGACTGCGTTCCAATTTTAAAGCTTGGCTTAATAATATTTGGAAGGATAAAGACGATCTTATTTCGGCTGAATCGTTCAAATAATTTAGTATGAAAATATTTCTATTCCTAGCTCTTCTTTTCTTCTCATTTAACTCATTTACGTCAAAGAAAATTTTTCCTCTAGAAGAGGAAGATAGAACTCTTTATTCGAAAGTTTACGAGGAAGTTCAATATGTACTCCAAAAAAATCATTTCAATAATAATATTTCATTAAAGAAGTCTGAGATTGTAAAAAAATATATAAACCAGATTGACAACCAAAAAATAATATTTACAGAAAATGAAATAAATTCTTTTTCTATGAAACCCTTAATAAATTCGTCAGATGAAATCAATATAGCCTTCATGCTTTTCAATTATTTCAAAGAGAGGTCTATAAATTTACTTGAGCATCAAAAATCTGTGATCGATCTAGTAGAAAGTGAAGAAGATTTAAGCGGTTCAGAAATCGTTTATAAAAATAGAGAAGATTTAGATCGATTTAAATCCTATTCTCAGATTAAAACCTATCAGCAAAATCTTGCGCTTAGTGAGCTTATTTCAGTTTATTTAAAAGAAAATGATCTTGATAAAGCAAAAGAAAAAATTATTAAACGATTAGATAATAGAAAAAAAAGCTTAAGTAGAATTTCTTTAGATGAAATTTTCAGCCTTTATACTAACTCTTATACCAATTTTTATGATCCTCATACAGTTTATATGACTCCAACTACTCAAGAGGATTGGGAAATAAATTTGAAAGCTTCACTTGAAGGCATAGGTGCAATTCTATCTTCAGAAGAAGGTATTACTAAGATTATCAGACTAATACCAGGAGGGCCTGCTGAGAAATCTGGTCTTCTTAAAGTTACAGATAAAATAGTTGGGGTTGCAAAATCTATTAATGATGAATTAGTCGACGTAAGAGATTGGAGAATTGATGAAGTCGTCAAACTCATCAGAGGGCCAAAATCCACAATTGTTCAATTGGAAGTTTTACCATCTGCTTCAGATAACGAAGATGAAGGAAAATTAATTGAAATAACTAGAGACGTTGTAAAACTTGAAGATGCAGCTGCAAAGAAAAAAGAAATCGAAATCAAAAGAGCATCGAGAAATTACAATATTGGGGTCATAGAATTACCAACTTTTTATATGGACTTTGAAGCTTATAACAAAAATAGGTTTGACTATAAAAGTAGTTCCAGGGACGTAAAGAAAATGTTGAGAGAGTTGGATGCGGCCAACATAGACGGATTAATACTAGATCTCCGAGGAAATGGTGGAGGATTTCTATTTGAAGCTTACTCTCTAGCAAAACTATTTATAGGTAGAGGTAATGTGGTACAAGTTATGGAGGCAAATGGGACATTGCAATCCTTAGGGCATAACCTAGGCCAACAAAATTACGATGGTCCCATTGTTATTTTGGTTGATAAATTAAGTGCCTCGGCTTCTGAAATTCTTGCCGGAGTGATACAAGACTATGATCGAGGACTAGTAATTGGTAGTCAAACTTTTGGAAAAGGAACTGTACAAAGAATGATAGAACTCTCGCATGGTCACTTAAAGTTTACAGAACAAAAATACTACAGAGTTTCTGGAGAGAGCACTCAAAATAAAGGTGTTGAACCAGACATTACGATACCTCTAGTATTCAATGATGAAGAAATAGGTGAAAGATCTTATGAAAATTCGCTGCCGTACAATCACATAGATCCTATTTTTTATCGTTCATTTAATAAAGTTGAAAATGTAGATCTACTTAAAACTATTTCCTCTAATAGAACTAACTCTAACGAAATGAGTATTTATATTAGTTCTCAGCAAGACTTTTACGAAAATGAAAAAAATAATAACGTGGTTCCTATTAACGTGGAAAAAAGAAAGTCCATGAAATTTGCTAGAGAAGCAAAAATTCTTCTTATGGAGAATACGTTTAGAAAGTCTTTAAATTTAGACCCTTTCGTTACTTATGATGAATTCGTAAACTCGGATCCAGAGGAAATCTCAGAACTTAGAGAAGAAATTGTTCTGCAAGAGGCAGCTGAAATTCTTGTCGACTCTTTACAATTTAGCGAAACCCCATCAAGGATTAGTTTCGGAATTATGAGTCAATGAAAATTTTTTCATTCAACGTAAATGGTATTAGGGCGAGATATCATCAGCTTGAGAAACTCATATCAAAACATAAACCTGAAGTTTTCTGTTTACAAGAAACTAAAGTGCATAACGATGATTTTCCTCATGAAGAAATAGACAAACTTGGATATAAAAAAATTATCAATGGTCAAAAAGGTCATTATGGAGTTGCCACTTTTCATAAGGATAATTTATTAACATCAAGCATTGGCTTTGAAACAGATAGTGAAGATGCTCAATGCAGATTAATAACTTCAAAGCATTTATTAAATAAAAAGGAAGTGACAATAATAAACGGATATTTTCCTCAAGGAGATAATCGAGATCACCCTGTTAAATTTCCGTACAAAGAAAAATTTTTTAAAGATCTTATGCTACACCTGAATAATAATTTTAAGAAAAATGAAAACATAATCATTTTAGGTGACTTAAATATTTCTCCAGAAGATATTGATATAGGCATTGGTGAAGATAATAGAAAAAGATGGTTAGCTACTGGGAAATGCAGTTTTTTACCAGAAGAAAGAGAGTGGCTGCAAAAAATAAAAGATTGGGGTTTTAAAGATTCGTATCGAAAGTTTTATCCTGATTCAGATGACAAATATAGCTGGTTTGATTACAGAAGTAGAGGTTTTGACGACTCGCCAAAAAGAGGCTTAAGAATTGATCATTTATGGGTCACTGAAAGTCTATTAGAGATGGCTAAAGGAGCTGATATTGATTACGAAATAAGAGGAATGGAAAAACCTTCTGATCATGCTCCAGTTTGGACAGAATTTAATTTTTGAGTCTCTTTTCTTTAAAAAAACTAGATAGGACCTCTGCACATTCCTCTTTTAAGATACCAGAGATAATCTCAAATTTATGATTTAACTTTGTCGAGTTGATTTGCTCTAGGTTTGATTTAACTGCTCCAATTTTAAGATCATCTGCGCCATATATTAACTTGCTTATTCTCGCGTGAACACATGCCCCAAAACACATTAAACAAGGCTCCAGAGTAACGTAAAGATTACATTCATTGAGGCGATAATTCCCAATATATTTTGCCGCAGCTCTCATAGCGATTATTTCAGCATGCGCCGTAGGATCTTGATTTTGAATGCACTGATTGTATCCTTTTCCTATAATTTCACCTTTGAAAGTGACGATAGCACCCACCGGAACTTCATTTAATTCCCTTCCTTTTTTTGCTAACTTTATTGCTTGACGCATAAAAGTAACATCGACGTCTTCAATCATTTTGTTAATCTAGGATTTTTTCCTCTGGTATATTATTTATTTCATTTTCAAAAATTAAATCTTTAACGGACTTCAGCCTGTCAACATATAAAAAACCAAACAAATGATCTAATTCGTGTTGGAAAACCGTTGCTAAAAAATCTTCAACTATTACTTCTTTTTCTTCAGCTTTTTCATTTAAATAGTTAATTTTTAGTTTCCTTGGTCTTTCAACATACCCTCTTAAGCCCGGAACACTCAAACATCCTTCCCAAAACCCTTGTTTTGTTTCATCTAATACCTCAAGCTTTGGATTGAATATCACAAATTCTTCGGAATCTTCAATATTCTCATATCTTTCAGAATCACTATCTAATCTAATTACTGCTAGCTGTTTTAAAACACCGATTTGAGGTGCAGCTAAGCCAATCCCTCCAGCCTGCTCCATAACCTCCCACATTTTTTTTACTAAATCTTTAGATTGATCAGATACAATTTCCTCTTTCAATAGAGGTTTAGAAACCTCTCTTAAAATTGGGTTGCCCATTTTTAATATTAGTTCATGTCCCAGCATATTTTTTATTTTGATTAAGTTTGTCAGAAAACGCGAATGTTACTAAAAAAATACAAATCATACTGACAAATACAATAAGTTTTTGAGCAATTACATTTGGAATTAAATCATCTTGATTTTCAATTGGATTGCCTCCGATATTCAAATAGATGACATAAAATATTGTTGAAACCAAGAAGACAGAAATTATGTAAAGATAATGTTTTGAAATTTTGCTTCGAATTAGCGCAATTAAAATAAAAAAGGATGCAGGGATCATCAAACGGAACGAGTTTTTTGCGAAAAAAACGTGCTCCTCAAAATAAAGGTCATAAGGAGTAAATCCAACTGCAGAAAAAAATATTGCACCGATAAAAAAAAGAATCGCTCCAATAAGACATAAATAAAAATTTATTCTATCGTCATCAAAAATTAATGGAATTGATAAGAATGAAATTCCAGCTAAAGCAAAAACTGATAAAGATAAGGCAAAGAAAGTAGAAGACAGAAAATTTATTTCTCCCGAATGCGATTTATATCCACCTAAATCACTCAAAAAATTGTGTGTAAAAGAATATCCAAGTTGGTTAGGATCATGAATATTACCGCCAGGATAAAAAAACATAGCAACCAAAACGCCTAAAATAAAAAAAATAGAGGAATACCTGATAACGTTTATTGCAAAGAGTAACTTCATAAAGCTCAATAATACCAAAGATAAATTAGTTATAATCTCTCTAATTCTAATTATGGATAAATTATATTCATCTCTTGAAAAACTCTCTGATACAAACACTTTAGAATTCCAAAATTCTTCATATCAGAATAAATTTCTGTCCGTTGAAACAAGAAGCTTAAATTTTTCTGATGAAGTATTTGCAATCTTCGAGCAAATTTATTCATCCTGTGAGGTAGATGAGGCTTTAACGAGTTTAAAATCTGGCGAGATAATAAACGATTCCGACAATAAAGCTGTTTCACATTTATTATTAAGAAATAAAGTTATCCCCTTTCTAGAAAAGGACCTACCTAGAATAAAGTTACTCAAAGATGAATTGATAGAGAAAAATATTAAAAATATTATTGTCTTAGGTATAGGAGGATCTTATGAAGGTCCAAAACTTTTACTAGAAAGCTTTAAAAATTTTTCTTCAAAAACCTTTAATTTTATTTTCATAACAGGTTCAGATAACACTGAATTTATAGAGAAAACAAAAAATCTTTCAGCTCAAGAGACAGTATTTTTTATTTCTTCTAAGTCACTCACAACCACCGAAACTTTAGAAGGTTTTGAACTAGCTAAAAATTGGCTTGGTAACGAACTTAAAAACGATTCTAAAAATAACTTTTTTGTAATCACAGCTAATGAAAAAAAAGCCAAAGAATCTTTCTTAGAGGAAAATTCTTACTTCTTTGACAATGGAATTGGAGGAAGATACTCCATATGGAGTGTTGTCTCTCTTCCCGCCATATTACACATTGAAGACGAATTTTTAGAATTTCAAAAAGGAGGTGCTTTAGTTGATAGTTTGATTAGTGAAGATAAAGCTTTTAAAACCTTAATAAAGAAAATCTCATTTTTGGATATTTGGAATAATAATTTATTAGATTTTAAAAATAGAATTATCTTGGCTTATTCTTGGCCATTGAGATCACTACCTGATTACTATCAGCAACTTGAGATGGAGTCTTTGGGAAAATCTCCAGGTCTCGATTCACTTTTTAAAAAAACTAGTCAAACCATTTTTGGTGGATATGGTCCTAAAGCTCAACATTCTTATTTTCAGCAAATTCATCAGGGTACATCAAAATATTGCATTGATTTAATTTCAAATAAAGAAGATCAAATAAAAAGTAATCTAGTATCAAAACAACTACAAGCTCAAAAAATCCTCTTTGAAAAAAGTCCTGATGAGTTTAAAAATACTTCCAAGATAGTTAATGCCAACGCCTTGTATAATCATTTTGAAATATCGGAATTGAATGCTTTCAATCTAGGATTTTTAATAGCTTTATGGGAATACCGAACTTTTATTTCTGCTAAATTGTTAAAAATCAATCCTTTTGATCAATTTGGTGTAGAAGCCGGGAAAAAGCTTACAAAAGAACTTTAATTTATTTGGCAGTAACTGCTTTAATAAAAGCTGGTCTGGCTTTAATTCTCTCCACGTAACCTTTTAAATTAGGCATCTCATCTGTGACGCATCCCAAGTCCGATAACTTAGTACAGCAGTGACCGGTCATAAATTCAACTCCAGAAAAATCGCCAATTAAATATTCTTTACCTTCCAAAGCCAGTTCAATTGCTTGCAATGATTTTGAAGCTAGTCTTTGGGCTTGACCTAAAACAGTTTCATCCCTTCTGTCTGGAGGAAGCAAAATAGTATGCACAACAATAGTGTTCATTGGTTGAGCAATCATACCTTCGCAAAAATGGAACCATTGCAAATAATAAGGATACTCAGCGGAATCAACACTAGGCTTAAGGCCACCGTTCTTGTGTTTCTCTAAAACGTAGTCAATGATTGCACCCGATTCATAAATGCTTACATCTCCATCTTCTAAGACAGGAATCCTGCCTAGTGGGTGTCTTTTTCGATGCTCCTCGGATTTCAGTGCTTCAGGATGAAAAGCCATAGAATTTAAATCATAAGGCAACTCGAGCTCTTCTAATAACCACAAAATTCTTTCAGCTCGTGATCCAGGGGCAAAATGAAGTTTTAACATTGTTATCTCCTAATAATATAAAAAAACTACTTTAGTACATTATTCAATTAAATAAAAAATTATTTAAATAAACAAATAGCTCTTACTTCAATACTTTCTCTAGGGCTAACTGTTTCAGTAACCGAAATGTCATCAAATGCACTATGTAAAGTAGGTAAAAATGGTTTCTCCAATGAATCAAAAGTTTTAAACATCAATACTTCGTCCTTTTGCATTTTTGGATAGTAATACCATTGATGGTTGTCATTGAAACTAGATTGATAAATTTCTACTGTAAATCCATCGTCCCCATCAAGATAATTAAACAAGTCAGTTGGAATTAATTCACTCTCGGATACAGTTGATGAATCACATACAGCAAAAGGGGCATCTAAAGAATCTTTATCAAACCTCCTCCAGAGGTTGTAGACAGAAATTTTAGAAGGATTTATTTTAGATTCTTCTATTAAGGGTTTTACCGTTTCATTAAAATTAGGGGTGAAATCATTGTGCACTAATCTATGAGCGCCCAGCATTTTTCCTTGTTGTGCTTCAAATTCATTTCTAGTTATGTGTGAGACTATATAAACTTCATCCGCATTAGTTTCTTCTTTAACAAGCTCCTGCATCTCAAAGTAATAAGCAGAGGAAACAGCGGTTTCATTATAAAAATCTTGAACTGATGTTTCATGTTTAAGTAACTTAAAACCCTCTTTTGCTAAAGAGCTATTTATGTTTCTAGCATTTTTCACATCTCTTAAAAAACTTTTATGATCAGGACGATTTGGATCTGGTTCGGAAAGACCGAATTGAGGCTTTGGCTCACCGCTTTTTAAAGGTTTTCTATAAAAAAACTCAGCTTTAACAGAATTCATAAAATAATTATCTCATACAAATGTTTCTTTCTTCGTAATTTTTATGCCTCTATAATCGCGAAATGAAAAATCTATTGATATGTCTATCAATAATAATTTTGACTAGCTTAGCTGCTTCTAATGTGCAGTCAAATTTTGGAAAAATAGATGTCACAACTATGACTCTGCCTACCCAAGATGGACAACATCTTGTTTATGACTGGTACAAACCGAAGACAGTATCAAAAGAAAACAAGGCTCCTTTCATTGCTATTATCCCAGGTTTTCAGAGATCTAAAGAGGCGCTATCAAATTTTGCAATTGAGTTAGCCAGAAGAGATATTGTAGTAGCCCTGATAGATCCTTATGCGCAAGGTTTATCAAGCTCTTCAAAACAAAATAGATCTGCTACCAAAGAAGGATATGGAATGTTCGCTCTTGTGAATCACGTCCACGCAAATGAATCATTTAATTATATAGACAAAGCTAGAATTGGAACGACCGGACACTCTATGGGAGGTAACGCAGCCATTCGAGGAGCTGACCTATTTGGAAGAGAAGCAAAACTTCTGAATCAAGATAGCAAACTTCATTCCATTTATATTTCTGGTTTTGTCCTCACTCTTAGAGATAACATTTTAAAAAATATTCAATCCAACGCAGGGGTCAGTTATGCGCTTTATGACGAAGGAGGCTTTAGGAATGAACTTTCTGGTTGGGACTCTACAAACATGAAAATTGCGCCTGAATCTATAAGATTTATCAATTGGGGTATACATGGAAGCTCTCAGGGTGAGACTGAAGTAGAGATTGGAAAGTTTTATGGGTCTCTTGATGATAGATCACTCAGAATAGTTCACAACGAGCCGTTGCTTCACCCTTTTCAACCTTACAATTTTGAAGCCATGCAAAACCAGCTTGAGTTTTTTGAAAAATCATTTCAACTAAATCCTAAAATTAGCTCAAGTAATCAAATATGGCATTGGAAAGAACTAATGACCTTAATTAGCATGATTGTCTCTCTAGTAATGCTTCTACCTCTTACAAGAGTTTTACTTAACTTGCCTTTTTTTATGGATATAAAAAAAACAGTACCGCCAGCTTTACCTCCCACCGGCAAAAAAGGAAGAATAATATTTTGGTCTTTATTTTTCATTGGTGCTGGAATAGCTTGTGTAACTTTTATTCCGATGGTTGAAGTGGCAAAAATACTTTTTCCTGAGGCATCATCTCGTGAATTAACATGGTTCTTTCCTCAAAGGATGAATAACTCGGTAATGCTTTGGGCTACTTTCAATGGCTTAGTAGGATTTATTTTATTTTTTGGAGCTTACTATTTTCACGGCAAA